>NZ_CP090423.1:2635555-2965000 GCF_023518235.1 Stenotrophomonas maltophilia
CGTACAGGGTTGGCACACTCATTTCAGCGGTACTCACGGGGCAAGGGTAGAATCGTAGCGTGTACCCGGCCAAGGCCGCTGCCCTCATCGCATGGACCCGATCATGAACAAGCCCGCCGCACGGATCTCCGCCCTGTCGTTGTCGCTGCTGCTGATGGCTGGCTGTGCCACCACCAGCCTGACCAGCGCGCCCGAATCGCCGGGCCAGAGCCAGGCGCTGGCGCTGATCGAACAGGGCAAGCCGCGCGACGCCGCGCTGCAGCTGGAAGGCCTGGCCGCCACCCTGCGCGGCGGTGCCCGCGCCAACGCCCTGGCCGATGCCGCCTGGGCCTGGAACCTGGCCGGCGACAGTGCCCGCGCACGCAGCCTGCTGGGCCAGCTCACCGCCCGCCAGCTGAGCGGTGCCAGCCTGCAGCGCTACCAGCTGACCGGCGCCGAGCTGGCACTGGCCGACAAGCAGCCGGCGCAGGCGCTGGCGCTGCTGAAGGACAGCGGCGACAACGTGCTGCCGGCGCTGCGCACGCGCTGGTACCTGGCCCGCGCCACTGCCCTGCAGGGTACCGGTGACAGCTTCGGCGCTGCTGCCGAACGTGCCCGCGCGCATGCCGGCCTGACCGGCACCGCCCGCAACGAGAACCAGTCGGCCATCGCCGGCCTGCTCGGCACCCTCGACGACACCACCCTGCGCAGCCGCGCCGCCGCGCTGCCGGCCAACGACCCGCTGTACAACTTCGCCGGCCGCGCACTGATCGCGCGTGGCCTGCCGCTGCCGCGCCCGTTCGACCGCGATGGCGCGGCCCAGTTCGATACCAGCAAGCGCCCGCCGGCGCTGAGCGATGGCTACCGCCCGCCGGTCAAGCTGGCCGTGCTGCTGCCGCTCAGCGGCCGCCTGGCCACCGCCGCGCAGCCGGTGCGCGATGGCCTGCTGGCCGCGTACTACGGCGAGACCCGCCGCCGCCCGGACATCACCTTCATCGATACCGCCGGCACCGCAGCCGGTGCGCTGGCCGCCTATGACAAGGCCGTCAGCGCCGGCGCCGACTTCGTGGTCGGCCCGCTCGGCCGCGACGAAGTGGACGCGGTGTATGGGCGCCAGCAGCTGAAAGTGCCGGTGCTGGCGCTGAACCGTGGCAAGGACGCACCGCCGGCCGGCAGTGCCGGTTTCTCGCTGGCACCGGAAGACGACGGTATCGTCGCCGCCGAATACCTGCGTGGCCGCGAGCGCGGCAAGGCGCTGGTGATCAACAGCGCCGACGACACCGGCCGCCGTGCCGCTGCCGCTTTTGCCCAGCGCTTCGCCCAGCGTGGCGGCCAGGTGGTGGCCACGATCGGCGTCAGCGATGCGGTCGGCGATGTCGGTGCACAGATACGCAATGCCGGCCAGGTCGATGCCGTGTTCCTGGCCGTGCGCGCGCCGCAGGCCCGGCTGCTGGCGCCGCAGCTGGCACTGGCCGGCGCCGGTGGTGCCACCCGCGTGGGCACCTCGCAGCTGACTGTCGGCAGCGGCAAGGTGGAAGAAGACGTGGCGCTGGACGGCATCGTCTACCCGAACGAAGCCTGGAACGTGCGCAGCGTGTCCGGCCTGCCCTCGGCCAGCCAGGTCGCCAGTACCCTGCCCAGCGCACGCGGTGCCGCCGGCCGCCTGTTCGCCTTCGGCGCCGATGCCTGGAAGATCACCGCTTACCTGGACAAGCTGTCCAACGAGGGCGGCCTGGATGGTGCGACCGGCACCCTGTTCCTGGACAGCAACGGCAACATCCTGCGCCAGCCGGCCTGGTCCACCTTCAATGGCGGCCGGCCGATGCCGATCGTCGGTGGTCGCTGAGCGCAGCCAACGGGGCTCGGCGGTGGAAGCCGCCGCCGAGCAGCATCTGCAACAGGCCGGCTTGTTGCCGCGCGCGCGCAACGTGCGTTATCGCGGCGGTGAACTGGACCTGGTGATGGACGACGCCGGCACCGTGGTGTTCGTGGAAGTGCGTTACCGCGCGCGATCTGATTTCGGTGGCGGTGCGGCCTCGGTGGATGTACGCAAATGCCGACGTGTGGCGCATGCCGCGTTGTTGTACCTGCAGGACCATCCGGCGCTGGCCGATGCGCCTTGCCGCTTTGATGTGGTGGAAGCCACGGGTGAACCGCCGCAGCTGCATTGGCTGCGCGATGCGTTCCGGTTGGATGATTGCTGATGCCTTCGATCATCACCCATGCCGCTGTGCCGCTGGCGCTGTGGTGCGCCGCCGATCGTGGCCGCATTCCGGCGTGGCTGCTGGCTGCGGGTGTGGTCGCGGCCATGCTGCCCGATGCCGATGTGCTGGCGTTCGCGCTGCACATTCCCTATGCCGATGCGTTCGGCCATCGGGGTGCCAGCCATTCGTTGTTGTTTGCCAGCGTGATGGCGGCGTTGGCCGCGGTGTTGGCGTTCTTTGGTAGCGGCCGACCTGGGTCGGCGGTTTCGTGCCAACCAAGGGTGGCACCTACCACGGCGCGGCCAACGGTGGCGTCCACCGTACAGGCGGCGGTATTCGTGTTCATCTGCGCCGCCAGCCATCCCCTGCTCGACGCGATGACCTCCGGCGGCCTTGGCGTTGCCCTGGCCTGGCCATGGAGCGAACAGCGCTTCTTCGCGCCCTGGCGACCCATCCGCGTTTCGCCTTTTGCCCCGCAGTTCTTCAGCGCGCGCGGCATCGCCACCCTGCTCTCGGAACTGCGCTGGGTGTGGCTGCCGCTCGCCGGCGCCGTTGTTGCCTGGAAACTGATTCAACCCGCTCCTGCTTCCCCACGAGATCTGCCATGAGTATTGCCCTGCCCGCTGCCCTGGTTGCCGAACTGTCTGCCCTGCTGGGCGCGGAGGGCTGGCGCATGGATGACGGCGCGCTGGAGGCAAACGCACAGGACAACTCGTGGCGTCATCAACGCCCTGCCGCCGTCGCGCTGCCCGCCAGCGTCGAACAGGTGCAGGCACTGGTACGTGCGTGCCGCGCCCATCACGTAGCGCTGGTCGCGCGCGGTGCCGGCACCGGCACCACCGGTGCTGCCGTACCACTGCCGGGCAGCATCGTGCTGTCGTTCACCCGCATGGACCGCATCGTGGAGATCCGGGCCGGCGATCGTTGCGCCGTGGTGCAACCGGGTGTGTTGAACGGCACCCTGCAGCAGGCACTCGCCCCGCACGGCCTGTTCTGGGCACCGGACCCGTCCAGCGCGGAGATCTGTAGCATCGGCGGCAACCTGGCCTGCAATGCCGGCGGCCCGCGCGCGGTGAAGTACGGCACCAGCCGCGACAACGTGCTGGGCCTGGTGGCGGTGACCGGCACCGGCGAGGTGATCCGCTGTGGCGGCGCCTACACCAAGGATGCCACCGGCTACGACCTCACTCACCTGCTGGTGGGCAGCGAAGGTACGCTGGCACTGATCGTGGAGGCTACCCTCAAGCTGACGCCGCTGCCGGTCAGCCAGGCCGGCCTGCGCGTGCTGTATCGCGATGCCGATGCTGCCGCTGCTGCGGTGTCACGCCTGATGTCGCAGCCGGTGGTGCCGACGCGTCTGGAATTCATGGACGCACGCAGCCTGGAGCTGCTGCGCCTCAACGGCGCCGAGGTGCCGGAAGCTGGCGCGATGCTGCTCGTCGAAGCCGATGGTGATCACGACACCCTGCCCTACCTGCTGCAGGCGCTGGCAACTGCCGCCGAAGGCGACGGCATGATCGAACTGGACGTGGCGATGGAAGGCCGCGCGCGCGACCAGCTGTGGGCCGCACGCAAAGCGCTGTCGCCGGCACTGCGCAGTGTGGCACCGGGCAAGATCAACGAAGACGTGGTGGTGCCGGTGTCGCGCATTCCCGATCTGGTGGCGGGCGTGCAGGCCCTGGCGCGCGAGTATGTGCTGACCATCGTCACCTTCGGCCATGCCGGTAACGGCAACCTGCACGTCAACATCCTCTATCACCCAGATGACGCCGACGAAAACGCACGTGCGCATGCCGCGCTGCCGAAGATCTTCGAACTGACGTTGGCGCTGGGCGGAACGCTGTCCGGCGAACATGGCATCGGCCTGGCCAAGCGCGATTTCATGGCGCAGGCGTTCACCCCGGCAACACTGGCAACGATGCGCGCGATCAAGGCCGCCCTGGATCCGGACGGCATCCTCAACCCGGGCAAGGTGCTGCCGCCTGGGTGATGCAGGCCGATGCATCCACCGCACTGGAGAGCCGAGCCCATGCTCGGCTGCCGTCCGCTCAGGTCACGATGACCCCGCGCTTGGCGCGGTGAGCCGAGCGTGGGCTCGGCTCTACATCGGGCTGCAATGGCGGTACATGCGCATCCACGGTTGACTCACGGCTCCGAATCGAACACCACGGTTACATCGCCGTGCCAGCGCGACTGCGGTGCCTTCAGCATCTCCGCCACGGCCGGGCCGCTGGCGGCGAAGCGCAATCTTGAATGTCGGTTCTGAAGATACGAGTTCGGCGTGAAGCGTGGCGCGACCTGGCCACTTCGCTCGCTGACCAACGGCGTGTTCTGCGCGAACCCACCGCTGTGCATCGCGCGCATGCCCGGCATCGTCACGTCCACATCGATCGGCACGACTTCCCGCGTGGCAGCGTTGGCAATGCCACACTGGCCACCCACGTCATGCTCGCAGCGCATCTTGACGCTGAACTCATTGGAACTGGTCAGCAGGAACGGCAGTTCCTGCTGCAGGCGCGGCGGCGCCTTGCCATGCACCGTCCACTGGCTCCAACCCCCCACCGGTGCCAGGCTGACCTTCGGGTTCGCCTCGGTGAAGGTGACCTGGAACTCGTGGGAAACGGTCAGCGTGAAATTGATGATCAACTCGCTATCGGACGGACGGGCATTGTTGCCGAAGTCGAAGTCACCGCCCGGGCCCAGCCTGAGATGCAGCTGGCCGGTGTACTCGCCTGATTCCATGGCCAGCGGATTCGGTGACCGCATCAGGTAGCCGATGCTCACGTCGGTCAGCAGCATTCCTTCCTCGAACGCGAAGTTGGTGCGCTTGGTGCAGGTCGGGCTGGACTCGGGGAAACGCCAGCCGTAGCGGAGAATGAAGAGGCTGACCTCTGCATAGTTCATGTTCCCGCAGCCCGGCGGCGCGTAGTTCCACGCGTAGCCCTGCCACAGATTGTGATGCCCCTGCGACACGTTGGGGTGCCCGGTGATGTCATGCACGCTGCGCGGTAGGCGATAGGTTGAACCGAAGAACGACACGCGCCACTCCGTTTCCGCGGTTCGGCCGGTCGCCGCATGCACGAGCTGCACTTTGCGCCATGCACTGGGCACCCTGAACAACGCCTGGTTCGAGAGATCCGCACTGGGGCTGAACGCCCCATAGGACACGTAGAAGGGGAGCTGCACGCTCTTCTCGTCTGGACTGCACAGGCCAGGCCGCGTGCACAAACCACCATTGGGCGTGTCATTGGTGAACGCGTTGCGCGTGGGTTCCAGCGCGCTGGGCGCGAAACTGGCCTGGATCGATACCTGTGCCGCTGCGGCAGTGCCCGCCACGGTCCCCATCAACGCGGCTACCCACAGCCGTGGAAGAACGCCACACCACATCATTCGACTCCTCTTGGCCTGCTGGTTCATTTTCCTGCCACCTGCGGCGGGCACTGCAGCCCGCCCACCATCACCAGATCGCCCTCGCGCGGATAGCGGGCTTCGTCCAGCGTCAGCGTGCAGCTGTGCTGATCCGGATGGCGCAGCTCCACTACGGGCGCGCGTGCACTCAGTTCCAACGTGAAGAAGCCTTCGTCCTGGCTGACGCTGCGGCTGGCGTGGTTGATCACATGCACGCCACGCACGCCGTTGCCATCGGCGTCGAGTATCTGGCCCATCACCGTATAGGTGCGCAGCACATCCACCTGCGCATGCATCACGCCGCCCTTGTTGAGGTGATAGCGGACCGTGGACGGTTGGATCGCTGCCGTGTGCGCATGGTGGTCGTTGAAATCGAACTGCACGTGCCCTTCCCGATACGCGCTGACCGGCACGAAATTGCGTCCCGACCGCAGCACCACGCCGCCCCCACGGCTGTCATCGGCACGCAGCGCCAGGCCCGGAAAATCCGAATGCAGATCCACGATCATGCCGGTATCGGCACTGGCGGTCTGCCCGCGCCCGACCATCGCCACGTGCCCGCCACCCAACGCCAACGTGCTTTCCAGATTGGCGCTGCCACTGAGGCGACCATCGCTGGAGGCACGCAGCACCTGCACATCGCCCTGGAACTGCTGCCGGTCCATGTAGGCACCTGCACCCAGCCCCAGCCCATTGCGGTCGACGCTGGCGGTGCCATGTACGCTCTGCAGCCAAGGTGCGTCCAGCTGCTGCTGCACGTTGAGGCTGGCGTACAGATCGCGCTGGCCGGCTGCGCCGGTACGGCTGCCCAGGCTGCCGTTGTAGCGGCGCCCCGGGTTACCCAATGCAAGGCTGACGGTGAAGTCGATACCCCGTTGGCGGCGGGAGGACGTGACGTCGCTGCCCGGGCGGTCGTATACCGACAGCCGCCAGCTGGCATCGCTGCCGAACAGCCGCTGCCGCCGCCAGTACGAAGCATCCACACTGGTGCCCGCGTTGAAGCCCTGGCTGTGACCCACGCGCAGGGTCAGGCTGTGGGCGTCGCCGAATCGATGGTTGAGTGACAGCGCACTGCTGTCCTGCCAGCCGCCATGGGTCTCCCAGCGCGCCGGCTGGCCGTCGCGGCCCACCACGCGGTCACGCTGTTCCACCCAGCTGCGCGCGTGCGAGGCCACCAGCGACCCGCGCGCGTAGCGCAACAGGCCCTGCGCATCGACGCCACGACCGGCATCGTTGGAGTCATAAAGATTGGTGTAGAGGTTGAAGCGTTCGCTGGCCTGCCAGTCCAGCGAGGCGCCAAGGCTGTGGCGTTCGCCCACCCGCTGTGCACTGGCGCCGACCACTGCACGCGGATGCAGCAGATAGTTCACTACGGCCCCTGCGGCGGCCTTGCCATGCTGGGCGTCATCGCCGCTGTCCAGCAGGCCCTGTTGGCGGCCGGCGAACAGGCTGTAGCGCCAACGACGGCTCGCATCACGCCAGTGGTTCGGCTTGTGGATGGTGGCGATCTCGCGCGAGCTGATCTGCCCGTCTTCAACCACGCGCAGTTCCACCTCATAGATGCCGCCCGGCAGGCGGCGGGTATCCAGCGTCTGCATGCCCGGCGCCACCGCCTGCGTGCCGACCAGATTGCCATCACGGTAGATCTCGACCACGCCTTCGCGGCTGGCGGTGACATACACCGGGTAGACCGCCTCGCCCGCCGTGTCGGCCAGCAGTACATCCGACGAACCGGCCATGAAACCCAGGCTGGTGTAGTTCTGTGTGCCCGGCGCCCGCGGCTGCCGGGTCACCCCCTGGAACGTGGGCAGGAAATAGCCCACGCGCAGGAAATGATCCTTGAATTCGCGCTGCGCGTGCAGCGCGCTGACGTAGTGGCCGTCGCTGTCGCCCGCCAGCCGCGAACGGTAGTACTGGTAGCTGCCCAGCGCGGTCCATTGCCCCAGGCTGCCCTGTAGATCGGCGCCATAACGCAGGGCATTGTCCTGCTGCTCGCCGCCACTGTAGGTCAGGCTGTTGCGCAGCATCAGCCCGGTACTGCCCTGCGCCGGCACCTGCAGGTAACGTCCACCCGCAGTGGCGCGGTGGCCGTCGCTGCTCAGCAGGGACACCAGCGAGTTGCCCAGGCTGTAGTGCAGCGCCGCCAGCCCTTGCGATGCTGCAGACTGCTTCCCCAACGGCACCGGCTCGGCCAGGTAGGCCGCCCAGCGCTCGCGCTCGGCCGCCGGCAATGCGCTGTCGTAGCTGTCACCGAAAGCCAGCAGTTGCAAGCGGTTGTCTTCGTGCAGCAGGACCTCGGCATCGCCAAGGAAGGTGCCATCCAGTTCCACCCGCACACTCAACGGCGTACCGAACAGATGCTCACGGAACTCGGCCGGCATGCGCTCGCGTTGCTGCTGCAGCGTATGCAGTGCTGCTTCGGCGCGGGCATGGCGGGGCACCATGGCAAGCAGCGCGATGGCACCGGCAACCGCTACGGCAAGCGCAGCAGGGCGTTGAATAGGGGGCATTGGGGCATTCCATGGCGGGGCAGGCAGTACGGCGGGGACGCGCCTGCGTCCCCGCCTTGTGGGATGTGTTACGGGGTGCTTTCGAACATCATGTAGACCTGGCCGGCGTAGTTGCCTTCCACGTAGCCGGTGCCCGGCTTGGTGGTGGCGATTTCCACCGCAACGCGCTGGCTGGCTGCGGCCTCGGCGGCAGTGAGGATCTCGACCTTGCCTGCCGCGCCGGTGGCCAGCGTCTTGCCGTTCACGCGCACGGCCATCGGCAGCAGGTTGGCACCGGAGGTCAGCGCCGCATCATTGGTCAGGTAGCCTTCGATGGCCGCATTGCTGCGCATGTCGATCTGCTGGCTGATCGGGCGCAGATCCTGGCGGGCGATGTCCCAGCCCATGGTCTGGGTGATCGCATCCCACCCGCCGACCGGGGTGATCTGCAGGCCATCGGCCGCCGGGATGATGGCCTCCACGGAAACCGTGACCGGGAAATCGGCGGCGAAGCTGGCGGCCGGAGCAATGACCAGGGCGGCGGCGGTGGAGAGCAGGACCTTCTTCAGGTTCATGGGTAATTCCTTCTAGGGTGATGAAAAACAATGGATTGCCGGGTTCGGGACGCAACTTCCCCACGAGCCCCCCGGCAGAGGCCCGGCGAAGTAAAACCTTGGATGTACGCGCGGCCGTTCTGGCCGTCAGTTGCGGGTGTCGATGGTGCGGCGCTGGGTCCCTTCCAACAGGTCGAAGCGGCTGTAGAAGCCCTCCTCTTCGGCCAGCGTGTGCTGGCGCCCGGGGAAGACATGCACCTTCACCCCGCCGCTGCACTCATCGGGTCGCGCGCGGTTGCATTGGCGCAGGTTGTCCAGCACCACGGTGGCGTTGCCGGCATTGGAAACGCGAGGGCCGTGCAGCTGCGTGTCGTAGCGCGTCGCAGCCGGCGGTACGAACACCACCGTGCCGTAGCCGGTGAACACGTTGACACCGGCCTGCACACCCTGCTGGTAGTTCTCTGCCTGATTGGCATCGAGCGAGAACTCGCCAGCATCGGGTATCACCGGCACATAGCGCACGCGGTAGTACTGCTCCTGCGTACGATCACCACGGAACACCAGCCGCGTGGCCTGCTGGCCATTGCCGGCGGGAATGATCATGCGGCTGGGGCTGGCGATCAGCCCACTGGCACCGCCTTCGTTGCGTGCCAACGCGGCAGCATCCACCGGCGTTTCGGTCACATTGCCCTGGCCGTCGAAATGCATGCGGGTGACCTCCACCCGCACGTACGCGGTGGCATCGCCGCTGTTGCGCACGCGCTTGAGCAGCTGGCTGCGGCCAGGCTCCATGTAGTCGAACAGCGTACCTACGCTGATCTGTGGCTGCGCTGCGTGTGCCGTCGCAGCAAGCAACAGGAGATGGATCGCGACGAATAGGCGATGCATGGCGAAGCCTCGGAATTCTGTTCAATGATGATGTTCAAGGTGATGACCAGCCCAACCAGATGGAGAGCCGCATCGCGCTTTGGGCAGCATTCTCTTGACCCGCGCAGGCTCCCTCCATGAGGAAAGTTGTATCGCGGACACAATTGAAACTAGTCCGAAGACAGCGCCGCGCCGGGCCGGTTGTAGCGCCTGGAATGCAATCGACGTTGCCCTTCCATGCGGGTCCGCATCGTGAAAGATGCGGAGCGCTTCCGCCATGCAAAGACTTGCAAAGATGACCGGCGCCGCACGCATGAGCCGAATGGCACTCACGCTGCGGTTGTGGAGCAGAGCCCGTGCTCGGTTCTGATGCGCCACGCGGACGGCAGCCGAGCATGGCTCGGCTCTACAGGAGGCAAAGAACGCGAAGGAGACGCAGGCCGTCTTCATAGGACGCTGTAGAGCCGAGCCGATGCTCGGCTCTGATGCGCCGCGCGGACGGCAGCCGAGCATGGCTCGGCTCTACAGGAGGCAAAGAACGCGAAGGAGACGCAGGCCGTCTTCATAGGACGCTGTAGAGCCGAGCCGATGCTCGGCTCTGATGCGCCGCGCGGACGGCAGCCGAGCATGGCTCGGCTCTACAGGAGGCAAAGAACGCGAAGGAGACGCAGGCCGTCTTCATAGGACGCTGTAGAGCCGAGCCGAGCCGAGCCGATGCTCGGCTCGGATGCGCCGCGCGGACGGCAGCCGAGCATGGCTCGGCTCTACAGGGGGCGAAAAAGGCGAAGGTAGTCCAGACCGCCCGATGGCGCCGGGCTGAGCGGCACCTGAAGTGTGATCCCTTCCCCCGCGCGCTTTGCAACAATTTGTATGGGACGACTGACTGCAGCGAATGAAACTACGCCCGAAAAAGGCATACCGTTTCGTTTTCAGCCCACTCGATCACACTGCTTTCACAAGAAACGGATTCAAGCCTAGGCTCGTCCATCGCAGTCGAGCCTCCCCGCCCCACGACAAGGACTCCCGATGACCCTCGCCCGTACCGCACGCCCGCATGGCATGCCTCTGCAACGCCCGCTGCTGCGCAGCCTCCTGCTTGCGCTGGCCGCTGGCCCTCTCGGCGCTGCGATGGCCGGTGAGCTCGATGGCCAGACAGCCGAAGTTGCCGCCGGTGATCCGGTCGAGGCATGGCGTCTCATCAATGGCTCCCATCTGACCGTGCGTGGTGGCGAAACCGAGCAGATCCAGGCAGAGGATACGTCGCAGGTCATTCTTGACCGTGCCCAGGTGAGCCGCAGCGGCAATCAGATTGCCGCCATCCAGCTATGGGAGCGTTCCTCGCTGGTTGCCGATTCGTCCAGGATCAACGGCGAGGTGGAACTCAGAGGCGGCAACACCTCGCTGACAGTCAAGGACAGCAGCATCCGCGTGTCGGCAGCTGATCTCAGCCCCAACGCCGCAAAGTCGGTAGGCGTAGGTCTGTCACAGGGTCTCGACGCGAGCACCCGCGATACCCCATATGCCCTGATCGATGGCACGTCGATCCACGTGGACGATCTCGCCTCACCCGCTCGTCCCCATAACAGTGGCCTCGGCGTGCGCATGCTGGTCGGCCAGATGGACATCGTCAATCGCTCCCGTATTGTCGCCGCCAACGTGGGCGCCATGCTGTGGGGCGAGCGCAACGGCGACGGCATGCTGCGCCTGCATATCAACGACTCCACACTGCAGTCGGGCCGTGGTGCGGCGATCCAGGTGATGCCGTTGTTCGACAACACCTACGACATCACCGTCGCCAACGGTGCGCAGCTGATCGCAGGCGACGGCACGCTGTTGCGCGTCGCGCGCGAGGGCAGCGTTCTTGCCGCGCGGACCGACGTTGACTTCACGGTGGACGATGCCCGTCTCATCGGCAACGTCACCTTCGACCCCACCTCCGTCACCAACGGCACACTGGATGTGATGCTGCGCAACAAGGCACAGATCGACGGCCGATTCTTCAACGTCACCACCGCCAGCATCGATGGCGACAGTACCTGGCTGATGACCGGCGGCAGCAATGTTGGCCACCTCACCTTGGGCGCTACCGGTACCGTTGCACTGGGCAACGCCAGTACCTTCAACACCCTCAACGTAGACCAGTTCACCGGCAACGGCGGCACCCTGCTGTTCAATACGGTGCTGGGTGACGACACGTCGCTGACCGACAAACTGGTGATTGCCAGTGATGCCGACGGCCAGGCCAACGTGCGCGTGCTCAATGCCGGCGGTGCCGGTGCCAGGACCGAGCGCGGTATCGAACTGATCGATATCGGCGGTGCCTCCAACGCGCAGTTCGATCTGCTCGGCCGTGCCGTGGGCGGCCAGTACGAGTACTTCCTGGTGAAGGATGCCAACGGCAACTGGTACCTGCGTTCGCAGACCGGCGCCGGCCCGGACCCTTGCCTGGTGGACCCCACCCTGCCCGAGTGCAAGCCGATTGACCCGGTGGACCCGGTGGACCCGCCGCCGCCGGTGCTGCGCCCGGAAACCGGTGCCTACCTGGCCAACCAGTTCGCGCTGGATCAGATGCTTCGCCATACCTATCGCGACCGCCAGGGCGGCGGCACTGCCAACGACGATGTGCGCGGCTGGGCGCGCGTGGACGCCACCCACAGCACGCTGGGTGCGGTGGATGACCAGCTGGACCTGCGCGTGGACCGCTCGCGCCTGCAGCTGGGTGCGGACGTTGGCGTGTTCGATGAGGGCCGTGGTCGCGTGGGCCTGATGGGCACGCTGGCACAGTCGCGCTCGACCTCGCGTTCGGACATCACCGGCTACAGCGCACGCGGCAAGCTGGACGGTGGCGCACTGGGCGTATACGGCAATTGGGCAAACGATGCGCTGTATGTGGATGCCAGCGTGCAGCGCGGCCAGTTCCGCAACCGCGTGCAGGGCGAAGGCCTGGCCGAGGAACGCTACGACTCGGACCTGTGGCAGTCGTCGCTGGAAGCCGGCTACCGCATCGGCATCGGCCAGATCGGCAGCGCTATGCTGAGCCTGCAGCCGGAACTGCAGCTGGTCTACACCGATGCCAAGACCGATGTGCACACCGAAGCCAATGGCACCGTGGTGCGTGCGCTGGACCAGAGCGGGCTGTCCGGCCGTGCGGGCCTGCGCCTGCAGGGTGAATCACGCTCGGCAGTGGGTGCCTCGGTCAGCCCGTACCTGGCCGCCAATTGGTACCGCGATAGTGCCGGCAATGGCATTGCCTTCGATGATGAAGTGCTGAAGGCGGGCATTCCGCGCAACCGCTATGAACTCAGTGCCGGTGCACAGATTCAGTTCCGTTCCGGGCTCAGTGCGCGGGGTGGTTTCGGCGTGATGCACGGTGACAGCGGCTACCGGGAGGCCACCGGCAGCCTGAGCGTCGCGTACCGCTGGTAACACCGGACAGACAGCGCGCACTGCACGTTGTAGAGCCGAGCATAGGCTCGGCCCTACACGACAACGCCGGGCATGGCCCGGCGCTACCGCTCCCCGACACCGTTCCACATTACGCGATCAGCCGCTCTTTTGTAGAGCCGAGCCAAGCTCGGCTGCACTTCGCTCAGCCCGCATGAAACCCCGCGCGGCGTCCACCAGCCAAGCATGCCTCAGCTCTACAGGGCACAAGAGGTCATGGGCCTCTTCCGCTCCAGGAACCTCCCCACTTCCGCAGCTGACTTATGAAGCTCACATCGAAACCCCGACACGACCGTCTTTCCACAGCGCGCCCAAGTCTTCTCGCCTGCTGCCTGCTGACCGGCCTTGCCAGCACTACTTTCAACACGCAGGCGCGCGAACTGGTGGATGATGCCGCGCAGGTACTTCCCGGCCATCCAGCAGAGTCCTGGCGACTGCTGCAAGGCTCGCACCTGCAGGTCAATGGTGGCGAAACACTTGGCATCGAGGTGTTCGATGGTTCCTCTGTTGTCCTGTTGAATGCAGTGGCGCGCCTGCCTGACCAGTCCGGGCAGTACACCACGATTCAGCTGGCAGGCACGTCGTCGCTGGCAGCGCACGACTCTTCGATCCTCGGTAGAGGGCTGGTGCTGGCGGATGCGGCCTCGGCGCAACTGTTCGGCAGCAACGTGCAGGTCACCCGCGCGACGGGCCTGGGCGCGTTCGACATGTACTCGGTCGGAATCGACCTGACTCACAGCACCGGCGCAGTATCAGGGGCGCGAGTGGAGCTGGACGCCACTCACGTCCGCGTTGAACAGACTCAACTTCAGAATCCGGGCAGCTCCGGTGTCGGCCTGCGCATGGCTCAAGGCCACGTTGTAGTACGTAACGGCTCCCACATCGATGCAGACCATATTGGCATGGTGCTGTACAGCACCGGTGATGATCTGACCAGCAGCATTGTGATCGATGACTCGACCGTCATCGCTCGCACCGGCGCGGCAATCCGCATCGCCACGGTTCTGCTCGCGCCGGAATTCGATATCACGGTTTCCAACGGCTCCCGGCTCTGGGGCGGCGATGGCCATCTGCTGCAGGTGGGCTCGTTTGTTGGCGTGCCTGGCGCTTCCAGGGTTCGCTTCAGCGTGGACGACGCACAGCTGGCAGGCGACGTTGCCAGTGACGAAGCCAGCGCACGACTGGGCACGCTGGACGTATTCCTGCGCAGCAAGGCGCAGATCGATGGGCGCTTCATCAACGTCACCAATGCCAGCATCGACAGCGGCAGCACCTGGCTGATGACCGGCGACAGCAACGTCGGCCACCTCACCCTGGGCAGCACCGGAACGGTGGCGCTGGGCAACGCCAGCACCTTCAACACGCTCAACGTGGACCAGTTCACCGGCAACGGCGGCACCCTGCTGTTCAACACCGTGCTGGGTGACGACACCTCGCTGACCGACACGCTGGTGATTGCCGGCGATGCCAACGGACAGGCCAACGTGCGCGTACTCAATGCCGGCGGTGCCGGTGCGAAGACCGAGCGCGGCATCGAACTGATCGACATCGGCGGTGCGTCCAACGCGCAGTTCGATCTGCTCGGCCGCGCCGTCGGCGGCCAGTACGAGTACTTCCTGGTGAAGGACGCCAACGGCAACTGGTACCTGCGCTCGCAGACCGGCGCCGGCCCGGACCCGTGCGTGGTGGACCCCGCCCTGCCCGAGTGCAAGCCGATTGACCCGGTAGACCCAGTGGACCCGATCGACCCGATCAACCCGCCGGTGCTGCGCCCGGAAGCCGGCGCGTATCTGGCCAACCAGTTCGCGCTGAGCCAGTTGCTGCGCCACAGCTACCAGGACCGCAACGGGGCCAGCACCGCCACCGACGGGGTGCGTGGCTGGGCGCGAGTGGATACCCACCAGAGCAAGCTCGGTGCGGTGGATCACCAGCTGGACCTGCGTGCGGACCGTTCGCGCCTGCAGCTGGGTGCGGACATGGGCGTGTTCGACGAGGGCCGTGGCCGTGTGGGCCTGATGGGCACCGCTGCACGCAGCAGCGCCGCGTCGCGTTCGGACGTCACCGGCTACAGCGCGCGCGGCAAGCTGGACGGTGGCGCGCTGGGCGTCTACAGCAACTGGGCCAACGATGCGTTGTACGTGGATGCCAGCGTGCAGCGCGGCCAGTTCCGCAACCGCGTGCAGGGCGAAGGCCTGGCCGAGGAACGCTATGACTCGGATCTGTGGCAGTCGTCGCTGGAAGCCGGCTACCGCATCGGCATCGGCCAGATCGGCAGCACCGCGCTGAGCCTGCAGCCGGAACTGCAGCTGGTCTACACCGATGCCAAGACCGATGTGCACACCGAAGCCAATGGCACGGTGGTGCGTGCAGCCGGCAACAGCGGCCTGTCCGGTCGCGCCGGCCTGCGCCTGCAGGGTGAATCACGCTCGGCAGTGGGTGCCTCGGTCAGCCCGTATCTGGCGGCCAACTGGTACCGCGATGGTGCGGGTAATGGCATCGCCTTTGACGACGAAGTGCTGAAGGCCGGCATTCCGCGCAACCGCTATGAACTCAGTGCCGGTGCCCGCGTGCAGTTCCGTTCCGGGTTCAGCGCGTGGGGCGGGTTCGGCGTAATGCGCGGTGACAGCGGCTACCGGGAAGCTACCGGCAACCTCTCTGTGACGTACCGCTGGTAATACTGGAATGGCAGCTCGCTGTACTTTGTAGAGCCGAGCCATGCTCGGCTGCTCTACGGTCCGCGTGCGTGAACCCCCGCGCGTTGCGCGAAAGCCGAGCATAGGCTCGGCTCTACAGACATCCGCAGCAGATGGGTTTCAACGCACGATGTCGCAATCGGCACGGCGTGGTCATTGATGGCGGCGGCACGCGAACACCGCAAATTTTTCGACTTTCAAACTTTTCTCATTGGTACGGCAGCACCTCCGTGCACATCATGGCGCGCCACCGACAACGGGTGGCACGGGCTTCCAATCCCGTTAGGTTGATGTGTTTGGTTACGCTTGCCTGTCGGCGTCGCTCTTTCCTTGTTGGGCGGCGTCGGCAGGCATTCTGCCCGCGCTTCCATGGCGGGCGGTGCGTGGGGGCCTCGGCCCGCCGGCGCTTCTACATCAACCTCCGGTATTGGAACCACGCACCGTCCGCCGCCCTCGCTGTTAAGCAGAGGGCGGCCCCTTGCTTCGCACTCAAGGACGCCGTCATGACCTCATCCAAGTACCCGCACCTGTTCGCCACGCTCGGTGAAGCCGCCACGCGCCTGCCTGACGATCTGGCACGCACGCTGGAAAGCACCTTCGCCTCACTGCAGGAGGGGCAAGCACCCGGCACCATTACCCTGCTGGCCTGCCTGCAGCACATCCGCCAGGGCGATGCTGCCGACGGCCAACCGTGGCCGGGCAACGGCCGCACGCCGGGGCAGCGGCTGGCGCTGGCGCGCATCGACCGCGCCAACGCCGGGTTGACCTTCCTGCTGGAGCTGCTGCACGCCACCGAACGCGTGCGCGTGGATGGCGAGGTTGCCCAGGAGATGGGCGATGGCGCGCGCGAGGGCTTGCTGCTGGCCTGCCGTGGGCTGTCTGAATATGTGGATGTGCAGCTGCGCGCGGCATAAGCGGTGCCGCTTTGCTTGGGTAGATGCCAACCTTGGTTGGCGCCTACCTGTAGCCCCGAGCCCATGCTCGGCTCCTCCGCATCGCGCAAACGGAAACGGCGTGCCAACCAAGGTTGGCGCCTACCTGTAGCGCCGAGCCTGTGCTCGGCTCCCCCGCATCGCGCGAGCGGAAACGGCGTGCCAACCAAGGTTGGCACCTACCTGTAGCGCCGCGCCCATGCTCGGCTCCCCCGCATCGCGCGAAAGGAAACGGTGTGCCAACCAAGGTTGGCACCTACCTGTAGCGCCGAGCCCATGCTCGGCTCTCGTGTTACCGATAGGCGGCGGTGACGGTGATGGACGCCTGCACCTGGCCCGCATTGACGCCCCGGTTGTCTGGGCGGTAGTAGCCTGCGCGCAGCGGATAGACCGCGCCGGTTCCACTGACCGGAACCACGATGCCGGTGCTGCCATGCTTCAGATGCGTATTGCCTGTAGCCCCTTCCAGCAGCACGATGGATACGCCGGTGGCGGCGTCGGCCGCTGCGGTGTTCTTCCAACGATCGGCGTCACCATCAGCGGGTAGGCCATCGAAGGACAACACCGCCTGCGCCACGCCAATGCATCCGGTGAACTCCAGCTGGCCGGCTTTCAATGCGTTGCCACCAACACTGAGAACGCCAGCCCTCACCGGATCCAGCGCGATGGCGGGCGCACTCAGCGTGCAGGTTCCTGGCAGCAGGCGGCCGTTGATATCCAGTACCACCGAGTCGGCGCTCGCCATCAGGGGTATCGACAGCAGCGCCAGCAGGACAGCCAGGCGGCAGGTAGACGTCGGCGTGGTCGACAGTTCAACGGTCATGAAGATTCGGCTCATGTGGTGGGGGCGCCGCTGATTCCTCAGCCAACGCATCATGGGTGGAGAGACGCCCCACCCGCAGCCCATCCGGCGCCAGCGGCTGGCACATCGCCTGGCTCCAGGACAGCCCGTAGGCGTCGGGCTCGCTCGGCATCTGGTAGTGCAGGCGGCAACGGTGCGGCCCCTGGGGATCGACGATCAGCGTGCCCTCGTCCTGCGGGCCGCGCAGATGGATCACGCCGCCCTGGCCCACGGCTCCCCGCGGTGTGCCCTGTTCATCCTCCAGCCTGGCCGCGAAGGGCAAAGGCTGGCCCAGCGCATCGGTGGCATCGATGAACAACGTACGCTCGCGCCGCACTTCAAATGCCACGCGCACGATGCCGCCGGCAGTGGGTGCCACGCGCTGCGAGGTCTGCAGCAGTTCGACCTCAAGCGGCAAGCCGGACGGCTCCAGGTCGATGCGGTTCCAGCGATAGGGCGTGACATGCGGCAGCAAGGCGTAGCCGTTGCCTGCCACACGGATGTCGTGGCCGTTGCCCACGCGCGCGCCCTGCGCACCCGGCGCATGCACCAGCACCAGGCCCTCCCCTACTGGCTGGCCAAAGTTGAGGCCTCCCGGGTGCACCACCATGCTGCCGGCAGCGCCGAAGGTCTGGCTGCTGCGCGTGCCGGCGCGGCTGTAGCCGGCGTTGAGCTGGGCCCAGCGCGCCTGGTAGGTGGCGTAGGCATTGCTGCTGGTCGATTGCCCCTGCCCGCGCGTGGTGGAAAGCGTGTAGTTCAGCGCGCGGCGCTCGCCGAAGGCACCGTTCAGGCCCAGCTGCGCCTGTTGGCCACCTGCGGCATGGGTGAGTTGGCTGCTGACCCGGGGTGCGTGGTGGCTGCGGCCCAACGGCATGCTGAGGGTCAGGGCGTAGCGCGTATCCAGCCCGCCGTCGCCCAGCCGATAGCGCAATGCGGACAGGCCGACGTTGGCACGCCCCACGGTGGTCTGGAAGCCCAGCTGGAAATCGTTCTGGCGCTGCGCGATGTCCCAATAGGCGACATGGCCGCCACTGAGGTAGAGATTGCTGCGCTCGCCCACCCTCTGCGAGAAGTTCAGCTGGTAACGCTGGCGCGCTCGGCCTCCCACGTCCCATGAATCACCACGGGAACGGGCGGCGTCACCCAGGGTAAAGAAGCCCTGCGTACTGTAGCGGTAGGCGGCCAGCCCGAAATTGGTACCCGTAGCGGCCACATAGCGCTGGTAGTTGAGCCGGTAGCTGTTGCCGCTGATCAGCCCCACGCCGGGCTGGCGCACGCGCGAGTGGGTCACGTCCGCACCGAAGGCACCGATGCCGGTATTGATCGCCGCGCCGGCCAGTAACGCCGTGTATCCCTGTGCAATCTGGCTGCCGCCAAGCACGGTCAGTCGATTGCTCAGGCCCCGCGCGTAGGTACCTTCGGCAAACCGCAGATGTTCGCTCTGCACGCCGGCATCGCGCAGCACGCCTGCCGTGCTGCTGAAGCGCGAAGCACCGGCGCGCAGGGCCTGTGGCACGGCGGAGAAATTGACATTGAAGCGCTGGCTGCGGCCGTCGGCTTCAGTGACGGTGACCTCCAGATCACCACCGAAGTGCGTGGGGTAGAGATCGTCGATGACGAAGGGCCCCGGCGCGACGTTCGCTTCGTGGATGATGATGCCACCCTGGCGCACGGTGACCACTGCATTGCCCTCGGCGATGCCCTGCACGACCGGTGCGAAGCCCCGCAATGAGTCGGGCAGCATGCGGTCGTCGGTGGCGATGCGCACGCCGGTAAAGGCCACGCTGTCGAACAGCTCGCCGCCGGTGTTGCTCTGCCCGATCAGCAGCTGGCTGTTCCAGGCAGGAATATCACGCTGCGCATGGCTGCTGATGACGGCCCGCCGCGTGCCGGCTGCGGTGTGGCTGAACGAGGTGCGGTGGCGAAGCCGCCAATCACCCAGATTGACGCCTGCACGCAGCCCCAGGTAGCTGCTGGCCTGGCCGTTGCTGCGGTTGTGGTTGGCGGTGTAGTCGACGAAGCCTGCGGTGATGCCGGCATCGCGTTGTTCCGGTGCCACGTGCCCGCGCGCGCTGCGTGCCTGTGCGGCCTGCGGAATGGTCAACAGCAGTTGCAACGCATGGCTGTCGAAGGCGACGGTGGCGCCTTCGATCAGCGTCGGCAGATCGATGCACGCGGTGTCGGCCGCCTCCAGCGCGGCCAGATGCTGCGTCTGCAGGTCCAGACTTCGCAGCATGGGCGCAGGCAGGCAAGGCTGGGCCCTGTGATTGTCCCCGGCGGCGACGAAGGTGATGTCGCGCGTTTCCAGGAATCGACCATTGACCAGCACGTCCACACGGTAATCGCCCACCGGCAGGGGATTGCCCTCGGCATAGCGACGCATGTCGATGGCCTGTCCACCGATGAGGAAGCCCTCGCTGAATTCAACCGCGGGGGCCGGCGCTGCCTGCGTAGCGGTCGACGCCAATGCGAGGCTCATGGCCCACGGCAGGGGATGGAAGGGACGGTGACGGCACATCACAGGCATGACCTCAGTTGTAGTTCGCCAGCAACGTGGCTTCGGCGCGGATGGCGCCTGGCGCCAACGGGTCGCTGGTATGCAGGTAGCGCGCACTGAAGGGCACCTGGACGGTTCCGGTACCGGTGCTGCCCTGCACCCACTGCTGGTGCAACTGCAGCGGCGCACCGTTGTGCATCAGCTGCAGCGCCACGCCCGTGGTTGAGGAACCCGTGGCGGGCACCAACCAGCTGTTGACGTTGTTCGGGTCGTTGGCATCGAGCATTTCCAGGCTCAGCGGACGCCCGGCGGCGGCACAGGTGACGGCCATCTCGAACGGCATCTCCCCGCCACTGCCCTGCGTATGCAGGTCCATGATGTCGATGGGATCAAGCACCACATCGCGTGCGGCGACCGCGCAGGTCTGCGCCCGGAAGCGCACGCCAATGTTCAGGTTGTGGCGGCCGTTGAAGGTGTTCCACTGCGTGGTGGTGAAGCCGACGTTGCGCATCGGCACATCGGTCATGCCGCCACCACGCGAATAGATATCGACAACCAGGGTGACGCGTACTTCCCCACTCAAGCCATAGGCGTAGAGATCGCCAGGCTGACCATCGCGAAACGTGTTCCCGATAGGCTGTTCAGCTTCATTGCACCACCACACCGGCGGATCACCTGGATTTTCCTCTACCCAGTCACAGGCGGATGCCCTCGCACTGAACATGAAGAGCGGCGAACCTGATGCAAGCTCGTACGCTGCGCCCCGATCGGTGATATCGCGCACGTAGCGCATGCCCAGCAGGCTGGGAGTGACCGTGGTAATGGTCGCCCCGGAATCACATGTGAAGACAAGGTCCGCCTGGGCGGTTCCGAGATAGCGGTCCGGCTCGGCCACATAATCCACATCGATCATCTGGGTCAGATCAACATCGCCACTGATGGGCTGGCAGGTCGCCGCCAGGCTTTCGCCGGCAACAAAGAGTCCCAGCAGTAACGGGGAAGCAGCACATACATCGCGTAGAGGGATGGTCACGAGGGACTCCAGGGAATCCTGCTTGCGCAGCAGGTTTACGACGGCATGACGGAGTGCGGCCTGCACGTGGCAATGGCGGCATGGGCGTGCACCTTAGGGCCCTCCCTCAACGCGGACCATGCAATTTGTTGCAAGTGCTTGCGTACCGCTGCCGGTTGGTATGCCGTCCATTCAGGCGCATCAACGGCTTCTGAAGCGATTGGGCAACAGAAGCAGCTCAAAGACGTTTTGCAACATATTGCATGGTTGCCAGGCTGCTCATTCAAGAGACTGTCGCCGTTCGCCAGCAGGCGACGTTTTCTTTTTTCGAATCGAGCAACCTTCATGTCCCTGAAAACCAAGATCCTGACGTTCTCGCTGCTGTCCATTACCGCCGCCCCGGCTTTCGCCGAGCGCCTGGAAATCACCGGTGAACTGATCACCTCCACCTGCACGGTCGGCTCCACCGGCGGTGCCATCACCGTGCCGATGGGCAAGGTTGATCTGGCCTCGGTCAATGCAGCCACCCGTGCCGGCCATAAGAACTTCACCATCACCCTCGACTGCTCCGGCTCTGGCGCATCGCAGGATGTCGGCGTGCGCTTCGGTGGCGTGCAGGATGGCAGCACCGGCAATCTGGCACTGACTGCGACGTCGACCGCTGGCAACGTGGGTGTTGCGCTGTACGACAGCACCGGCAACCAGCAGCGCGTGGGCGAAGACCCCACCGTGTGGGTCACCATCCCGGCCAACGGCAACGGCCAGCTGGACTACAGCGCCTGGTATGCCTCGCCGGCCATGAATGCTACCGCCGGTACCGCCGACGCCTCCGGCGATTTCGTGGTGCTGTACCGCTGATCCCGCATTGGCGCGCCGGTGTTTCGAATACCGGCGCGCATCCACCAACGAGGTGAACCATGAGTATCCGCGCATCGACGTGGATGGCCGCGTTCGTCGCGGCCTCGCTGGCCGTTCCCGCATCGGCCGCCATCACATTGCAGGGCACGCGCATCGTCCATGATGCGGGCAAGGCTCGCGACATCACGATCAAGGCCAGCAATGTCGGCGAACAGCCGGCGATGACCCAGGTCTGGATCGACAATGGCGACAGCCATGCCCGGCCGGAGAACGTGCGCACGCCCTTCCGGCTTACACCGGCCGACCCGCGCCTGTTGCAGCCGCAGCAGGGACAGGCGTATCGCATCACCTATGCGCCGCGCCCTGCGGACACGCCGCTGCCGACCGATCGCGAGTCGGTGTTCTATTTCAACCTTCTGGATATTCCACCCAAGCCATCCGATGCGAACGGCCAGAATGTGCTGCAGTTCGCCGTACGCACCCGCATCAAGCTGTTCCACCGTCCTGCAGGGCTGCAGGGCAACGTGCGTGATGCGGCGGCGGCGCTTCAGTGGAAAGCCGGTGCCGGTGAGCTGACCGTACACAACCCCAGCGCCTATCATGTGTCGCTGAGCACGTTGACGCTGGCCGATGGTCGACGCGTGGAGGTGGACATGGTGGCCCCCGGTCAAACGATCAGCTTCCCGGTAACCGGCGCAGCCGCACTACCCGATCGCCTGCAGTTCCAGTGGCTGGACGACTACGGAACGCCGCGCGATCACCATGCCACGATGGGTGGATAGCCCCATGGGTACGGCATCCTTGCTCTCCATTGCAGGCCTGCTTCTGTTCGCAACAGGCAATGCGTCCGCGTCGGGACGGCTTACCCTCAGCGGCGAGGTCAAGCAGGCCACGTGCGTCCTGCAGGGCAGCACCATCACCGCACCCTCCGTGCGTGCGGACCTGATCGATGCGCCAGGCAGCGGACACGATTTTTCCGTGGAAATGACCTGTCCACTGGCGGGAATCCAGATCGACCTGACCCTGCGCGATGCCAACGATGCGGGCAACACCGGGCATCTGCTGACCCGCGGCGCCGGCTCGACCGGCTCTGGCTGGACGCTGGGGCTGCTGCGCGGGGGAAGCGCCGTGGCCTTCGCCACGCCGTGGAATCATGGCCCCTCCGTACTGGGCGAGAACCGTATCGCGCTCACGGTCGTTTACGTGCAGGAGTCCCCCACCCTCGTTCCTGGCCAGGTGCTCGGCCGCGCTACGCTGGAAGCGGCCTATCGTTGATGGCAGCGCGCGGGCAGGGGTGCCTGTAGCGCCGAGCCTGCGCTGGGCTCTCGCGTACGGCGTGAACGGAAACGGCGTGCCAACCAAGGTTGGCACCTACCGGAGCAGTGCATCGGTGCACCCGTTCTGCTTTGGTAGGTGTCGACCTTGGTCGACACGGAACTGGCATGCAGGCCCGACACATCCGTGCCAACCAACGTTGGCACCCACCCCAACAGTGCTTCGGCGCACCCGTTTCGTTCTGGTAGGTGTCGACCTTGGTCGACACGCAGCTGGCATGCACACCCGACACATCCGTGCCAACCAAGGTTGGCACCCACCACGGCAGCGCGCCGCGCCGTGCGTCAGGCGAAGTGCTGGTAACCGCCGTCGGCGGCTTCGCCGTCCACGTGCACGCCCTGCCCTTCGGCGATGCGGCCGATACGGGTGAGCGGCACGTCCAGCGACTCGGCCAGATAGTGCAGCGCGTCGCGCTGGTCAGCGGCAGCGGTGAAGCACAGTTCGTAGTCGTCACCGCCACGCAGGGCGCAGTCACGCGCGCCCTCGCGGCCGAGCAGCTCGCGCAGCGCGTTCGACGTCGGCAGCAGGTCGGGATCGACATGCGCGGCCACCGCACTGCGCGTGGCGATGTGGCCCAGGTCGGCCAGCAGGCCATCGGACACATCCACCGCGGCGTGCGCGAAGGCACGCAGGCGCAGGCCCAAGGTGACGCGCGGGGTGGGCCGCAGCAGGCGCAGGCGCAGGCTTTCGTAGTCGGCCAGCAGGGTGGCGGTGGCCACGCTCAGCGCGTTCTGCTGCCACAGCCGCAGTGCACCGGCGGCATCGCCCAGTGTGCCGCTGACCCAGATATCGTCCCCCACCTGCGCGCGGTCGCGGCGCAGTGCCTGGCCACGGCCAACCTGGCCCATCGCAGTGACCGACAGCGACAGCGGTCCACGCGTGGTGTCACCACCAATCAATGCGATGTCGTGCTGGTCGGCCAGGGCGAAGAAGCCATCGGCGAAGGACTCGATCCAGTCTTCGGTAGCTTCCGGCAACGACAGCGCCAGCGTGCACCAGGCCGGGCGTGCGCCCATCGCAGCCAGGTCGGAGAGGTTGACCGCCAGGGTCTTCCAGCCGATGTCGAACGCCGGGGTTTCGGCCGGGAAATGCACGCCGCTGTTGAGCGTGTCGGCGGTGACCACCAGCTGTTCGTTGGCACGCGGCTGCAGCAGCGCGGCGTCATCGCCGATGCCGAGGACGATGTCGTCGCGCTCGACGGTGCGGGCGCGGATGCGGTCGATGAGGGTGAATTCGGCCAGGGACATGGGGCGCTCCCGCGGTTATGCATGCCGCGCAATGCGCGGTGGGCGGTAGTGCCGGCCGCTGGCCGGCAACCTCAGGTTCCCCGCAGCTGCCGGCCAGCGGCCGGCACTACCACAGGTATGGGTCAGTGACCCGATTCGACCTTGCGCCATTCCACGGCGGCACGATCCAGCACGCCGTTGACGTAGGTGTGGCCGTGCTCGGAACCGAAGCGCTTGGCCGATTCGATGGCTTCGTTGATCACCACGCGGTACGGCACGTCCAGGCGGTACCGCAGTTCGTAGGCGGCCAGGCGCAGCACCGCGCGTTCGATCGCGTCCACTTCCTCGATGCCACGGTCCAGGTACGGGCCGAGGGCTTCGTCGATATCACGACGGTTGTCGAGCACGCCATGCACCAGCGCTTCGAAGTACGCCAGGTCGGCGATTTCGCGGGCCTGCTCGTGGGCGAACTGGGCGATCAGCGACTGGGCGTTGCCGCCAGAGATCTGCCAGGCGTAGATGGCCTGCACGGCACGACGGCGGGCGCGCGAGCGCAGCACCGGATCGACGCCATCGCGGCGGACGGGTTTACCGGAGGGCTTGCCCTGGGTGTTCTTGTTCATGGCAGTTGCTCCAGCAGGTTGACCATTTCCAATGCGGCGAGTGCGACTTCCTCGCCCTTGTTGCCGTGGCTGCCGCCTGCGCGGGCCTCGGCGTCTTCAGCACGTTCCACCGCCAGCACGCCATTCAGCACCGGCACGCCGAAATCCAGCTGCACGCGCATCAGGCCTTCGGCGCAACGGTCGGCCACGTGTTCGTAATGGCGGGTATCGCCACGGATCACGCAGCCCAGGGTGAGGATGGCGGCGTGTTCATGGGCGGCGGCCAGGCGCGCGGCCACCAGCGGCAGTTCCCAGGCACCCGGCACGCGGATCACGTCGATGTTGGCTTCGGTGATGCCGTTGCCGGCCAGGCTCAGGCGTGCGCCTGCGACCAGCGCGTCGGT
This sequence comes from Stenotrophomonas maltophilia, assembly GCF_023518235.1. Taxonomy (NCBI): domain Bacteria; kingdom Pseudomonadati; phylum Pseudomonadota; class Gammaproteobacteria; order Lysobacterales; family Lysobacteraceae; genus Stenotrophomonas; species Stenotrophomonas maltophilia. The sequence continues at coordinate 2,660,901 of NZ_CP090423.1, forward strand.
GATGCGGGCGTTCCAGCGGCTGGCCAGGATGGCGAAGCGCGCCGATTCGGGAGTGCGAAGATCGCCTTCGTAGTGGCTCATATGCGGCTTGGGGGACTCGATAAGGGGGTAATTCTAGCGTGGATGGGCCCCGGCCGTGGCTGGCGGGGGCCTTCTGTAGAGCCGAGCCATGCTCGGCTGCCCTGTCCGGCACCGGACTGGAGAACCCGCGCTGCGCGCGTAAGCCGAGCATGGCTCGGCTCTACAGGGGTCTCATGGCCCGGGCCCGCGCCTCAGCAGCCCACCGTCTCCACCACTTCCAGGCCGTAGCCGGCCAGGCCGATCTGGCGGCGTGGGGTGCCCAGCACGCGCAGCTTGCCCAGGCCCAGGTCGGACAGGATCTGCGCGCCGGCACCGTTGCGGCGCCACTGGCTCACGTCCTTGTCCTTGCCCGGCACCACCGGCGCCGGTTGCTGGCGCAGGCGGGCCAGCAGGGCCTCGCCATCACGCGGGGCCTGCAGCACCACCATCACGCCACTGCCTTCGGCGTCGATGGCACGCAGGGCATCGGTGGCGGCCACGCCGAAATCATCGCGGCGCCAGTGCAACAGATCGGCCAGCGGGTTTTCCACCTGCACCCGCACCAGGGTCGGGGTGTCGGCGTCCGGCGTGCCACGCACCAGTGCGAAATGCAGGTCGTGGGCGATGCGGTCGCGGTAGGTCACCAGCTTGAACGGGCCGAACTCGGTATCGATCTCGCGCTCATCGACGCGCTCGACGGTCTTTTCGGTGGCCAGGCGGTAGGCGATCAGGTCGGCGATCGAGCCCATCTTCAGGCCGTGCTCGCGCGCGAACACTTCCAGCTCCGGGCGGCGCGCCATGCTGCCGTCGGGGTTCAGTATCTCCACCAGCACGCCGGCCGGTTCCAGCCCGGCCAGCATGGCCAGGTCCACGCCGGCCTCGGTGTGGCCGGCGCGGGTCAGCACGCCGCCCGGCTGGGCGATCAGCGGGAAGATGTGGCCCGGCTGGTGCAGGTCGGCCGGCTTGGCGTTGGGCTTTACCGCGGTGCGGATGGTGTGGGCACGGTCATGCGCGGAAATGCCGGTGGTGACACCCTCGGCCGCCTCGATGCTGACGGTGAAATTGGTCTGGAACTGCGCGGTATTGGCCTGCACCATCGGCGCCAGGCCCAGATCGGCCGCACGGGTGCGGGTGAGCGGCAGGCACACCAGGCCACGGCCGTGGGTGACCATGAAATTGATGTCCGACGGCTTGACCAGCTCGGCGGCCATGATCAGGTCGCCTTCGTTCTCGCGGTCTTCGTCATCGACGATGACGACCATGCGGCCCTGGCGGATGTCTTCCAGGATCTCGGGAATGGGGGCGAAGTTCATGCGCGGGCTCCTTCACCCAACAACCGCTCGACATACCGAGCGACCAGATCGATTTCAAGATTGACCGCGCTGCCCACGCCAGTGGCGGAGAACGCGGTGTTGGCCACCGTGTGGGGAATGAGGGCGACTTCAAAGCCTTCGTCATCCACTTCGTTGACGGTCAGGCTGACCCCGTCCACGCAGACCGAGCCCTTCTTGGCGATGTAGCGGCGCAGCGCCGCCGGCGCGGCGAAACGCCAGCGCTGGGCACGGGCATCTTCGTGGATGGACAGCACCTGGCCGAGGCCGTCGACATGGCCGCTGACCAGGTGGCCGCCGAGGCGGTCGGTCGGACGCATGGCGCGCTCCAGGTTGATGACCGCACCCTCGGCCAGCTGACCGAGCGTGGTCAGGCCGAGCGTCTCGGTGGAGGCATCGGCCTGGAAGCTGCTGGCGTCGAACGCGATGACGGTGAGGCAGACGCCGTTGATGGCGATGCTCTCGCCCATCTGCACGTGGTCGAACGGCAGGTTGCCGACGTTGAAGGTGAAGCGGACATCGCCGCCGATGGCTTCGCGTGCGGCCAGACGGCCGACGCCTTCGATGATTCCAGTAAACAAGAAACGTTCTCCGCGGAAAGTGAGCGAAAAACGCCGCAAGGCAAACAGGCGGGCGCAGGGCCGCAAAGGCCCTGTGGCACCGTCTTCTTTCATCCGGACTATACCGTCGGCTCCGGCATTGGACCGGATCTGCTGACCCCCGGCCGTAGGCCGGGGCGCTCGCGGGCTCGTGCTTGCGCACCTACCGCCGGTGGGGAATCGCACCCCGCCCTGAAGACGTTTGTGTACCGGCGAACCGGCCTGCGTAGTGTAGCAGCCCGGCCTGAACGGGGTGCCCGGGGTCGGATCGCGTTGCGCAGCAAGGGGCTCCGACCCCAGGTGTGCCTAATGGCCCTCAGCTGTGACGGCCGTCTCTCGTAATTTGTAAAACTTTCATTAAACTTGGCGCCGGTCGACATGACGTCGCCACGGGCCGCCACCACGGCGCGCCCGCCAAAGGACTGAGAACCACAGGAATTCCGATGCGCAAGATCCTGATCGCCGCCGCCTTGCTGGCCGCTTCCCCGCTGGCCGCCGCTGCTGAAGGCCTGAGCTACACCTACGTCGAGGGCGGCTGGACCCAGGCCCGCACCGATGACAACGACTTCAACGACCCGAAGATCGACGGTGGCTACGTGCGCGGTTCGTTCGCGCTGGCCGAGCAGGTGCATGTGTTCGGTGGCTGGTCCTACGCCTCCAATTCCTACGACTACCCCTACGGCTCCTACAAGCTGAAGCTGAGCCAGCCGGAGCTGGGCCTGGGCTACCACATGCCGTGGACCGACCGTCTGGACTTCACCGCCGACGTCGCCTGGCTGCGCCAGCAGTCCGAGATCACGGTGCATTCGGACTTCTACGGCCGCCTGCGCGGAAAGGACCACACCAACCTGGCCCGCGCCACCCTGGGCCTGCGCGGCAAGCCGTCGCCGAAGACCGAAGCCTGGGCCAAGGCCGGCTACATGGATGGCGGCAACCACTTCGAAGGCACCTGGGTCGGCACCGTCGGCGGCCAGATCAACTTCACCCGGACCTGGGGTCTGGTCGGCGAGATCTCCGGCTACCGCGACGTCACCCAGTACTCCGCCGGCGTCCGCGCCAGCTTCTGATTGCTCGATCCTCGTCGTGCGATCGAACGGGCCCCGCAAGGGGCCCGTTTTTTTTGGCTCGAACGCACCCGCATCCGATCACTCCGCACCATCGAAAACACCGGCAGATGCGCTAGGCTTGCGCGCCTCTGGAACAGGAATTCCCACCATGAACACCCCCTTCCGCACGCTGCTGGCCAGCGCCCTGCTGTGCACTCCGCTGCTGGCCGGCGCTGCATCGGCCCAGCTGAGCCCCGAACAGGCCTTCGACCTGTATGCACGCGCCCTGCTGGAAGACGACGCAGCCGCGACCCGCACGCTCAACGATGCGCTGAAGCCAGCCTTCGAAGGCCAGGACGCGCTGACCCCGACCCCGGGTGCGCTGGCCAAGGCGCTGGCCGAGCCGTGGCAGACGGTGCTGGCCAGCACCGGCGCAAAGGCCGATGCCGCTGCCGCCGAAGCGCTGTATGCCAAGGCACTGCGCGATTCGAAGTGCCGCGCCACCGAAGGCGTGATCGAAGACAACGAGTACCTGGAAGACCAGAAGCTGGCACGCATCAGCTTCACCTGCCAGGTGCCCGACCTGGCCAAGGTGCGCCCGCTGTTCGCCGCCAGCCTGGCCGCCGACGCCACCCCGGCCGTGCGCACTCAGTTCACCCAGGCCTATACCCAGGCCTTGCAGAGCGGCGTGCGCGTGCCGGTCAGCGGCACCTTCACCCTGTACCCGGCCAAGGACAACGGTTACTGGTACAGCGGCAATTTCGATGACCTGGTGGGCACCGTGACCGGTGCGCTGGCACCGTTCGAAGAGTGGATGCAGGACGCGCAGGCGGCCACTGCGCCGAAGGTGACTGGCGTGCCGGGCTGCGACCTGCTGCTGCAGCAGCACCGCGCCTGCGTGGCGAAGATCGCGCCGGAGCAGATCAGCGGCGTGGACGCGATGGCCGAGGAACTGAAGGCCAAGGCACAGGTGCAGTCGGCCGAGGAGATGACGCAGGAGTGCAAGGCGCTGCGCCCGATCGCCGAGATGATGTGGACCGACGCATGCGCCTGACGTGGCGTCGCTGAAGTACATGGGGCTGGCAGCACTGTTGCTGGCCCCGGTGGCAGCCCACGCCAGCACCGATCCCGCCCTGCAGGTGTTCGACCTGTACGCGCAGGTGATCGTGCACGGAGACCCGGCCGCGCAGGCATCGCTGGCGCGTTACCTGCCGGGCGACCAGGGGCCGGCAATGGCGACCGCGCTGGCCACCATGAGCCACCTGGACCAGGCCCCCGAGCTGGCCGATTGGCCGCCGGCCGCCGCGGCTGTGCGCACGCGGCAGCGATCGGTACGGTGCAGCATCGACAGCGTGCGCTACCCACAGGCCGCAATGGCCGACGTTTCCTTTCGTTGTCGCCTGCCTGACCTGAGTGCATTGCTGCCGGTGTATCGGCAGCATCCGGTGCCATTCAATGGACCACACCCGCCGCAGATGGCAATACCGCTGGCAACGGCGTACACGCGGATGATTGCGGTGGCACCGGATCGCGAGAGCATCATCGGCGTGTCGTTCCAGCGCGATCATGACGGCGCTGCCTGGCGCATCGTCAACCCGACGCCGCTGTTGAGCGCGGTTGCCGATGCCTTCCTGCCATTCTTTGAATGGAATGAACACCTGCCCGACGAGGCCAGATGACGCCGCGCCTGCTGTTCTTCCTGCTGTGGGTTGCTTCGACCGCCGCTGCACAGACGCCCGCACCGACACCGGAGCAGAGCTTCGACCTGTTCGCGCGGTTCATGCTGGAAGGTGACGCCGACGCCGAAGCGCGGATCGCCGCCTTGACCGGCATGCCAATGCGCACCGAACGCTGGGAAGATGCAGTGGACCGGATGGTCGTTGGCGAGGCATCCGCGGACAACGCGCGCACACGCGCTGGCCGCGATCTTTCGCGGCAGGTGGCGCTGGCACTGCGGCAGACCCACTGCCGCAGCACGGGCAGCGAACGCCACGATGGTGACGACCTCCAGGTCGCCATCGTCGCGTACACCTGCCAGGTACCCGACTACGCGGCGATGGACAAAGGCACGCCGGACGACACGGCCAGCGCGCCGGGCGATGAGGGCGAACTGGCAGGGGTTCAGCACGTAATCGCCCTGCTGCAACGCGCTCCCAGGCGCGTCCATGCCGACAGCGTGGTCATGGCACGCCTCAATGAGGATGATGTCTGGACAACGCAGGATATGCCCCCGCTGCAGCAGTGGATCGAATTGCTGCTGGCGCTGCCGGAGTAGAAGATCCCACGTGCAGGACGCCCGGGAAACGTATCAGGGCCGCATCAGCAACCGTAGATCGTCACCGACCTGGCGCTGATCCACCACGCGCAGGCGGCGTTGCTGGTCCATCGCTTCGATGCCCAGTCCTGCCAGCAACGGGCGGCCGGTCTCGCCGAGCAGGATCGGCGCCTGGTACAGCAGCAGCTCGTCCACCCAGCCGCCACGCAGCAGCGCACCGGCCAGCGTGGCGCCAGCTTCGGTGTGCACTTCGTTGATGCCACGCTCGGTCAGCAGGGCCAGCACCGCGCCCAGGTCGAGGCGACCGTGGCGGGTGGTGACACTGGCGAACGCCGCGTCCGCGGCATCCGGGGGGCTGACCACCGCATTGTGCAGGTACAGCGTCGGTGCCCCGCCCTCGCGCACACGGCTGCATTCCAGCGAACGCAGGCGTGCGTCGAGCACCACGCGCAGCGGTGGCAGCACGTCGGTATCGTCCAGACGCACGGTGAGCATCGGGTCGTCGGCGATCACGGTATCGGCACCGGTCAGGATCGCGCCGGCGCGCGCGCGCCAGTGCTGGACATCCTCACGCGCCGCCGCGCCGGTGATCCACTTCGAGGTGCCGTCGGCCATCGCGGTGCGGCCATCGAGACTGGCGGCCAGCTTCACCCGCAGCCAGGGGCGGTTGCGCTCCACGCGCGACAGGAAGCCCTTGTTGAGCTCGCGCGCCTGTGCGGCCATCAGCCCCTCGCTGACCTCTATGCCCGCCTCGCGCAGCAGATCGAAACCACCGCCATCGACCTTCGGGAACGGATCGCGCATCGCCGCGACCACGCGCGATACGCCGGCTTCGATCAGTGCCAACGCGCACGGCGGTGTGCGCCCGTAGTGCGCGCAGGGCTCCAGGGTGACGTAAGCAGTGGCGCCGCGTGCCTCGCTGCCGGCTTCACGCAGTGCAAAAACTTCGGCGTGCGGGCCACCGGCGCGCTGGTGCCAGCCCTGCCCGACTACGCGCTCGCCATGGGCGATCACACAGCCGACCATCGGGTTGGGGCGGGTGGTATAGGCACCGCGCTCGGCCAGGCGCAGCGCATTGGCCATGTGCAGGTGGTCGAGAACGGAGAACGGGGTGCTCATGCCGCCATGGTAACGCTGTCGGTGTGGATCCACGCCATGCGTGGATGGGTGTCTCCCTGCCAACCCAGGTTGGCATCCACCGGGCAAGCCCGGTCAGCCCTTCTTTTTCTTGGTCAGGGCAATCACATCGCCCAGCAACTGCAGCTGTTCGGTACTCGACGGCAGATCGCGCTCGAGCTTCTCGATCTCTTCGCGGAAATCGGCCACGTCCTCGAAGCTGCGGTACACCGATGCGAAGCGCACATAGCCCACATGATCCAGCTTGCGCAGTTCGTTCATCACGAACTCGCCGACCTTGATCGAGGGCACTTCACGTTCGCCGCTGATGCGCAGCTGGTGGACCACTGCACGCACCGCCGCTTCGATCTTGTCTTCGGCCACGGCACGCTTCTGCAGCGCGCGATCGAAGCCGGCGCGGACCTTGCGCTGGTCGAAGGCTTCACGCGTGCCATCGCTCTTGACGATGGCCGGCAGCTTCAGTTCAACCGTCTCCATGGTGCTGAAGCGCTCGCCACAGGCTTCGCATTCACGCCGACGGCGGATCGTCGCGCCGTCTTCGGAGACGCGCGAGTCGATGACCCGGGTATCGGCATGTTGGCAGAAGGGGCAGTGCATGGAACGCCTGGCTCAGGGGGCAACCTTAATGCCACGGTCATGGCAGCGTCGCAAAGGTACCTGAGAAGGGGCCAGGCAGCAAATTCCGTTTTTCTTCACTGGCGCCCGCTGGCCTTCGACAGCCATCGGAAGTGGCAGGCGAGGCTGATCCAGGGAGCCCCCCAACCGATTGCCAGTATCAGCAGTATCGGATCCACTCCAAAGCATGAAACTGTCATCACCAACGCGCACACAGCCTGAGCAGCTGACACTAGAAACAGCGTTCCCAGCACTGGCGCGGCGGGCTTCAATCCATCCGGTCCGCGCATCTGCCACGTGTTTGCCAGCTGGAAAACAAGCGGGATCGCCGTCACGGACAGCACACCCCACATCGCAAGCAATCCAAGAAGTGCGCTGTTGTCACCGCCATGCGCCCATACCCATAGCAGCAGCAGCGCACCCAACAGGCCGGCCAACGCGCAGGGAATGGAAAAAAGAAGGCTGTGGAGAAGCAGGTAGAGGCCGTGTCGGCGGCGCCAGGATTGCATCGGGGGCTCCTTTCAGTAGCTCGGAAGACCCTAGTCCTGACGCCTGCAGCACACCATGCAATTTCTTTGAAACGTCCAACCACCCGTCACACAGTGTCGGTTGCGCCCCAACGCAACCACGCCAGATGTGCGGCCGGCAGTAGAAACGGCGGGCCCAAGCCCAGGTAGCTCAAAAGAGCGAATTCGCCCTGCTTGAACACCAGGTGCAGTGTGACGGCGACCACGGCCAATGCCGCCAGAACGCCCAGCCCCAACCCCACCCACGCAGCAGGCGACGATTGCCGCAGGCCGGCGCGGCCACGGCGCAGGAACACACCGCTCAGCCACAACCACGACAGCAGGCCGATGACGCCGCCCGACGACCACAGCAGCAGCACCGTGAGTTCGTTGCCGGACAGATACTTCCCGTCCGCCACGACCATCAGCCCCAGCACCGCGACGGTGCCTGCGGCGGCAAGGGCCGGCAGTCCGAGCAGCAGGCCGCCGACTGCCACCATGCGCTTGTGTCCGCTTTCATCCATGCGCGGGATTCCTGAGATCGGGGTCAGAGCCCTTTCCTGGCGGAAAGGGATCCGACCCCGGTTTTGATCAGCCGTAGACCGGGTACTTGCGGCACTGCGCGCTGACTGCGTCGCGCACGCGGGCGATGACGGCGTCATCGGCCGGCGCGTCGAGCACGTCGGCGATCCAGTTGGCCAGGTCCACGCAATCCTGTTCGACGTAGCCGCGGGTGGTGACCGCCGGGGTACCCAGGCGCAGGCCCGAGGTCACGAACGGCGAACGCGGGTCGTTCGGCACCGAGTTCTTGTTGACGGTGATGTGGGCCTTGCCCAGCGCGGCTTCCGCGTCCTTGCCGGACACGTCCTTGCCGATCATGTCCACCAGCATCAGGTGGTTCTGGGTGCCGCCGGAGACGATCTTGTAGCCGCGCGCGATCAGCGTGCTGGCCATCGCCTGCGCGTTCTTCACCACCTGCTGCTGGTAGGCCTTGAAGCCCGGCTCCAGCGCTTCCTTGAAGGCCACGGCCTTGCCGGCGATGACGTGCATCAGCGGACCGCCCTGGATGCCCGGGAACACGATCGACTGCAGCTTCTTGACCAGGTCTTCGTCGGCGCCCTTGGCGACGATGATGCCGCCGCGCGGGCCGCGCAGGGTCTTGTGGGTGGTCGAGGTGACCACGTGGGCGTGTTCCAGCGGGCTGGGGTAGACGCCGGCGGCGACCAGGCCGGCGACGTGGGCCATGTCCACGAACAGGTAGGCACCGACCTTGTCGGCGATGGCACGGAAGCGCGCCCAGTCGATCACCTGCGAGTAGGCCGAGAAACCGGCCACGACCATCTTCGGCTTGTGCTCCAGGGCCAGGCGCTCGACTTCGTCGTAGTCGATCAGGCCCTGATCGTTCACGCCGTACTGCACGGCATTGAACAGCTTGCCGGAGGCATTGACCTTGGCGCCGTGGGTGAGGTGGCCGCCGTGGGCCAGGCTCATGCCAAGGATGGTGTCACCCGGTTGCAGCAGCGCGAAGTACACGGCCTGGTTGGCCTGCGAACCGCTGTGCGGCTGCACGTTGGCGTAGTCGGCGCCGAACAGCTGCTTGAGGCGGTCGATCGCCAGCTGCTCGGCAATATCCACGTATTCGCAGCCACCGTAGTAGCGCTTGCCCGGGTAGCCTTCGGCGTACTTGTTGGTCAGCTGGCTGCCCTGGGCTTCCATCACCGCCGGGCTGGTGTAGTTCTCGCTGGCGATCAGCTCGACGTGGTCTTCCTGGCGCTGGGTCTCAGCGGCGATGGCCTTGGCCAGTTCGGGATCGTAGGATTCGATGCGGACGTCACGCGGGAACATCGGGTACTCCAGCAGGCAGGGAAAAGGGGCACGGCTCAGCCCTTGATTGTAGCCCCGCACCGCGCCGCTGGGGCCGAAACGGACGGGGCCGGCATCCCCGAAGGAATCCGGCCCCGTATGGTTTCGATTGACGTTGTGGGGTCAGAGCCCGTTCCGTTGGAACGGGATCCGACCCCGTGGCCGGCTCAGCGGCCGCTGAGCACGTACTGGGCGATCACGCCGGTGGCGATGGCCACCAGCAGCATGTTGCCGCGGTCATCGCGGATCCAGTGGTGGCCATACGGCGGGCGGCGCAGGTGGTAGCGCGGGTAGTCGTTCACCACGTAGACCGGGCCGGAGTAGTAATTGCGGTAGGGCGAACCGACCCGCCAACCGTAGTTGCCATAACGCGGCGGCGGCGCCGGCCGGTAGACCACGCGCGGCGGTGCCGGGCGGTAGTAACGGTCGTGGTCGCGATGCCAGTCGCGGCGGTCTTCGCGGTAATCACGGCGTGCCTCGCGGCGGTCGCGTTCCCAGTCGCGGCGGTCCTGACGCCACTCTCGGCGGTCTTCGCGCCATTCACGGCGGTCACGGTGGTCGTTGTCGGCGAAGGCGGGGCCACTGCGCCGAGCGCCAGCACAGAGGCCACGGCACTGGCCACTACTCGATTGATGCGCATATCGGACCTCTGCTTGGGTGGGTGGTGAGCCCATATTGCGCATACGATCTGAACGGTTTCCGGCTGGAAACGCTTCCCGCTGCGGGACTGTGACCGAGTATTCAGGCCGCAGCCAGTCCGGCGCGGGCCTCCCGGCGCGGCGCAGCAGCGGTTCCGGCTATAATTGGCGGTATTCCATTTCAGTCTGTGCCCGCTGCCGCAACGGGATCTTCCCGTGACGGGCCGGGCGCAGGGCCGCGCCTACGGAGACCGCATGTCCTCGCAATACATCTACACCATGAACCGCGTGTCCAAGGTGGTCCCGCCCAAGCGGCAGATCATCAAGGACATCTCGCTGTCGTTCTTCCCGGGCGCGAAGATCGGCCTGCTGGGCCTGAACGGCGCCGGCAAGTCCACCGTGCTGAAGATCATGGCCGGCGTGGACACCGATTTCGAGGGCGAAGCCCGCCCGCAGGCCGGCATCAAGGTCGGCTACCTGGCCCAGGAACCGGAGCTGGACCCGACCAAGACCGTGCGTGAAGCGGTGGAGGAAGGCGTGGGCGAAGTGCTGCAGGCCCAGGCCGCGCTGGAAGCGGTGTACGCCGCCTACGCCGAGGAAGGCGCCGATTTCGACGCGCTGGCCAAGGAACAGGAGCGACTGGAGGCGATCCTGGCCGCCGGCGACGCGCACACTCTGGAAAACCAGCTGGACGTGGCGGCCGATGCGCTGCGCCTGCCGCCGTGGGATGCCATCGTCGGCAAGCTGTCCGGTGGTGAGAAGCGCCGCGTTGCGCTGTGCCGCCTGCTGCTGCAGAAGCCGGACATGCTGCTGCTCGACGAACCAACCAACCACCTCGACGCCGAGTCGGTCGAATGGCTGGAACAGTTCCTGGCGCGCTACACCGGCACCGTGGTGGCGGTCACCCACGATCGCTACTTCCTGGACAACGCCGCCGAGTGGATCCTGGAACTGGACCGCGGCCGCGGCATTCCGTGGAAGGGCAACTACACCGACTGGCTGACCCAGAAGGACGAGCGCCTGAAGCAGGAAGACAACCAGGAAAAGGCCCGCCAGAAGGCGATCCAGAAGGAACTGGAATGGTCGCGCCAGAACGCCAAGGGTGGCCGTACCAAGGGCAAGGCCCGTCTGGCTCGCCTGGAAGAGCTGCAGTCGGTCGATTACCAGAAGCGCAACGAGACCAACGAAATCTTCATCCCGCCGGGCGAGCGCCTGGGCAATGCGGTGATGGAGTTCAAGAACGTCTCCAAGAAGTTCGGCGACCGCCTGCTGTTCGACAACCTGAGCTTCCTGGTGCCGGCCGGCGCCATCGTCGGCATCATCGGCCCGAACGGTGCCGGTAAGTCGACCCTGTTCAAGATGATCACCGGCCAGGAAAAGCCGGATACCGGCGAGATCGTGGTCGGCCCGACCGTGAAGCTGTCCTACGTGGACCAGAGCCGCGACGCGCTGGAAGGCAACCACAACGTCTTCCAGGAAATCGCTGGCGGCCTGGACATCCTCAACATCAACGGCATCGAGATCCAGTCGCGCGCCTACATCGGCCGCTTCAACTTCAAGGGCCAGGACCAGCAGAAGATGGTCGGTTCGCTGTCCGGTGGTGAGCGTGGCCGCCTGCACATGGCCAAGACCCTGCTGCAGGGTGGCAACGTGCTGCTGCTCGACGAACCGTCCAACGACCTGGACATCGAAACCCTGCGTGCGCTGGAAGATGCGCTGCTGGAGTTCCCGGGCAACACCTTCGTCATTTCGCATGACCGCTGGTTCCTGGATCGCATCGCCACGCACATCCTGGCGTTCGAAGGCGATTCGCACGTGGAGTTCTTCCAGGGCAACTACCGCGAGTACGAAGAAGACAAGCGCCGCCGCATGGGCGACGACGCCGCGCCCAAGCGCCTGCGCTTCAAGGCGCTGAAATAAGAAGGAAGAACGGCCGCGCTCTGCGCGGCCGTTCTGCATCTGGGTAGGTCACGACCGTTGGTCGTGACATTTCAGGGGGGTACCGACCAACGGTCGGTCCCCCCCCCACAGTCGGTACCCACCACCAACGGTTTGAGATTTCGCGATGTCCCTGTTCGAACGCCTGTTCCAGCTGCAGCAGCACGGCACCACCGTGCGCACCGAGCTGCTGGCCGGTGTCACCACCTTCCTGACGATGTCCTACATCGTCTTCGTCAACCCGGAAATCCTGGGAACCACGGGCATGGATGCCGGTGCGGTGTTCGTGGCCACCTGCCTGGCCGCGGCATTGGGGTCGGCGGTGATGGCGCTGGCTGCCAACTTCCCGGTCGGCATGGCGCCGGGCATGGGCCTGAACGCGTTCTTCGCCTTTACCGTGGTCGGCGCCGCCGGGTTGCCGTGGCAGCAGGCACTGGGCGCGGTGTTCATTTCCGGCCTGGTGTTCCTGGTGCTGTCGCTGACCGGGGTACGCGCGTGGCTGGTATCCGGTATTCCTTCCTCGCTGCGTTCGGCCATCGTGGCCGGCATCGGCCTGTTCCTGGCGATCATCGCGCTGCAGAAATCCGGCGTCATCGTCGGCAACGAAGACACCCTGGTGGCGCTGGGCCCGCTGAACACCGCGCCGCCGCTGCTGGCCCTGGCCGGCTTCCTGCTGATCGCGGTGCTGGAAGCGCGCCGCATCCGCGGTGCGATCCTGATCGGCATCCTGGCCGTGACCGGCGCCGGCTGGGCGCTGGGCGATGTGCAGTACCAGGGCCTGGTGTCGTTGCCGCCGAGCCTGGCGCCGACCTTCCTGCAGCTGGACCTGCCGGGCCTGCTGCACCATGACGGCGGCGCGCCGCTGGCGGTGCTGCTGCAGGTGGTGCTGGTGTTCGTGCTGGTGGAAGTGTTCGATGCCACCGGCACGCTGTACGGCGTGGTCGGCCGCGCCGGCCTGCTGAAGCTGCCGGGCGCGCAGAAGCGCTTCGGGCGCGCGCTGCTGGCCGACAGCACCGCGATTGTTGCGGGCTCGCTGCTGGGCACCAGCAGCACCACCGCCTTCGCCGAAAGCGCCTCTGGCGTGCAGGTGGGCGGGCGCACCGGGCTGACCGCGCTGGTGGTATCGGCCCTGTTCCTGGCCGCGCTGCTGTTCTCGCCGCTGGCGGCGATGGTGCCCAGCTATGCCACCGCACCGGCGCTGCTGTTCGTGGCCGGCCTGATGCTGCGCGAGCTGGTGGAAGTGGACTGGAGCGACCTGACCGAGTCGGTGCCGGCGGCGCTGTGTGCACTGGCGATGCCCTTCACCTACTCGATTGCCAATGGCCTGGCGTTCGGCTTCATCGCATACGCCGCGCTGAAGGCCGGTACCGGCCGCTGGCGCGAAGTGCATCCGGCGGTGTGGCTGGTGGCGGTGCTGTTCACCCTGCGCTACGCGTTGGAATGACCATTGAATGGGGTCAGAGCCCGTTGCCGTGCAACGGGATCCGCCCCTGCCGCACTGCAATTACCTGCGCAGCTGCAGGCGGCCGTCAGCAGCGAAGCGCCAGCGCCCTTCGGCCCAGCCACGACCGAACAGCGCCAGCATCTGCGAGTAATAGGCCGGCGCGTCAGCACGCTGCTGCTCGGCGCTGGGCAGGCTGGCCAGCACGGCATCGGCACGCTGGGTTTCGCCCTGGGCGATCAGGTAAGGCAGCAGCGCTGCACGGAAACCGTAATTGCCTTCGCCCTGTCCTTGTCCGCTGCGGGTATCGATCTTTTCCCACATCGGCGCACCGCTGCGCAGGCGCTGCAGCGGCCCGGACAACGCGGCCAACTGCGCGCGGAACAACGGATCGCGCGATGCGGTCATGCCGGCCCAGGTGTAGCAGCGGATTGCATCGTAGCTGCCGACCGCGCCGCGCACCGGGTCGACCACGAAGCGATCGCCTTTCCACGCTGCCCAGTCCGGTGCGAAGCCGTGCGGGCTGCTCTGCTGCAACAGCTGCACACTGTTGCGCGCCAGCGCCTGCCACGGCCCGCTGCGATCCTCCGCCGCAAAGCGGCGCAGCAGCGGCAGGGGCAGATAGCTGGGGTTGACCCGCGTGGCGTCCCCTTCGATGAACCCCTGTGGGCCGGGCAGCAGCATCGGGCCGAGCCCGGGCAGGTCCACGATCTCACGTGCCCGCACCTGCGCCAGCATGCCCTCGGCGATGGCCTTCAGGGCGGGACGGCGCCACAGGCGCGCGCCTTCCAGCAGCGCGTAGGCCAGCCACAGATCGGAGTCCGAAGCCGGGTTGTCATCCAGTACCCGCCACGCTCCGGCGTCATCGCGTCCCCACAGCCAGGCCGGCAGGCGCTTGCCCATGTCGCCACCAGCGAGGTTGTCCTGGGTCCAGCCGAGGATGCGGTCGAACACCGCCTGATCGTTGTCCACCAGCGCGAAGAACAGGGCGTACGACTGCCCTTCCGAGGTGCTGCGCTGGTCCTGCTGGCTGCGGTCGATCATGCGCCCGTCGCGGCTCAGGCTGCTGTCCACCAGCACCTTCCAGGCCGGCCAACGCGGCGCCGGCTGCGCCTGCACGCGCGACCAGCCCAGTACCGGCAGTACAGTGGCCGCCTGCAACAGGCGACGGCGGCGCAGATCAGCGGAATTCGCCATAGGGCACCAGCGGAGACACGGGCAACGGCAGGTTGCCCTGCCAGGGCTTGAAGGTATAGCGCAGGTAGAGCTGGAACGAATTCGGCGAGAAATCGCGGCTGCGCTGCAGGGTGCCGGCCGCGCCCAGCACGAAGTGATCGCCGAGGCGGCGTTCCACCGCGCCGTACAGGCGGTAGCCGGTGCCGGTGCTGCTGCTGTTGCCGGTGTACAGGCCGGCCTCGTCCAGCCGCAGCGGGCCGTACTGCGGCTCGAGCTGTGCAATCACGCGCTCGATCACTGCCTGATCGGGGAAACGGCTGATCGACGCGGTGCTCGCACTGGACACACTGACCGAGCCATCCAGGCGCACCGACCACACATCATTACGCCAGGCAAAGCTGACCGGCAGGCTCAGCGAGGCGTAGCGCTGCGGGCTGTAGTAACCGCCCTGGCCCAGCGAGTAGCCGCCCAGATCCTTCTGGTAGCGCCAGTACATGGCGGTGGTGCCCACGTCCAGGCGCAGGTCGGTGCGCTGGATCAGCTTGTGGTACCAGCCCACCATCGCGCGTGCACGGGTGTTGTCGACCACGTTGCGGCCAGTCAGCCGGTGCCAGCTCCAGTTCGACCACACGCCGTTGCGGCCGCCCTGGTCGTAGCCGAGGCTGAAGGTGGCGCCGTTGGCGGTGACCCCGCCCCAGGCGATGCCACTGCGCGGGTCGATGGCACCGGCCTGGGAGAGCAGCGAATTGGTCATCGGCCGCCGCGACACGGTGGCGCCCCAGCCGAACCGGCCGAGATCGCCGTTGAGGGTGACGCCACCCAGCCAGTTGCCCACCACGTAGTTGGACGGGGTGTGGCCGATGTCGAGGTTCCAGCGGTCGTCCAGCGTGCGCCAGCCGACGGCGAAACCGGCACCAGAGCTGCGCCGCTGGTGCACGAAGCGGGTGCAGCCCGGTGCGCGCAGGTTACTGCCGTCGGCCTGCAGCAGATCGAGGTCGCAGCTGCCGAAATCCTCGTCGTAGGCCCCATCCGCGTCGGTCTGGAAACGGCCGGCATCGAAGTTCACCTGCTCGATGCGCGCCCAGCCCAGGCCACCGGCGAACGGGGCATCGAGATGAGCGATGCGGGTATCGCGCGACAGCCGCGAAATGCCCGGGGTTCCATCGCTACGGCGGCCGGTGTCCTGCATCACCGTCAGGGTGGGATTCTCCTGCTGGTACAGGGTCTCCACGTCGCTGCGCAGGCTGCGCCGCAACCAGTCATCGCCGGCGGTCTCGCGGCTGGCCAGGGTCAGCGCACGATTGTCGCGCGACTCGGCCTGGGCGGGGGCCAGCAGGCCATTGTCGGCCATCGCCTGCGCGTACATGTCCAGCGCCTGCTGCGGATCATCGCGGCGCACCAGCCGTGCCGCGTCGCGCCAGGACTGTGCATCGGGTCCGGTCCTGCGCGCCAGCAGTGCGCGCAGGATCGCCAGCGCCTTGGTGTCTTCGCGCAGGTCGGTCCAGATCGTGGCGAGCTGACGCTGCTGGCCGATCTCGGCATCGTCCACTGCCGGCGGTGCGTCGTGCATCTGGCGGCGTGCGCTGGCCAGGTCGCCGCTGCCGATCCAGGCCTGTACCTGGCCCAGCTGCGCGTCCACATTGTCCGGCTGCGCGGCGAGCACGCGCTGGTAGTAGTGCAATGCCTGTGCGTGGTCACCGCGCAGGCGCGCCCATTCGGCCATCAGGAGATCGTTGTCGGTGCTGGGTGGTTGCTGCTGCAGCAGCGCGATGGCCTCGGCCTCACGTCCCTGCGCACGCAGCTCCCACAGATGGTCGACCAGCTGCTGGCGTTTCAGGCGGGTGGACAGCGCGCGGATGTCATCGTCCCACTGCGCCTGCGGCAGCGCGTCGAGCACCGCCAGCGCCTGCGGCAGGCGATCGGAGCCGGACAGGTACAACGCCTGTGCGTAGCGTGCCTCGGCACTGTCGTTGCGGGCCGCCATGTCGGCCACCACGGCATCGGCCTCGTCCTGCCGGCCCGCGCTGCGCAGCTCGTTGCCCAGCGCGTAGGCCAGCCAGGCATCGCCCGGCAGTTCGCTGCGCAGCTGCTGTCCCAGCGTGATGGCGGTGGTGGCATCACCGCTGGCCAGCGCCTGTTCGCGGCGCTCGCGCAGACGACTGATCTGCAGCTGGCGCAGGTCTTCGGCATACAACCTGCGCTGGGCAGCGGGCAATGCGTTGATGAAGGTTTCCAACCGCTGCGGATCGGTGCGGCCATACAGCTGCACCAGCTTGCGGATCACGTTGGCATCGTTGGGCGCCATCCGCCGTGCCAGCTGCAGCTGCCGTTCGGCCGCGTCGTCATCGCCGCGGGCCACGGCCACGTCGACCAGGCCCAGCGCCGCATTGACGTCGCGCGGTTGCTGGCGGCGTGCCTGCGCGTACAGGCGCTCGGCCTCATCCAGCCGGCCTGCGGCCAGCGCGGCATCGGCCTGGTCCAGCTGCAGCCAGTAACGCGTGCTGGCAATCAGATCACGCCACTTGTCGCTGCTGTCACCGGCCGGTGTGGCCTGCACCGCACGCTGGAAGTAGCCGATGGCCTGCTCACGCCGTCCCTGCCGCATCAGCGCCATGCCCAAACCGCCCAGCAGATCAGCCTCACGCGGATACCCCCGCAGGGCCTGCAGGAAGGCGCGCTCGGCTTCGGCGTTGCGGCCGGCATCCAGCAGCTGCTGGCCACGCAGGCCCGCACGCCAGGCCGGGTCGCTCACCCGCTTGTGCTGGTCGGCATAGCGTTCGCGCACCAAAGCCAGGTCGTTGAACGTGGGGTTGCGGGTGATGAAATCCTGCAGGCGGCGCACGCTGCGTTCGTCGGCCGGCTGCTCCTTCAGGTACGCCCACTCGGCATCGGCGGCCATGCCACGCGCCTCCGGGTTGCGTCCCATCCGTTGCAGCGCGGCCAGCGCTTCGTTGTCGTGGCCGGCGGCGAACAGCAGCTGCGACAGCGTCTGCAGCAGCGTCACATTGCCCGGGTAGCTGCGATCGAGCTCGCTCAGCGCACGGATCGCCAAGGCGCGTCCATCGGCCTGGCTGCCACGCAGGCGCCAGTACTCCAGACCCAGCTGCAGGCCGGGCGGGTCATCGTTGAACAGGCGACGGTAGATCACCAGCGCTTCGGCACTACGGCCGCCGGCAGCGAACAGACGCGCCTGCTGCAGGTCCTGCTGCAGGTCACCACGGTAGGCTTGCCAGAGGCGTTCACCGGCCGCCAGTTCGCGGCTGCCGGCGCCGAGCTGGCGCAGCCGCTTCAACGTGGCCTCGGCATCGTCCAGCTTCTGCTGCGACAGCTGCACCTCCAGGATCGCCACCAACGTAGCGCGATCATCCGGGGCCAGCATCCGCAGCCGCGCCAGTGCGTCCTCGATCAGGCTCTGGCGGCCGGTAGCCTCACCGATGCGTACCTGCTGCAGCAGCCATTGCCGCTGCTCGGCCACGGTGCCACCGGGGGTCTCCGGCAGCGCCTGCGCCGCACACGGGGCGGCCCCGGCCAGCCCAAGCAGGACCAGACCGGATGCGGTGACCAGCGGGTGCCGCCTGCGTGCCATCAGTGCCCCGGATCCAGACGCTTGGCTGCCACCCAGCGCAGCGTGCGCCACAGCAGGAAGGCCACCATCAGCACCACCACCGTGGCCAGCACGGCCAGCAGCGCGGGGTGGTCGGCCAGGTGGTACCACAGCAGCAGCCACCACGGCAGTGCGCCCACGTAGTAGTGCTCGCCGACGAACTGGCTGTGGATACCCGAACTGCGCAGGATCGCCACCGATCCGGCGATCGCCTCACGCTTGCCGGTATCACTGAGCGCGTCGTCGAGCAGGCCATAGTCGGCGGCATTGCTGGCCGCCAGCGAAACGATGCTGCGCTGCGCGTGGTGCGGCGATTGCATGCCGATGATCGCGGCGAACGGGGCCTGCGCGGTCACGGCCACTTCAGTCACCGCCGGGTCGCCGGCACGGCTGCCGCGCCGCGCCTGTTCCATCGCCGCCTGCGGCGAAGGCGATTGGCCATTGAGCAGGCGCGTGCGCTGGTCGTCGATCAGCAGCGACAGCTGCTGGCTGCCGCGCAGCTCGGCCGGTAGCACGCCCAGCATCAGCAGGTCCGCATCCAGCGCACTGGCCTGCTTCCAGTCATCGGACAGGCGCAGGCCGTAGGCCGGGTAGCCGCTCTGCACGCCCAGGCCGCCGACCAGGTTCAACAGCAGGCCCACCTGCGCTTCGCTGGAAACCGACGGCACCAGCACCACGGTCTCGGACAGGTCGGCCATGCGGGTGAACGGGAATCCGCTGAGTGCGAACGCCGACAGGTCTGGCAGCCCCATGTAGTGATGGAAGCCGGAGAAGTCGATGGTCGAGTCTTCCTCGATGGCCGCCTGCAGGTTCGGCGGCAGCACCGTCTGGCAATGGTCGCGCTGGGCGCTGCCCATCACGCTGGCGAAGTTGAAGTCGAAGCGCAGCTGGTTGCGGTCGCCCAGCTTCAATGCCGGAATCAGCAGGCGCCCGTCATCGGCACCGGCATCGCCGGCCAGCACCGGCAGGCGGATTTCCTCCAGTCCCTGCTTGCCGTTGCGCCGCACCAGCGGGAAGCTGGAGATGAACTGGTCGTTGATCGCTACGCCCAACCGCGATTCATCGCTGCCGAACGGCGGCGTGTAGCGGTAGCGCAGGTTCAGCGGAATGCCCTGGTTGCGCCAGATGAACAGATCCGGCGGCAGGTTGAGGTTGACCGTGATCGGCTGCGGCGACACGCCGTTGGCATGCAGCTGCTGCGGGTAGTCCAGCAGCTCGGCCAGGCGCACGGCACGGTCGGTGCGCACCCAGTTCGGCGCATCGTACGGCTTGCGCGGGGCCAGCGGCTTGATCTCGTCGATGCTGACCTGGCGGCCGCGGAACAGCACGTTGCCGGCGGCCATCGCGGCTACCGCCTTCTGCAGGTCCTCATCGTTGCGGCCGAGCACCAGCAGCAGCTTGCGCTGCGGGTCTTCCGGCAGCGCCATCAGTTCGATCACCGGCCCCTTCACCGGTGCATGGTTGGCGATCACCGGCGGGAACCTGCCGTTGACCGCCAGCACCACCGCATGGCCGCTGTCGGGCAGCGCACCGAAAGTGACCGGGAAGCGCGCCTGGCGCCACCAGCCGGACAGGCTGCCGAAATAGGAGGCCATCACCGCCGCGGCACGCTGCTGGCCCAGGCTGGGTGCGGCAGCGAACACCACCGGCAGATCCAGACGCGCGGTATCGCGCGGGTCGAAGAAGGGCAGCGGGAAATTGGCCAGATCGTCCTGCATCGCCAGCGGCTGGCCGCCCAGGCGCAAGGTACTGTTGCTGGACAGGTTGACCCACAGCGAGCTGTGGGTCGGCTCTTCGCAGATATCGGTGTAGTGGCCGACAAACTCCAGCCGCACCTGGTTGAAATCGGCGATCAGGCGCGCATCCAGCGGCAGCTTGGCCTGCACCGGGCGGCCCAGCTGATCGTTGCTGATCGGCACCACGCCCATCATCGCGTCGTTGAGATAGACCCGAAGATGCGACAGGGTCGGCAGCAGCGACGGTGAGGGCGTGAAGCTCAGGTCCAGTTCGGCATCGCGTACCAGGCGGTCACGGCGCACCTGGAACTCGAACGTGGTGGCATTGCGCACGCCGGACAGCAGTGTGTCCTGGCGCCGCCCGAGCTGGGCAAAGGTGTTCTGCCGCTGCCACGGCCAGGCACTACCGGCCCAGGTCTGCGCCAGCGCCGGTTCGCTGCCTGCGGCAGGTGCGGCAGGCACGGACGCCGTCCCTGTCGGCGTCGACGACGGCAGTGTGGCCGCCGCAGCGCGCGCGGCAAGCAGGGTGGCGGGGAGGGCCGGCGCCGGTGCGCTGTTGCCCGAAGCCACGGGCAGGGCCAGCAAGGGCAGCAGCAGCCAGCGCAGAGAAAGAGGAGTGCTCATGGACGAAGCCCTGGATCAGCGGCTGGGTCAGCCGGGTGGGAAGGAAGCGGACGTTGCGGGGCAAAGCTGGCCATCCATCGCAGCAGGCGACGGCTCCAATGCATCGGACGGTCGAGGTCGAACGGCGTGAAGTCGCCCATCCGCCGGTAACCACGCCAGCCCAGCACCAGCACGCTCCAAAGGCTGCGCGGCAGGCTCTTGGGCTGGTAGCCGGCATGCCAGTCCAGCCAGGCATCGGCGCGGGCGAACGTGCACTGGGCGAACTCCACGCGCTGGCGCTCGCTCTCGAACAGCAGCAACAGGCCCAGGCGATGGCCGACGGTGCGCTGCACGCGGGCCGGGAACGCGAACTCGCGGCGTCCACGCCCCAGCAGCACCTGCACGCGCTCGCCTTCGGCCAGCAGCGCATCCTCGCCCAGCTCGATGCCGACGCCATCATTGGAGTAATCCTGCAGCACGCCGCGCAGACGACGGCCATCGGGAATCTGCAGCGCCATCGGCAGGCGCGTGGTGACCCGGTGCGTGCGCCGCACCTGCTGCACTTCGGCGGCCACGGCCAGCGCGCCACCAATGATGAGCAGGTTGTACAGCACCCACAGCGAGCTGACCACGACCGTGCCACGCTCATCGGCCGGCCCGTGCATGAAGCGCCACACAGCGAAGCACAGGCCCAGCACGTTGAGCAGCGCCAGCACCAGGTACGGCCGCGCCACGCGCCAGTCGAAGCGATCTCCGGCCTGCGTACCGCCCTTGTCGGTCACGTTGAACTTGCCTCGCCCCGGGCTGAACAGTGCCACCGTGGTCGGCCGCGCGATGTACCAGGCCAGCACCGTTTCATACACCTCGCCCCAGAACGGGCGCCGGTACTTGCCCTGGATGCGCGCATTGGTGAGGCTGGCGTGCGCCATGTGCGGCACCACGAACAACAGGATGGCCAGCGCCGGCGCGTAGATGATGTAGACGTGCAGCAGCAGGAACGCCAGTGGCGCGGTCAGGAACACCAGGCGCGGTATGCCGGCCAGGAAGTGCAGCATGGCATTGGCGTAGCAGAAGCGCTGGAACAGGCTCAGGCCTTTGCCCAGCAATGGGTTGTCGATGCGGAAGATCTGCACCATGCCACGCGCCCAGCGGATGCGCTGGTTGACGTGCGCGCCCAGGCTGTCGGTCGCCAGGCCCGCCGCCTGCGGAATGCGCAGGTAGGCCGAGTTCCAGCCACCGCGATGCAGACGCAGCGCAGTGTGCGCATCCTCGGTGACGGTTTCGGTGGCAAAGCCGCCGATCGCATCGATGGCCTCGCGCCGCAGCACCGCGCACGAGCCGCAGAAGAAGGCCGCATTCCACAGGTCGTTGCCGTCCTGCACCAGCCCATAGAACAGCTCGCCTTCGTTGGGGTCGCTGCGGAACACCTGCAGGTTGCGTTCGAACGGGTCGGCCGAGAAGAAATGATGCGGGGTCTGTACCAGCGCCAGTTTTGGATCACGCAGGAACCAGCCGCAGGTGATCTGCAGGAACGAGCGCACCGGCAGGTGGTCGCTGTCGAAGATCGCCACCAGCTCGCCGTCGATCAGCGTCAGCGCGTGGTTCAGATTGCCGGCCTTGGCGTGGCGGTTGTCGCTGCGGGTAATGTAGTTGACCCCGGTCTGCACGGCGAATGCGCGGAATTCCTCGCGCTTGCCGTCGTCCAGGATATGGATGCGCAGCTTGTCGGCCGGCCAGTCCAGGCCCATCGCCGCGTACACGGTGTGCCGCACCAGCGCGAGGTCTTCGTTGTAGGTGGGGATCAGCACATCCACCGTCGGCCACTGCCGGATGTCCTGCGGCAGTGCTGCCGGGCGCCGCCGCAGCGGCCAGGCCACCTGCACGTAGCCCAGCATCAGCACCAGCCAGGAATAGGTCTCGGCCGCCAGCAGCACCACGCCGCAGACCAGGTCGAAGGTGCTGTTCCAGTTCAGCGTGGCGGTATAGCGCCACCACAGGTAGCGGCAGGACACGGTGATCGACAGCACCACCAGCACCAGCGTGGCGTAGCGGCCCTGCATGCGCCGCACCAGCAGCGCGATGGCCCACAGCAGCAGCACGAATACGAACTGTGCGACATAGGTGAACGGCTGGGTGATGCACAGCACGGCCAATCCCAGCGTGGCCAGCCCGATCAGCAGCGTCAGCAGCTGCCGCGACCGTGGCGACAGCGCGCGCGCCCGTTGCCCGAACCAGTGGGCCAGGCGGCTGTTCCAGAATTCGCTGGGCGCATCGCGCATCGCGCGCAGGTAGCGCAGGCGGCCGCGCCCGGCCGCACCGCGCAGCTCGGCAATGCGCTGGCGGCGGGCTTCGGCCAGGCGCAGCCGTCGCCTGGAAGCCTTCGGTACCAGCCGCACCACCGACAGCCAGATGGCCTGGATCAGCAGGCGCAGCGGGTCACCCAGCCGCCAGCGCCGGTCACCCTGCACCTGCGGAAACGCCGTGCGCAGGCGTGGCGCCAGTGCCTGCCAGGCCGGTCCCTCCAGCCGCAGCAACGCCCAGCCCATCAGCTGCAACAGCCACAGCACGGCGCGCGTCGGCCACGCGGCATGGACGCGCTCGCGCATTCGGCTCCAGCCCAGGTAGTAGACGCGGCTGCTCATCAGCCCTCCCCTGCCCTGCCCTGCCGGCGCGCGGCTTCGGCCAGGCACCACAACACCAGCCCATCGACATCGGCGGCGGCCAGCGAGTTGGCGGCATGCCGCCCCAGCGGCTGCTTGCTGGCCAGCGCCGCCGGCACCTGGGCATCTTCATGCAGCGGCTGCGGCACCAACCGACGCGCGTGCGCATGCAGCCACAGCTGCATGAGATCGCGCTGCACGGTGATCGCCGGGTCGTAGCGGTTGGCCAGCAACAGGCGATCGTCGTCGCGCTGGCGCTGCAGGAACACATGGCTGACCGGGTCGACGCAGGCCAGCCGCAGCGGCAAGGTGCAGCATGCGTGCTGGTTGATCGCAGCCGCATGGGCCGGCAGCCGCTGCGGCAGATCGAACAACAGCCAGTCGAACTGGCTGGCCAGTTGTGGCAGCCGGTCAGCCCACAGGGTGGGCGTGTCGTGCAGGTGGCGTTCCACCTGCATCGCGCCCTCGGCATCGACCCGCCCATACGGCAGCACGGCCAGGCCCGGCGCGCAGGCGAAGGCGGCATCGCGCCAGTCGCTGCCCTCCAGCAGCGCGCGCGCCCAGCCCCCCTCCACATCGGCCGCCAGGCCCAGATGCAGGCCGAGCATCTGATCGGGACTGCACTCGACCAGCAGCACGCGCACGCCCTGGGCATGCAGGCCCTGTCCCAGTGCCGCCAGCACCGTGGTCACCCCGGTTCCACCGTGGATACCCTGCAGCGACAGCACGGTGCTCATCGGCGCTGCTCCAGTTCGGCCCGCTCCAGTTCGGCCAGCAACGGCCAGCGTGCCAGTGCCTGCGCACGCTCGTGCTGGGCCGAGAAATCCACGTACGGCAGGCCGGGCATGTCCAGGCTGCGGCGCAGCAGGTCGATGTCATCCTCTTCCACCGACAGCGTGGTGGGCACGGCAAGAATGTCGGCGGCCATCAGCGCGCGTCCTCCGGATAAGGGCTCCAGGTCTGGCTGCCCTGCAACTGCAGCCACGGCTTGCCGTCGTAGTCGATGACCTTGGCGCCTTCGTTCTCGGAAACCGAAGGGGTCTGCGGCAGGCCCTTCAGCAGGGTGTCCCAGTTGCGTTCGCTCGGCGGCGACTGCGCATTGAGCGCATACACGCGCGATACCAGTTCGGACAGGGCCAGATAGCTGCTCGGCTCGGGCACGTGGCGCGGTCCGCCGGCGGCCGGCGCGCCCATGCCCACCAGCTTGACGCCCACCGGCACGTGGGTGATCGACGGGCTGGGAATCTCACGCATGCCCGGAATCTGCATGCGGTCGCCATGCAGGGCCGCGCCGTGTTCGGGCACCACCACGATCATCGCGCGGCGCCCGCTCTTTTCCACCGTATCGACGAAACCGGCCATGTCACCGAGCACCATTTCCGCGCGCGCCTTGTAGTCGGCGGCGTTGGAGCGACCGTCGGCACCGACGATGCGGTTGCCGTCGTGCAGCGAGATCGTGTTGTAGAACAGCGCCACCTGCTGCGACGCCTCGGCCTGGCGCTGCTTCCACCAGGCCATCAGCACGTCGCCATCGCGCCGCAGCGGCGACTTGTCGAAGGCCACCAGCGCCTTGGGGAACGCGTTGATGTCCATCGGTTGCGCCTGCAGGCCGCCGTACTGGTGCAGTTCACCGATGAAGTCGTCGAAGTGGCCGTCGTGGTTCATCGCCAGCTCGCTCTGGAAGCCCAGACGCTGCAGGTTGGAGAACAGCTGGCACTCGGCCGGCACCGGATCGAACAGCGCGGTATGCGAGGTCTGGCCACAACTGGCGCGCAGCAGGCGGATCGCCGCCGGGCCGCTGTAGGCGGTGGCCGAGTTGAAATCGTCGAACACCACGTCCATGTGGTCGAGCAGGTTGTTCTGTCGCAGCCCCACCTCATCCAGGTCGCTCCAGGCCAGCGAACAGATGTTGAGGATGATGACGTCGAACGGCGCGCCGCTGGACGGCGCCGGGAAGTTGGTCTTCAACCCGGCCTGCTGCTGGTAGAAGCTGGCCAGCCAGGCGTTCAGGTTTTCATTGTTGGCCGGTGGCAGGCTGCCACCACCGCCGCCGCCATCGCTACGCGCCGACGCCGTCGCGGCACCCTGCACCCAGCCCAGTCCGGCCGGCATCGG
The DNA here is from genome assembly GCF_023518235.1 of Stenotrophomonas maltophilia. Taxonomy (NCBI): domain Bacteria; kingdom Pseudomonadati; phylum Pseudomonadota; class Gammaproteobacteria; order Lysobacterales; family Lysobacteraceae; genus Stenotrophomonas; species Stenotrophomonas maltophilia. The sequence continues at coordinate 2,686,244 of NZ_CP090423.1, forward strand.
TATCGCCAGCACCGCCATGCCGAGCATGCCGAGCACGCTCAGGGTGGTGATGCGCAGCCAGGGCTTGAGCAGGAAGTACGCCACCAGCAGTACCGCCAGTACCGCCACCATCTGCCAGTTGATGAAGCGCTGCGCCAGTTCGAGCCAGTAGTCGGCCGAAAAATCCAGCACACCCGGTTGCACCAGCAGCCGCTTGAACGGTGGCCACCAGGTGTCCTGGTAATACAGCGCTACGCCCACCGGTACCGCCACCACGGTGCGCACGATGCGCGCCCAGCGCCAGCGCAGCGGCACCAGCAACGCACCGAGGAACAGCAGGTTGGGCAGGATCTTCAGGTCGAGCGCGCCCATCCAGGCCAGCACCACCTTGGACAGGAAATACAGATTCCAGCCGCGCAGGTCGGCCCACGCGAACGGCGATGCGGGAACGGTCTGCGGACTCATGCAGCGCCCCGCGGTGCACGCCGGCGCACGCCAACCCGGCGCAGGTGGCGCGGTGGCAGCGCACGCGCAACGCTGCGGCGCAGGGCACGCCACAGGCTGCCCAGCATCACGCCAAATGGAATCATCACCAGTGCACAGGCGACGATCAGGGTCCACAGCTGCTGGTCGGTGGTCATGCGGAATCTCCCAGCCGCAGCGGCGTTGGAGCGGTGAAGGACGGCCCTTCCACGGCCGCGGCCACCACCGGCAGTGCCGCCGGAGGGGGCGGCAGCACATCGGCGTCGGGATCGCTGCCACTGGCATTCATGGCTGCGATGTCATATTCGGCCAGGCGCTGGTAGCCATCGAACAGCTCACGCCACGGCAGGCGGAACAGGTTGCCCAGCGCCTGCTCGACGGCATCGCGACGGCAACCGAACAGGAACAGGCGTACCTGGCCGCGATAGATGCAGGCCAGATCGCCCTGGCGGCGGATGCGCAGCTGCTGCAGCGTCTGCTCGGCGCGCAGCCCGGCAACCGGTTGCAGCGCCAGCACGGCGCTCTCCACCGCGCTGCCATCCTGGTCGATGCGCTCGCCGGCAATCTGGCGGAAGCGCGCCACATTGACCAGGCCACTGAGCGCGGGAGGACGGTGGGCACGGATCAACGGTTCCGGATCGTCGGCAAGCTGGCCCTGCCAGCGCTGCCGCTGCACGGTCTCAAGCAGGGTCAACAGGCGCGGCAACGGCGTATCGGCCGGCACCACCAGGCTGCCACCGCACTGCATCAGCAGGCGCTCATCGGCATAACGAAGGCAGGGTTGCAGCTCACGCACGACCAGCTTCAACGCGTTGCCACGCTCGCGGCGCAGGCGATGCAGCAGCCGCGCCAGCGCATCGACCTGGGCGTTTTCGGTGATGGCCAGCACTACGGTCGCCTCGCGCGCCTGCAGTGCCGCCGGCAGCAGGCCACCCCAGCCATCGAACAGGCGCCATGCGGCCGACAGCGGTGGCGCACCCTCCAGCACCTCGGCCTGGGCCAGGAACACATCGCGGTCGCTGCCGCTGACATCGTGGGCGGGGGCGAGGACGGCATCGTCACTGCGCCGATGGTGCAGCGCGTTGCCCTCCTGCACCACGCCAAAGGACTGCTGGGCGACCACGCCGTGGCTGTTGGACCAGTAGTGCAGCAGCAGCTGCAGCGCACCCCGGTGCGGATGCAGCTGGGCCACGCCCGCGCAGGTGCGGTTCAATGCCAGCAGGCGCGGGGCCAGGGTGGCCACTTCGCCGTGGCACAACAACAGCAGCACCTGGCGCGCCTGCTCGGCCCACGCCTGCAGTTGCGCGCACCAGCGTGCCAGGCGCGCGTCATCCCATCCATCCAGCGCTGCAACCGGAAACTGCACCAGGCTCAGTCGTGTCTGTGCCGACGCGGTGCGCGGCAGATCGCCGACCAGACCGCGCAGTGCCTGCTGCATGCCACGGTGCGAACGCTGGAACAGGCGCAGCTGCGCCGGCCCCTGTGCGGCCGGCAACAGCGACAGCATCGGTTCGGCACCACGCCCCAGGGTGATCAGCACGGCGTCGTGCAGTGCATCGGCAGCGGCCAGCACGCCGGCACCGAGCAGATCGGTCGGCGCGCTGCCGGCGGCAACCACCCAGTACAGGCCGCCGCTGCGCATCTCAACGTATTCCGCGGGGAGTCCGGCAATGGCAAGGTGGGTCGCTGTCACGCCGGGTCCTTTCAGCGGCGCTCAGCCGGGCGAAGTACCCGGTGGCGACGCTGTGGTGTAGGGAAGCTCGATTTCATGACATACATCACATTCATGTTGCTGTACGGTCATGATAGCTCCGATCTTCACGCTTGCGGGATCAAGACGCGGTCAACGCCGCCTGCAGGCAGGCGACGTTGGGGTGCGGCGCAGCGGTGGTGGAAGGCGGCCGTTGGCCGCGTTATTCGTACTGGATGGTGAACGTTGCCTGGCCGTTTGCGACACCGGCACCGACGGTACCGGCCTGTGTCTGGATGTAACGGGCGCGCAGCGGCAGCGCCATGACGCTGGTACCCGGCGCGGTGGTGCCGACGTTGATGGTCTGGCCGAAGCGCACTTCGCGTTCGGTGGTGCCGTCGCGCTGGACCATCTGGATGCCGATGCGCGTGGCGCTGTTGCTGGCCGCGCTGAGCTTCAGCACGCCCGCCATGTTGGAGCTGTCCTGGTCGGCATCCAGGCGGATGCCGATCTTGCTCTGGTAGGCCGCTACATTGCTGCCCTGGCAGTTCAGGCGGATCTCGAAGTCGCGGTTGACGGCCTTGGAACCGACGCCGGTGAAGGTGGTGTTGGGCACGCTGCCGAAATCCACGGCGATGTTGCGGCTGCCGGCCTGCACTTCGCAGGTGGGGCTGACCACGGTGGTGCCCGAGCCCTTGAAGGTGGAGGTCAGCACCGGCCGGCTCGCACCGTCGCCATCGAAGTAGTAGGTGGTGAAACGGCCGTTCGGTGCGATCACGCCCGAGCCGGTCTGCGCGGCGGTCTTGATCAGCTGGATGCGGAAGGTCCCCCCCACCAGCGAGATGGTGTTGTTGCTGCCGAAATTGATGGTGTGCGGGTAATAGGTCTGGATCGCGCCGGAGTCGCGGTACAGCCGGATGCCCACGCCCGCCACGTCGGTTTCATAGACGTTGGAGAATCCGGCCACCGGGCGCTTCTGTGCGGCATTGACGTACTCGCCGATCGAGCGCCCCCCGGACCAGTCGCAGCGCGCCACGCTGTTCTGCTGGTTGATCGGCTCGCTGATCTCCTTGATCACGCCACCGACCGGGGTGCTGGGCAGGATCACGATCTGGCCCATGTCCATGGTCACGTCCTGGGCCACGAACCAACTGCTCTGGATGCGGCAGGCGGCACTGGCCTGCTGCGCCAGCAGCACGCCGCCAAGCATCGCCAGCGCGGCCAGCGCCTTGCGGCCACGGAAAGAAATCAACGGCATGCTGCCTCCAGCGGAATGAAACCGGTCTTGGACGCGTCGGCGCCTGCCGGAACCTGGTAGTCGATGGTGCAACGCTGTTCGGCACCGGCACCCCACTCCACCTGCAGGCGGCCCTGGTTGTGCTCGCTGCGCACGTACAGGCGCCCGCCCTGGCTGACCATGCCCACCGGCTGGCCCTGCTCGTCCTTGACCTGCGCACCGAAGGGCATCGTGCGGCCATCGGTGTTGCGCACCTGGATCAGCAGTGCGTTGCCCTTGCGGGTATCGAAGCGCAGGTAGCTGATGGCACCGGCAAACGGCGCTACCGACTGGCTGGTGCTTTCCAGCTCGACGTCGTGGGCCATGCCCTGCGGGTCGAGGGTGACGGTGTTGAGGCGGTACGGCGACACGTACGGCACCACCGCGTAGCCACGGCCATCCACGCGCAGGCCCGGCGCATTGCTGACCATGGCATCACGTGCGCCCGGCGCCTCGACCAGCACCATGGTGTCGCCACGCTGCGGGGTGAAGGTGAAGCCGCCCGGATGCACCACCACGCTGCCGTTGGCGCCGACCGAGGCCTGGCGGAAGTCGCGCGAGTGGCTGTAGGTGGCGTTCAACGCGGAGTAGCGGCTGCGGTATTCGACGTTGCCGACGGCGGTGGTGCCGCCCTCGCGCGAATCCGACAGCGCCGCGCCGTAGCTGAAGTTGTTGTCCACGCCGGCCGAACCGGTGATGCCGACGCGGCTGTTGTCATAGCCACCACGGTCGCGCGCGCCGAGGTCGGCGCTGAACGACACCGGGTGGGTGCCGCGACCCAGCGGCACGCTCATCGAGAACAGGTACTGGGTATCGGAGCGGCCCAGCACGCCTTCTTCGGTGCGCAGCGCCGAGAAACCGTAATTCACCGAACGCCAGGCATTGTTGTAGCCCACCTGGTACTGCTTGGAGGTACCGCTGCGGTCGTAGAAGTCGCGCACCGAGCCGGTCACATACAGGGCACCGCCACGGCGACCCAGCGGCTGGTTCAGGGTCAGCTGGAACTGGCTGCGCTGGCGGCCACGTGTGGTCGGATCGATGCCGCGGGTGTCCGCGTCGCGACCATACAGGGCGTCCTGCAGGCTGTAGAAGCCTTCGGTGGAGTAGCGGTAGGCGGCCAGGGTCAGGTTGGTCCCGGTCTCGCCGATCATGTTGCTGTAGCTCAAGCGCACGCTGGCACCGGTGTGGTCACCGTAGTGGTCGAACGAGGTGCGCGCGTGGGTGACATCGGCGGCGAACGCGCCGATGCGCGTGGACAGGCCGACGCCGTACAGCAGCGACAGGTAGCCTTCGCTCAGTGCGCTGCCGCCGTACACGGTCAGCTGGTTGCCGATGCCGCGCTGGTAGGTGCCCTGCACCAGCCAGGGTTCGTCGGCCAGCAGCTTGTTGCGCACCTGGCCGGCGGTCAGCGCGTAGCGCGACACGCCTTCGCGCAGCATCTGCGGCACCGAACCGAACGGCACCTTGAACTCGCGGCGGCGGCCGTCGGCCTCGATCACGCTCACTTCCAGATCGCCGCCGTAGCCGGTCGGGTACAGATCGTCGATGACGAAGCTGCCCGGCGAGACAGTGGAGGAATAGATCAGCTGCTGGTTCTGCCGCACTTCCACGCGTGCGTTGGTCTCGGCGATGCCACGCACGACCGGCGCGTAACCGCGCAGCGAATCGGGCAGCATGCGATCGTCGCTGGCCAGGCTGGCACCGCGATAGCCGATCGAATCGAACAGTTCGCCGGTGGTGTACGCCTCACCGACGGTGAGCATGCCGCGCACCTGCGGAATGCCACGCTGGGCGTAGGTGGCGATGCTCTGCCAATGGCGGCCGTCGCCATCGCTCCAGGTCAGGTTGGAATCATGGCGGAACTGCCAGCCGCCCAGGTTCAGGCCGGCGTTGAGACCCAGGTAGGCACTGCGGTTGCGCTGGCCACCTTCAACGCGGCTGTCGCTGTCGATGGCGTTGAAGCTGTAGCCGACGAAACCGGCATTGATGCCACGGTCCCACAGCGCCGGATTGACGTAGCCGCGCGCCTCGCGGCGCAGGAACACCTGCGGGATGCTGAGGTCGTAGCGCAGGTTGCCGCTGTCGTAGACACCGTAGGCGTTGGCCATGCGCTGCTGCACCGGCACGCAGCTGCTGGTGTCGGTGGGCACGGACGGGTCCTGCTGCAGCAGCACGGCCTCGCTGTCCACGCCCATTTCCTCCAGCATCGGCAGCGGCAGGCAGGCGTCGACACGGCCCTGCGCATCGGCCTTGAACTGCAGGTCACGACGGCCCTGCCAGGCACCGTTGACGTAGACGTCGACACGGTAGCTGCCGGCCACCATCGGGTTGCCGTTGCTGAAAGCGGCCAGATCGACCTGCTTGGCCTGGCCGGACAGGAAGCTGGAATTGAACTGGGCCGACTCCGGCGCACGCGCGGTGGCCGCACCACTCTGGGCCATCAGCGCCTGTTCGCCGAGATTGGCCGGTGCGGCCAGCGCCCATCCTGGGCAGGCCACGCCGGCAGCCAACAGGCAGATCGCCTGATGGATCGACAATGTCAATCTGTTTCCGATCACACTGACATTCCTTCAATTCGCCGCACGGCGGCGGTGGCGGGATGCGCGGGCCGATGGCCGGCGCGGCGCGTTCAGCCCCCGGTGCTGCCGAGGCGGATCGTGTGTTCCACCCGGCCGCCGTAATCGTTGATGGTGATGAAGCGCACCTGGTCGGTGCCCGCCGGTGCGGCGAACTCCAGGCTCTGCTTCGGCGCGACCATTGCGCCCTTGTCCTCCACTGCCTTTTCACCGCTGCCGGTCAGCGCATGCACTTCGGCCAGCGTGACGTGGAAGGGGCTGGGGTTTTCCACCCGCAGGCGGTCTCCGGTGCGGGTCCAGCGCAGCGCGGCCGGTGCGTCATTGGCGACACCCTTCAGGCCCTGCGGCCGGTAGAACAGCTTCAGCCGCGAACGGAACGCGACCTGCAGATAATTCTGGTCGCCGCTGTCGGCGTTGTCCGGCGACGGCGGCACATCCAGCACGTTGAGCCAGAACACCGTCTCGCGGTCGGTCGGCAGCTGCGCGCCGGAGAAGATCACGCGCAGCGCCTGGCTGCGGCCCGGTTCGACGCGCGCGATCGGCGGCGTCAGTACGAACGGGGCATCGCTGGTGTCGGCGGTCTGGTTGGCATCACCGCTGTCGATCCAGGCCTGTACCAGCGCCGGCGAGTCGCCCACGTTGTCGACCTGCACGGTGACTTCGCGCGCCTGCGCGGGGTAGATCACGCGGGTGCCATTGACCACCACGCCGGCCAGAGCGTTCTGGCAGAAGGGCAGCGTGAACGCTGCCAGCAGCAGCGCCCGGGGAAAGAGTGCTTTCATCGGAAGGACTACGCTCGAGGGGTGTGGCCAGAGGCCGCGGAGCACTGGCCGGCGCATACGCCGGCCAATGCGGGTACGGCGACGATCAGTTGTAGATGATCGTGTACTTGACGCTGCTGGTGACGTCGCCCGGGGTGGCGGCGGCAGTGGCGTAGTACTCGGCGTAGTAGTTCAGGTCAGCCGAACCATCGGTGCCGACGGTGACCCACTGCGAGTTGGTCTGGGCCAGGCCAGCGCCGGCAGCCTTGACCGGCAGGAACTGGTTGTTCGAACCCAGCAGCTGCAGCTGCACGTTGGTGGCAGCGTTGGCCGAGGCCTGGTTGACCAGGCGGCCGCTGTTGAAGTCAACGGTGGAACCCGGCTCGAAGTAGGTGGCGACGTTGCCGGCGCTGCACTTGGTCAGGTTGATGGCGAACGGGGTACGACCGGCCACGGCACCGGCGGTGGCCAGGGTGTTCTTGGACACGGTCGGCAGGGTCACGGCGAAATCCTTGCCGCCCGGGGTCGAGATGGTGCAGGTCTTGTCGGTCACCTTGCCATTGAAGGTGATGGTGCCGTCGGCGGCGTTGGCGGCCAGCGGAGCGGCGGCCAGCATCAGAGCGGCAATGAGGTTGATCTTGTGCATTCGCTTTTACCTAACCCTACTGAAGAGATGAGAAGTAGAGGAGGAAGCAAGGAGCACTGCCGGGCTAACAAGACCCATCCTTGCGTCTCACCTGTGGCCGGATCCGGATGTACCCCCCCTGGATCCGTGACGAAAGTATATGCACAAGTGTGATGAAAGTCTCATTATTTTTCTGAACGTCAATTCATTGACGCCCCATGTGTGACGTGTTACCCGGATTGAGACTGCGCCGGCGCGGGAACGTTGACGGTGCCGCCATCGAGTGAGAAGCGACGTCTTTTGACGCAACGAGTGACGCTACCGGCACGCGCGGAAACCGTACGTTTTCTAGGAAAAATCGGCTTATTTGATGCGCATCACTCTTTGTTGGTGATGGCCCTAGCAGATTCGGAATCGTCCTATTAAAGCTGGATCGAAGCTGTCGCTAACTAGGACACACCGAACCAGAGAACGTGTCATGAGGAACTCCCTTCTGCTGTGCGTGGCGCTGATGTCGCTCAGTGCCGTGGCCCAGGCCAGCAGCGGCAGCATCCGCTTCAGTGGCCGCATCGCCGAACCGGGCTGCACGACGAACCTGTCCCAGGGCGAGCTGAGCCTGGCGGCCTGCCCGCCGTCGGCCAAGGGTTCAACGGTGGCGGTGACGGCGCTGGCCGACGGCCAGGCCGCCACGCTGCGCGACGGCAAGCGCCAGGGCCAGAAGCTGTCGGTGTCGGCCAGCGCATTGCGCGCCGGCGATATCGCCTTCTCCGAGCGCTACCGGGTGGAAGCGGCGCGGCAGCAGCCGCTGCAGGGCGCGTACCTGGTGGTGGTCGATTACCTGTAAGGCGCCGGGGCGACGCCCCTACTCGGGCTGAGGCAGCTCGAAGACCTGTCGCAGGTAGGCCAGGTAGCCGGGGTCGTCGCACATGCTCTTGCCCGGCGAATCGCTGAGCTTGGCCACCGGCTGGCCATTGCAGCGGACCATCTTGATGACGATGTTGAGCGGCGTCGGGCCCAGGTCATTGGTCAGGTGGGTACCGACCCCGAACGCGACCTGGCAACGGCCGCGGAAGTAGTCGTACAGCCGCATCACCTTGGCGATGTCGAGCCCATCGCTGAACACCAGCACCTTGCTGCGCGGATCGACCCGGCGCTGCTGGAAATGCGCGAGCATGCGGTCGCCCCAGTCGAACGGATCGCCCGAATCGTGGCGGACGCCGTCGAACAGCTTGCAGAAGTACATGTCGAAGTCGCGCAGGAACGCGTCCAGGCCCACCACGTCGGACAACGCGATGCCCAGGTCGCCGCGATACTCGCGCGCCCACGAATCCAGTGCGGCCACCTGCGAATCGCGCAGGCGCGGGCCCAGCGCCTGGAACGCCTGCAGGTACTCATGGGCCATCGTGCCGTGCGGCGTCATGCCGTACAGGCGTGCGAAGTGCACGTTGCTGGTGCCGACCAGTTGCGGCCCCAGTGCATCGCGCAGCAACGGCAGCAGGCGCGCGTGCCAGTCGCGGGAATAGCGCCGGCGGCTGCCGTAGTCGGCAATGCGGCACTGCTCGAAACCGGGAGTATCGCGCAGCAGCGCGGCCTTGGCCTGCAGCCGGCGCTCACCTTCGGCGAAGTCGGCGGTGGTGGTGTTGCGGAACCAGACCTCGTTGATGATCGCCAGCAGTGGCACCTCGAACAGGATGGTGTGCAGCCACGGCCCGGTGATGTCCAGCTCGATCTCGCCGGGCACGGTCTTCGACGCACGCAGCTGGATGTACTTGCGATCGAGATGGAACAGGCCGAGGAAGTCGGCGAAGTCCGGCTTCACGAAACGCAGGCCACGCATGTAATCCAGCTCGGCATCGCTGAAGCGCAGCGCACACAGATGGTCGACTTCTTCGTCGATCTGGTCGATGTAGCGCGCCAGGTCGATGCCGGGGGTACGGCACTTGAACCGGTACTGCACCTGGGCGCCGGGATGCTGGTGCAGCACCGCCTGCATCATGGTGAACTTGTACAGGTCGGTATCGAGCAGAGACTGGATGATAGGCATGGGGCGGATTATGCGCCCGGCCGGGTGAACCGGGGGCGCCGCCGGTGGATCCACGCCATGCGTGGATGCGCCTGCGGCGCTACAACGACCGGCGCAGCAACCTCGGCACCAGCATCAGCGCATGGGCCCAGATTGCCGCAAACACCGCCACACGCACCGGCAGCGAGCGTTGTCCGGCCTCGAACTTCTGGAAGTAGCGCCACAGGCCCTTGTGCTTGTGCCATTCAACGAAGAACGGACGCGAGCGGCTGGAGACACCACGCACGTGGGTGACCTGCAGGTCGTTGGCGATGGCCACCACCGCCCCGGCCGCACGCGCGCGCCGGCACAGGTCCAGGTCTTCGGCATGCAGGCGATAGCCCGCGTCCCAGCCGCCGATGCGGTCGAACAGCGTGCGCGGCATCATCAGCAGTGCGCCGGACAGCGCCGGCACCCGTTGCAACGCCTGCGACGGGTCGCGCGGAACCGCCAGCTTCGAGCCCTTGCCCGGCGACCGCAGCATCATCAGGAAGTCCGGGTCGCGGCGCCGCACCGCTTCGTCGGCATGGCCCTGCTCATCCACCTGTTCCACGCCCAGCAGGCAGTCGCCCAGCGCATCGGCACGGGCGCGCAGCGCGGCCAGGGTATCGGCCTCGACCATCAGGTCCGGGTTGATGAAAGCCAGCCACGGGCTGCGCGAATCGGCCACGCCCTGGTTGTTGGCCGCAGCGAAGCCCGGGTTGTCCGGGTTGCCGACAAAGCGCACGCGCGGGTCATGGCTGGCATGGCGCTGCACGATCTCAAGCGTGCCATCCAGCGAACCGTTGTCGATCACCCGGATCTCGGCCACATCCTGCGCCTGGCGCAGGCGCGAGAGGCAGGCATCGATGGTGCTGCCGCTCTGGAAGGTGACGACAACGGCGGCAATGGCAGCATTCAAACGGGAGGCTCCGGCACGGACGGGACGAACAGGTCGCCCTGTTCCTGCGGCATTATCGCCTGCCGCATGCGCTGCTGCAGGTCGGCCCGCAGCCCGTGCAACGGGTCATGCATCAGGAAGTCCGCCAGGCGTGGCACCCAGCCCGGCCAGCGCGCGGCCAGCGCTTCCAGATCGCCATCGCGGCTGATCGCCTCGCCTGCGCGGCTGACAAAGGCGGTCTCGCACAGCACGTTGCGCCAGCCCAGCCCGGCCATGCGCAGGCTCAGGTCGACCAGCGCCGCATTCCAGCCGATGTAGCTGTCCACGTCCAGGCCACCGGCGCGACGGCGGGCGTTGCCGCGCACCAGCACCGCATGGGTGACGGCCGAGGGCAGTTCGGGGTGCAGCGTCGGCAGTGCGGCGCAGGTCTGCGCCAGCACTGCCGGGTCCTGCGGTTCTGGATTGATCTCGCCCAGCCGCGGCCACGCGGCGGTTTCGCCGGCATTGCACCAGGGCGTTGCCGTGGCGATGGCGGCGTCGCGGGCGAAGGCGTCCTGCAACTGCTGCAACCACCCCGGTGCCGGCACGCTGTCCGGCGCCAGCACGGCCACGTCCAGGCCATCGCACGCGCGCAGCATTTCATCCAGATGTGCCACCTCGCCCAATGGCCGCGCGCGGCGCGTGTATTCGGCCTGCAACGGCGTATGCGCCAACCAGTGTTCGACCACGCCCTGTGCGCGTGGGCCGGTCTGCGCATCGTCGGCCAGCCAGACCGCGGTACCGGGTGCCGTGCCGGCATCCAGCGCCGCCAGGCAACGGTCAAGCGCGGCATCGTCCACGCACAGCGGCAACAACACGATCGCCCCCATCCCGCCTCCGTGGTTGTCGGTGACCACAGCGTAGCACCGGGGGGTATCGGCCGGGTTGCACCCGGCACCCGCTTCAGGCCAGAGCCAGAGCCGAAGCCGAAGCAACAGCAGAAGCCCGCTATTCGTGGGATGGCGGGGGTGGGTCCGGTTGCGGGGGACGCCGTAAACCCACAGTGCCCCGCCATCCCCCAGAAAATCCGCTGTTGCAGTTGCCGGCCAGCGGCCGGCACTACCATGAGAGCCGGGCCTCGCCCGGCCGCGCGCCCTTACTTCTTCGCGCGCGGCTGGTTCAGCGGTTCCATCGCACGGAAACGCTTGCTGTACTCGTCAGTCAGATTGCGCGCTTCCTGGCCGTTGCGGACGATGCTCGGGGTCAGCAGCACGATCACCTCCGAACGACGGCTGGTACGGGTCTTCTGGCCGAACAGCGCACCGATCACCGGAATCTTGCTCAGGCCCGGAATGCCGCTGCTGCCATCGGTGGCCGAATCGGTGATCAGACCGGCCAGCATGATGGTGTCACCGCTCTGCACCGCCGCCTCGGTGGACAGCTTCTTGGTCGAGATGCGCGGGTTGCAGTTGCGCTCGTTGGGGTTGCAGGTCTCCGGAATCTCCGAGGCGCTGCTCACTTCCTGCACGATGTCCAGGAACACGGTGCCGTCGCGGGTCACCCGCGGGCGCACCTTGAGGATCACGCCGGTATCGATGTACTGCACCGAACTGTAGGTGCTGGTGCCCACACCGGTGTTCACCGTGGTGGTGTTGATCGGCACCTTGTCACCCACATTGAGCGTGGCTTCGGCGTTGTTGCGCACGAACACCGAAGGGGTCTGCAGCAGACGCAGGTCGGTGACCTTGTCCAGTGCGCTGACCACCGCCGCGGCATTGTGGCCGGTGAAGGCCCAGCCCACGCCATCGTTGCCGGTCACGCCACCGGCGAAGGTGTTCCAGGCGCCGGCGGCCGCAGGCGGCAGGGTCAGCCCGCTGAGCGCACCGGTCAGCGCGCGCCCGGCTACGGCGTTGTCGAAGAACCAGTTCACGCCATACTTCAGGTCGCCGGTCAGCGCGACTTCGGCCACCTGTGCTTCGATGTGCACCTGCAACGGCATCACGTCCAGCTTCTCGATCACTTCGCGGATCGAGCGCCATGCCTGCGGCGTCGAACGCACCAGCAGCGTGTTGGTTTCCTCCACCGCCGACACGCCGACACGGTCACCTTCCACCTCCAGGCTGACACTGACATTGCCGGACTGGCGCTGCGGCAGGTTCATGCTGCCGCCACTGCTGCCGCTGCCGGTTCCTCCCGTGGTGGAACCCAGGCTGCTGTTGCTGCTGTCCATGCCGCGGTCGCTCTCGCCGCCCAGCTGCGACGGAATCGCACCCGGTGCCAGCGACGCCGGGCTGGAGCCGCCCCGGTTGCCACTGCTGGCGAAGGCTTCGCTGAGGCGCTCGGCCAGATCGCGGGCCTTGATGTAGCGCAGTTCATAGGAGAACAGGCGCGCACTGCCACCTGCGGTATCGATCCGGTCCAGCCATTGCTGGATCTGGTCCAGGTACCGCACCTGCGGGGTGATCACCAGCACGGCATTGGCGTTTTCCAGCGGCAGGAAACGGAACATGCCGGCGCTGGGCGTCTTGCTCTCCTCACCGAACACCTTCTCAAGGTCGGCGGCAACCTGCTCGGCCTTGCCCGACTGGATCGGGAACACCCCCACCGACATGCCCGACAGCCAATCGACGTCGAAGATCTCGACGGTGCGCATGTAGTTTTCCAGCTCGGCACGGGTGCCGCCCAGGGTGATCACGTTGCGGCCGCTGTCGACGTTGACGATGGCGTTGGGCCGCGCGTACGGCTCGAGCACCTTCTTCATTTCGGTGGCCGAGATGAACTGCAGCGGGATCACCCGCACCTCGAAGCCGCGTGCGCTGGCGGCGGGCGCCGTGCTGGGCGCCACCGTACCGGCCAATGCCTGGTCGGCGGCAACGATGTTGTAGCGACCGCCGCTGTAGACCATGCGCGCGTTGTTCCAGCCCAGCACCATCTCCAGCAGGTTCAGCGCCTGCGCCGGCGACACCGGCTTGGGCGTGGCCAGGGTGACCGTGCCCTGCACACCCGGGGCGATCACGTAGTTCTGGCCCAGCATGTCACCCAGGATCGCCTTGACCACCGCGTGCAGCGATTCGCCTTCGAAGTTGAACGTGGCCTCGCCGGTGCTGGCCCCGTGCAGCGCCGGCGCCGGTGCGCGCGCGGCTTCGCGGTTGATCATGGTGCCGGTGCCGCGGCGGATCACCGCCTGCGGCGCGCCCTGGGTCTCACGGGCGGCATCGGCGGCGACATCGGCCGCCTGCCCGGCAGCGGCGCTGGGCGACAGGTTGCCGTTGCGCTGCACGTGCGGCGCGGACACCGTACTGCAGCCGACCAGCAGCGCAAGGGCAAAGGACCAGGGAAGAAAACGCAGGTTCATGCATTCACTCTATCGGTTGGTGCCATCGCCCGGGGGCGGCGACGGTTGTTGCTGCTGTTGTTGCTGCAGCTGGCGGCGACGGGCCTGGATGCGTTCGCGGATGGCCTGCATCTGCGCTTCGCTGGGGCCGTTGGTGTCGGCGGGAGGTGTCTGTGCGGCCGGGGTTGCCGCGGTGGCCGTGGCCGGGCGTTGTGCCGTCTGCGCCGGAGGTGCGGCCGCTGCCGGCGGCGGTGGCGGAACCGGCGACGGCACGGCACCGCTGGCCGCAGGGGGAACCCCGTTGGCGCCACGCAGCACGGTCGGCGGCTCGCCGCCCTGGCCATTGAACACGGCCAGTTCCAGCACCTGGTTGCCTCCGGGCCCGATCACCGTTGCCTGGCGGGGCTGCAGGGCCACCAGCTGCCAACCGTCCACCGCCTCTCCGTTCAGGCGCAGGCGCAGCGAACGGTTCTGCTCGGTACTGAAGGTAGCCATGCCGAATTCGCCGCTGAGCAGCACGCCGGTCAGGCGCAGCGCGGCGCTGGCCGCCGGCTCGCTGCCGCCCAGCAGGTACGGACGAGGGCGGCGGTCTTCGGCAAACAGCGGGCGCGCTGCGATGGCACTGTAGCTGTCGGCACTGGCCATGCGTTCGGCGGCCAGGGGCGCCAGGGTGGGCAGCGGCGGCGCCGCGTCGGCATCGCCGCCGGCCTGCGGCAGACGGCTACCCAGCCCGAACAGGGTGGCCAACCAGACGGCACCGGCCCAGCCGGCCAGGGCCAGCAGGAAACCGGTACGCAGGCTGATCTGCTCACGCTTCATCGGCCACCTCCTGTGCATCGGGCGGCGGCAGCGGTGCGGGCGCGGGGGCCTCGGCCGGTGGCGTCGGCGCGGCTTCGGTGGCCGGTGCCGGTGCGGCACCTTCGCCGGCAGCACCGGGCAACAGATAACCGGCCAGTTCGAAGGACACGTCCAGGCCCAACCCCGATTCGTTCGGTGATTGCTGGAAACGCTGTGCGATGAGGTTGAGGTTGTCCACGAACAGGCGTGGGCTGCCGGTTTCCAGGCTGTGCAGGACCGTGGCCAGTTCGGCCACGCCACAGCGCAGCCGCACCTGCATGGCAACGCGGACGAACTCGGCATCACGCCGGTTGTCGGTCAACGGCGTACGGTTGCTGATGGTGCAGCTGCGGTTGCCTGGGCTGGCCATCGCCACCGCATCCTGCAGCTTGGCACCCAGCGCAGCCGCGGCGGCTTCGGCGGTGGCCTCGCGCAGGAAGCCGGGACGCTGCAGCAGGGCCTCGCGGGTGGCACGCAGGCGCTGTTCGATCTGCGGCTGCTGCTGCAGCTGCGCCTGCACACGCGCTTCGCGTTCGCGCAACGACGCGACATCGGCATCGATCTCACGCAGCGGCTGGGTGAACCACGGATGCACCAGCAGCAGGTAGGCCAGGCCCAGCACGGCCAGCAGCAGGGCCAGCGCCAGCCAGCGGTCACGGCGTGCGTTTGGCATCAGCATCGGCCGCCTCCTCGGTGCGGGCGGCGGCCAGCGGCTGCAGCTCGGCGGTCATGGTGAAGCGGTCGCGGCCACTGGCGGCGCCATCGGCCTGCAGCACCCCGGTCAGGTTGACCTTGCGCCACTGCGGCGCGTCCTGCAGCAGCTGCACCAGCTGCGAGGCTTCGCGGCTGAGGCCGATCAGCTGCAGGTTGTTGCTTTCGATGGCCAGTTTTTCCAGGTAGGTGCCTTCGGGCAGGCGCCGGGTCAGTTCGTTCCAGATTTCGACCGTGCCTGCACGCTGGTTGCGCTGCTTCTCCAGGAACGCCGCGCCCTCGACCAGGGCCTGCAGCTGCGCCCGCTCGCTGGCCACGCCACGCGCACTGCGCGCGCTGCGCTCGACCTGCGCACGCAGTTCATCGGCGGCGGCGCGGCGGTTGTCCAGCAGCTGCAGGGCCGCCAGCACCAGCATCAGCAGGGCCGCCACGGTGAGCAGCACGTTCCAGCGCCGCATCGGGTCCGGTCGCCGCTGGCGCTGCGCCGGGGGCAGCAGGTTCACCTGCAACGCCCTGCCCTGCGCGTCGATGGCATCGACCCCGGCCAGCGCATCGGCCCACTCGCCCACGCTGGCGCGCCAGGCGTCCAACTGGCGCAACGGCCAGGCGACCAGCTCCACCTGCAGCTGGCCTTCACCGGCCAAACCGAGTTCGCGTACGTCAAAACTGACCTGGGAAGACTCGAAGGGCGTCTGCCGGTCGATCTCGAAGCCGACCACGGCCCGCAGGCGGTCGGCGGCCGCGCCCGGCAGGCGCAGGGTGCGCCGCAGGACGTCCGTGGCCGGCAACAACCACACCCGCGGCAGGCCGCGCAGGCGCGGTTCAAGCACCCGGTCCAGCGCCTGCGGCGACAGCGGCCACGGCAGGCGCACCACGTCTTCGCGGCGCTCGCCGGCTTCACGCCAGACCTGCAGGTGATCGCCGTCACGCAGCAACAGCAGCCGTGCCTGGCCCCAGCCCAGCGCCCACTGCCAACGCACCGGCACCCAGGCCAGCAACCCGTGCCGCCACCAACGCAGGAAACGGCCCGTGCCCGGGCCGATCCGGCCCTGCACCTGCCGCAGACTGTCCTGCCAAGCTGTCATCTTGCTGCCATTCCCTGCTCCCAGCGAAGCACTGTGTAGGTCTGCCCGGGAACCCCGCCCGAGCCATTGCGTACCACTGCCTGCAACACCGACCGGCGTCCACTGCCGTCGGTGACACGGCACTCGATACTATAGGTGCCGCTGGCGCTGGCAAGCGTTGTCGCACCCGCTTCGCCACCGGCTTCACGCTCCTGTTGCGCGCGCTGCGCCAACGCCTGCTCCGCATCCAGGCCCAGCGCAGTCAATACCGGCGCACCGGCGAACTGCGGATCGGGCCGCGCCTGACGGCTGTACAGCGTCACATGCGGCAGCATCGCCCGATACAACGGTCCGCGCATGCCCAGCACCCGCTGCAGCTCACCCAGGGTCTCGAAACGCTTGTTGCGCGGGCCATAGGGCAGCCCTGCTGCAGCATAGTCGGGCGCTTCGGCACCGCCACCGGCCTGCACCAGACTGTCCTCGTCACGCCAGTCGACGATGGCGCCAGCCAACTGCCGGGCCGCGCCGTCGTCCTCGCCCAGCGCCTTGAGGAAAGCTGTCAGCAGGGCCACATCGGCCAGATTCAGGTTGATCTTGCCGTTCTCGTCCAGCACCTTGATCTCGATGGTGGCGTCGTCGAACTGCCAGCGATAGAGGCGGCCATCGGCGCGCCAGGGTGCCCGCTGCGGATCGGCGGACAGGCGCGTCAGCGCGTACTCCAGCCCGGCACGCACGCGCTCCTGGCCGCGCGCGCCGTCATCGAGCACGCGCTGCTGCAGGTGTTCGACCCGTGCGCTCAGTGCGAACGCGCCCACCAGCGCAGTCATCAGCGCAATCAGCCACAGCACCAGTACCAGTGCCGCGCCGCGTGAACGGCTCATCGCGGGCCCCCGCTGCCGCCCACGCGCGGCGCCACCACCAGTGCGGGCCAGGGCGCGCCACGGGCCGGCACGATCTGGATCTCCACCAGCATCGGCAGCCGCCGGGTATCGTCCCAGCGCGGCAGCCACTCGGTCAGCTGGCCGGTACCGGCGTCGATGCCGCGATAGCGCAGCTGCACCGACTTCAGCTCGTCCACCAGCAGCTCCGGTGGGCGCGGCGGCGTCTCGGCGATGCGCTCGCCTTCCTGCAGCAGCACCAGGTCCAGCAGCAGGCGGCGGTGACCCGGGCGGCCATCGACCTGCAGCGCATGCAGATAGGGGCCGCCACGACCGAGATAGCCCGGCAGGTCGGCAGCGAACTGCATGCGCTGTTCCTCGCCCTGGAAGAAGATCGGCTCGCGGGTGGGATCAGGGACTTCCAGCGGCGTGCGCAGCGCACCAGCCAGTTGCCGCCGCAGCAGCGCCTGCACCGCGCGCATGCGTTCGCTGTCGGCGGCGATCTGTTCGCCGCGCTGGCTGACGGCCATCGCCGAGCGCACGCTGGCGAAGGCCAGGGCCAGGCCACCGGCCAGCAGCACGGTGGCCAGCATCACTTCGACCAGGGTAAAGCCGGCGGCGCGTTGCTTCATCGCGCGCTCTCCAGGTCTGGCGGCAGCAGGCGAAGGCTGCGCCAGCGCAACTGCTCGCGCTCGCTTTCGCCCCAGCGCACCTGCAGCTGCAGTTCGGCCAGCCATGGCGTGCCGGGCGACTGCGCCTGTGCCTGCGCGGCGTTGCCCGCGCGCGGCTCCACCCACGGCTGCACCTGCAGCTCCCAGTGGTAGCGGCCCTGCTCCCATTCGCCCTGCTGGCGACCCGCCTGCAACGGTGCGGCAACACCGGCTTCGGCCAGCAGTGACTGCGCATGCAGCACCGCGCGCGTGCGCAGCTCGGCCTCGCGCACCTGCCTGGCGCCACCGGACAGGCTGCCCAGCAGCAGGGTCAACGCCAGGCCGAGCAGGGCGAAGGCGATGATCACTTCCAGCAGCGTGAAGCCGCGTGCGCGCCGCTTCATGGGGTCCGCCATGGGCCCGATCGGACCTCACCGGTAAGCCAGCCGACATCGATGCGCCATTCGGCGCCGTCGCGTTGCAGGCGGATGCGGCCACCGCTGGAACCGCCATCGGGATGGAACTCGATCACGCCCTGGCCCGGCGCGGTGGCCAGCTGTGCGGCGCCTTCGAACTGCACCTGCAGCTGCGCCGGGACGTCACCCTGACGCTGGTTGGCACCTTCCCAGCGCCGCCGCGCCGGTTCGATCACAAAGCGCTGCGGTTCGCCGCGGGCGATGGCCTGCGCGCGCACCATGCGCAGCTGGTTGGCGATGTCCTTGCCGGCACTGCGCAGCTGCATGCCGGAAAAGCCCCGTGACAGACCGGCCGCGGTGATCAGGCCGATCGCCGCGATCAAGGCGATCACCAGCAGCATTTCCAGCAGCGACAGCCCCCCTGCGCGCCTGCCATGCAGGCGCGGGCGGGGCAGCCGGCGCGGCAGGAAAGCGCTCATGCAGGCTTACGGTTGGTAGCGGATATCGGCGTCGACACTGCTGCCGCCGGTCTTGCCGTCCTTGCCCAGGCTGACCAGCTCATAGGGCTGGCCTTCGCCCGGTGCGCGGTACTCCAGCGCGTGACCCCAGGGATCGTTCAGATCGGCCGGCTTGGCATACGGGCCCAGCCAGCCGCCGACGCCGGCCGGTGCGGTCACCAGATCATTGAGCGAACCCGGCAGCTTGCCGGTATCGATCTGGTAGTTGTCGATCTTGGAGGCCACGGTCTGCACCTGCGCCTTGGCGATGTTGGCCTTGCCGCGGTCAGCGCCGCCCAGCACGCGGCTGGCGACCAGGGTCAGCACCGCGCCGATCAGCACGATGACGATGATGATTTCCAGCAGGCTCATGCCCGACTGGTGGCGTGCAGCGGTGAAGGAAAGGCGGATCGGTCGACGGGAAGCAATCATGGACGGTCCTTTCTGTTGCGGGTATCGGGGTTGCGGGGCATTCCATCGTCAACCGATGGCATTGGTCAGGTCGTACAGCGGCACCAGCACGGCGACGATCACCGCGCCGACCACCGAGGCCAGCACCAGGGTGATCGCCGGCACCATGGCCGCCAGCAGGCGATCAATACGGCGGGCGCTGTCCTGTTCGAAGGTGTCGGCCGCCTTCAGCAACATCGTGTCGAGGGCGCCGGACTCCTCGCCTACCTGGATCATCTGCAGCGCCAGGCGCGGAAAACGCTTGCCGCGTGACAGCGCCAGCGACAACCCGGCGCCGTTCTTCACTTCGTCTGCGGCCGTTTCCACGTCGGCGGCCAGCGCACGGTTGCCGAGCACGTTGCGGGCGATGCCCAGCGCGCCCAGCAGCGGGACGCCGTTGCGCAGCAGGGTGCCGAGCGTGCGCGCCAGCCGCGCGGTTTCCAGTTCGCCCATCAGGCGGCCGATGCCGCGCCGTTGCAGCAGCCAGCCATCCAGCGCCAGGCGGAATGCCGGCTGCCGCAGCTTGCGCTCGAACAACAGCGCCAGCACCGCCGGCACCACCAGCAGCACGATCCACCAATCGCGCACGAACAGGCCCAGCTGCAACACCGCGTTGGTGAACCAGGGCAGCGCCACGTCCAGGCTCTCGTACATCTGCGCGAACTGCGGCACCACGTAGCCGAGCAGGAACAGCAGTGCACCGCCCACCACCACCAGCAGGATGGCCGGATAGACCAGCGCGTTGATCACCTTGCCCTGCAGCGCACGGCTGCGCTCGAGGTAGTCGGCCAGGCGCTGCAGCGTCTCGTGCAGGCTGCCACCGGCTTCACCGGCGCGCACCATGTTCACGTACAGGCGCGAGAACAGGCCATGCTGGCGTTCCAGCGCGGTCGACAGCGGCGCGCCACCGCGCACCACGTCGCGGATGTCGGTGATCGCGCGCCGCGAGCGTTCGTCCTCCGGCAGGCCGAGCAGGATCGACAGCGCGCGATCCAACGGCTGGCCGGCGCCGAGCAGGGTTGCCAGCTGCTGGGTGAACTGCAGCAGTGCCGGCCCCTGCAACGGGCGCTGGCGCAGCAGGTTGCGCCAGCTGCTGCCACCCAGGGCGCCGCCGTCGGCCAGCTGCGTCTCCATCGGCAGATGGCCCTGGTCCTGCAGCCGCGCCACCAGCTCAGCCTCGCTGGCGGCCTCCATCTGCCCGTCGAAGATCTCGCCGTGCGGATTGAGCGCCTTGTAACGGTAGTTCGGCATGTCAGCCCCGGAATCCTGCGCGCATCAGCTTTCCTCGGTGACGCGCAGCACTTCCTCAAGGGTCGTCTGCCCACTGAGTGCCTTGGCCAGGCCATCCTCGTACATGGTGCGCATGCCCGCTTCCCGGGCGATACGTTCGATTTCGCCCATGCCATCGCGGCGCATCACCGCCCGCCGCAGCGCATCGTTCATCACCAGGAATTCCATGATGGTGGTGCGGCCGAGGTAACCGGTCGGCGCCAGCGCCGACGGCACGGGACGGTACAGATGGATGGGCCCCTGCGGCTGCAGGCGGCGCAGCTCGAAACGCTCGATCTCCTCCGGCGAGGCTTCGTAGCGTTCGGCGTGGGTCGGCTCCAGCCGGCGCACCAGGCGCTGGGCCAGGATGCCGTTGATGGTGGAGGTGAGCAGGTAATCCTCCACGCCCATGTCGAGCAGGCGGGTGATGCCGCCGGCCGCATTGTTGGTGTGCAGGGTGGACAGCACCAGATGGCCGGTCAGCGCCGACTGGATGGCGATGCGCGCGGTTTCCAGGTCGCGCATTTCGCCGATCATGATGATGTCCGGGTCCTGGCGCACGATGCTACGCAGGGCGTTGGCGAAATCCAGGCCGATCTGCGGCTTGGCCTGGATCTGGTTGATGCCTTCGATCTGGTACTCGACCGGATCCTCGACCGTGATGATCTTGACGTCGGCGGTGTTGAGCTGGCTCAGCGCGGTGTACAGCGTGGTGGTCTTGCCCGAACCGGTCGGGCCGGTCACCAGCAGGATGCCGTGCGGCTGCTCCAGCACCTTGCGGAACTGCGGCAGGAACGCATCGGTGAAACCCAGCCGGTGGAAATCGAACACCACCGTTTCGCGGTCGAGCAGTCGCATCACCACGCTTTCGCCATGCGCGGTCGGTACCGTGCTCACGCGCAGGTCCAGCTCCTTGCCCTGCACGCGCAGCATGATGCGGCCGTCCTGCGGCAGGCGACGCTCGGCGATGTTGAGGCGGGCCATGATCTTGATGCGGCTGATCACCGCAGCGGTGAGGTTGGCCGGCGGGCTTTCACCCTCCACCAGCACGCCGTCGACGCGGTAGCGCACCTTCAGGCGGCTTTCGAACGGCTCGACGTGGATGTCAGAAGCGCGCAGTTCCACCGCACGCTGGATCACCAGGTTGACCAGGCGGATCACCGGCGCTTCGGAGGCGAGGTCGCGCAGGTGTTCGATATCGTCGACCGCACCACCCTCGCCGTCGGCGGTCTCGACGATCGCCCCCATCGCGCTGCGCCCTTGACCGAACCAGCGTTCCACCAGATCGTCGATTTCCGCGCGCATGCCCAGCACCGGGGTGACCGGCACGCCCAGCGCCAGCTGCACGGCCTGCTGCGGGTAGGGGTCGTGGGCATCGGCCAGCCATAGCCGCATGCCCTGTTCATTGATGTCCAGCGGGCACACATGGAACTGCTTGAGGAAACGCAGCGACAGCGGAAGCCCATCGGCCAGCGCCTGCGGAGGCGCTTCGGGCAGTTGCCGGCCCTCCAGCAGCGGCAGGCCCAGCACGTCGGCGCTGGCCTGCGCCTGGTCGCGTTCGGACACCAGGCCCAACCGCACCAGCAGCCCGAGCAGGCTGCCGCCGGCTTCGGCGTGCAGCGGCCGCGCGCGCGCCAGGTCAGCTTCCTTGAGCCGTCCACGCGCCAGCAGCGCATCCAGGATGCGGCCTTCGGCGTCGTCGGTTACGGTAGCAGCGAGCGCGTTCACATGACTCTCCTGTCAATCGCTCCGACTTTAGCAGTTCGGCAGTGGATTCCGCCCTCCCCGGCAGGCCTTTCGCAAAAAACACGAAGCCCGTCACCTGGGTGACGGGCTTCGCGTGTTCATCTGCGACGTCCCGGAATTACTGGGTCGCCAGGATGCTCACCCCGCTGTAGGCCGCCTCACCCACCACCTTGATGTAATAGGTGCCGGCCACGGTCTTGGCCACGCGCACGGTTTCGGTATTGCCCGGGCGGGTGGACTTGGCATCGTTGTCGGTGGCGGTCGGCACGCGGCCCTGGGCCAGGTACACCGACACGTTGCCGCTGCCGCCGTAGGTCAGCACGCTCAGCGCCTTGCCCGCTGCCGCTTCGAAGGTGTACACGGTTTCGCTGGCGGCCGCACCGGCCAGGCCACCCACGGTCACCTTGTTGGTCAGCGGGATGCCTTCCGGTTCGCAGTTCTCGGTGCACGGCTCCTTCAGCGCGGCGTCCAGTGCGGCCTTGGCATCGACAATGCCGCTGCCGATCGGCGTCGCCGCCGGAATGGTGACCGGGAAGCGACGCGCGGACTGCTTGAGCAGGGTTTCCAGCGCGGCCGGCGCCAGCGGCTCCTTGCCCTTGGCGATCAGCGCGCTCTGCACCATCGCGGCCACGGCCGCCACATGCGGCGAGGACATCGAGGTGCCGCCCTTGCCCATATAGATCCACTGGCCACCGGTGGGGCCCTGGGTGGCGTCGGTACCGATCTGCCAGATGTACCCGTTCGGGTTGCCATCCACGCTGCCACCACCGCCCGGCGCGGCCAGATCGACCACCGTGCCGTAATTGGAGTAGTAGGTGATGCCACCGGTCACACGGGTCGCGCCCACCGCCACCACATTGGCGCAGCTGGACGGACGGTAGTTGGCGGCGTTGTCGGTTTCATTGCCGGCCGCCACCACCACCAGCGTGCCACGCGAGACCGCGCCGTTGATCGCATCCTGGTAGGCCGGATCGCACGCACCGCCACCGCCCAGGCTCATGTTGATGATCTCGGCCGGATTGGCATTGGCCGGGACGCCCTGCACGGTGCCGCCCGATGCCCAGGTGATGGCATCGCTGATGTCGGCCAGGGTGCCACCGCACTTGCCCAGCACGCGCACCGGTAGAACCTTGGCCTTGTACGCCAGACCCGCCACGGCCGACCCGTTGTTGGCCACTTCGGCGATGGTGCCGGCCACGTGCGTGCCGTGCCAGGAGCTGTCATCGGGCAGCGAGCCGGTGTAGCACTCGTTGGCATTCTCCACCCAGTCACCATAATCGGTGGCGCCCGGTGCACGGCCATCGGTCGGCCGACGCGAGGATTCCTTGTCGCTGATGAAGTCGTACCCTTCCAGCAGGTTCGTGCCGAAGTCCGGGACATTGGGAATGATGCCGGTGTCGAGCACGGCCACCACGATGCCCTCGCCCTGCGATACGTCCCATGCCGCCGGCGCATTCACGCCACCGGTGGCGTTGTGGAAGTTCCACTGCAGGCGCTGGTAGTCCGGATCATTGGGAACCAGTGCGGGCTGGGCGTTCGCCGCGCGCAGGTCCGAGCGCTGCAGGCGTACGTTGGCCACCGCGTACTGCACCGAAGGATCGGCGTTCAGTTCGGCCAGCACCTTCTGCATGTCGGCATTGCCGAGCCTGGACTTCAACCGCACCAGATCGGCGCCGGTGCCCAGCCTGCGTTCCACCTGCGGGGCCAGCGCAGTGGCACGGCTGGTGTTGCCGCCGCTGACGATGGCGCGCGAAAGCGCCGACTGGACCACCGACAGCTTGGCCGAGCGGTCACTGGCGGCGGCGGTGCCGCTGCGGTACTTGACGATGACGCCGTCCACGCTCTGCTGGGCAGCGCTGGCCAGACGCGACGGCTCCTTGGCCACGCCCGGGGTTGCCGCGTGCGCGGCACCGACGCCCACCGTCAGAGACAGCACGGCGGCAGCCAGCACATTGATGCGAAAGGTCTGCTTGTTGGTCACGTTCGAAATCCTCTTCAAGGTCATGGTTGAGCTTTCCTTCTCCGTCCATTGCACGGACGGAGCTCACTACGGCCATCACTCCCTGCGACTGCCCTGGCTGGCCCACCAGGGTTGCCGTGCCACGCCCCTTTGGCGCTCACTGCATGGCGTGCCGATGGCAGAACCATCGGCACGCGGCTACACACTTACCAGCCGAAGCCGGCACCCACGCCGACCGAGCTGTCATCACTGCTGAAGGCGCCGCCGATGGTGACCGTGGCGCGATCACTGATCGCGCGCTGGTAGCCCAGCGACATCGCCGACTCGCCGCCCTGGAAACCGATGCCGACGCCGACCCGGTTCTGGGTACGGATGCCGGCGGCACTGGTGGCCATGTTGAGCATCGCGGCACTCATCGCACCCTGGCGATCAATGCGACGGTCCATGTGGCGCAGGCGTCCATCCACTTCGCCCTTGAACACGTCGAAGCTGTCGGACACGGCCTGCACGCGGCTGTCGGTATAGCTGTTGGCGGTGGTGATGCCACGATCCAGCTGGCCCTTGTTGACCGCATCGGTGGCCGTGGTACCGGCTGCAACGTTGGTGACCTGGCGCTCGTTGCCCTCGCTGCCGACCGAGACCGTGTTGGCACGGTCAGCCACCGAGCCCTGGCCCAGTGCCACGGCGTTGGCCGCCGTTGCACTGGCGCCCTGCCCCAGCGCGGTGGACGAGGCGCCGCTGGCGACGGCACCTTCACCCATCGCGACCGCATTGAGCCCGCCACCGCTGGCCAGGACAGGCTGCGCAGTGCCCGCACTGGCGGCGGTCGGGGTGCCCTGCACGCGGGCCGTGCTGGCGGCAGGCGCGGTGTCGGCCACGCTCGCATCCTCACCGGCCAGGCCCAGCGCGGCGCTGGACGGTTCAGCATCGAGCGAGGCGGACATGGAGCGCAGGCTGGATGCACCGGAACGGCTGCCACTGGCGGTGCGGCGGTCGATCTCGCTGACCTTGCGATCCAGTGCGCCCAGCGCATCACCGACGTTGTTGTAGGTGGAGCCCTGGATCACATAGTTCGGCGCAACGAACACGCCCTGAAGGCCAACGCTGGCACCGCCGCCCAGGAAGCTGGCGGCATCGCTGAGCGACTGGAACAACTGCCCGCCGTTGATGGCCTGACGGCTGCCGGAAGCGATGCTGCCTGCACCGACGTTGTCCAGGGTGGTGCCCTGGATCCCCCCCAGGGTCAGGCGATCGCGGCTGGCGTCGTCGTAGCCGACTGCACTGGCGGCAGTGGTTTCAACCGTGGCGATGCGCGAATCGAAGTCGCCGACGCGGGTTTCCACCGCACCCACGCGCTGGTTGGTCACGTTGAGCTGCGAACCGGTGACCGCATCGCTGCTGCCGGCGGCAATGCGACCGTCGGCCACATTGACGATGCGGCGCGTCGCCGGGCCATCGGTGCCGTTGCCACCACCGACCGAGACCACGTTGGCCTCCACGGCGCGGGAGCCGGCACCGAGAGCGACCGCGTTGCTGCCGGTCACAGCGGTGTTGGCGCCCAGTGCCAGGGTCGCGTTGCCGATGGCGCTGGCGTTGCTGCCCAGTGCGTTGCTGCGGTTGCCACTGGCGGTGGCGGCCGAGCCCACGGCGATGGCATCGCTGCCACTGGCGGTCGCGGTACCGCTGCCACTGGCGCGGAAGTGGCGGCTGGTGGCGTCTGCGGTGGAGGCCACCGCGTCGAGCTGGGCGCGGTTCACCGCATCGTTGGCCTGGGTACCGGCCGCGACGCGGGTGATCTGCCGCTCGGCACCGGCACTGCCCACCGATACGGTGTTGGCACGGTCGGCCACCGAGGACGCGCCCAGCGCGGTGCTGCCGGCGGCGCTGGCAGTGGCGCCGAAACCGACCGCCGTGGCACCGGCCGCCGTCGCCTTGGCGCTGTAACCGACCGCCGTGCCCAGGCGGCCGCTGGCTTCGGTGTAGCCGCCCAGCGCGGCGGCACCATCGGCCGTGGCGCTGGCACGGAAACCGTTTGCCTGCGACTGCGTGCCACTGGCGACGGCCTGCGAACCGCTGGCGGTGCTGTAGGCACCGCTGGCCTGTGCACCGGCGCCAGTGGCACTGGCGCCAAGTTCACTGGCCACCGCGCCACTGCCCAGCGCCAGGCTGTCCACACCACTGGCCTGCGCCGCGTTGCCCAGTGCAGCGCCGTTGGCCCCCGTGGCCAGCGCATTGAAGCCCACCGCCGTGGCGTTGGCCGCGACGGCAGTGGCACCACCACCCAGCGCCGTGGCGCCGTTGCCGATGGCGTTGGCCGCTTCACCGGCAGCCAGCGCGCTGTCACCTTCCACATAGGCACCGGCATCGCTGTCGGCGCTGCCACTGGCCTGGAAGTAGCGGCTGGTCTTGTCCGCCGTGGCGGCCACCGCGTCGAGCTGGTTCTTGTTCACCGCGTCGGTGCCTTCGGTACCGGCAGCGACATGGGTGACCTGGCGCTCGCTGCCGGCACTGCCGACGGCCACGCTGTTGTCACGCTCGGCCTTGGAGCCGGCACCGAGTGCGACGCTGTTGAGGCCAGTGGCAGTAGCGCTGGCGCCCAGGGCGGTCGAATCGGCGCCATCGGCCCACGAATTCCAGCCGATTGCCGTGGCGTAATCCTCGGTGGCCCACGCACCGGCACCGAACGCCGCAGCACCGGTGCCACTGGCGCGCGACGGAATCAGGCCGAAGAAGGTGCTGCCGCCGATGGCGACACTCTCCGCACCACTGGCTTCGCTGGACTGGCCGACGGCCACCGCACCGGTCCCCGCAGCGGCGGCACCGAAGCCGACGGCGGTGGTGTTGGCGCCGGTCGCCGCCGAGCCGTAGCCCAGTGCGGTGCCGAGGCGGCCGCTGGCTTCGCTGTAACCGCCCACGGCCGTGGTGCCGTCAGCCGACGCCGCCGCGCGGAAGCCGCTGGCCAGCGACTGCGCACCGCTGGCGATGGACTCTGCACCGTTGGCCGTGCTGTACACGCCACTGGCCTGCGCCGCAGCGCCGGTGGCCGTGGCACTGATGCCGCTGGCCGCGGCACCGCTGCCCAGTGCGGCACTGTCATCGCCGCTGGCCTGCGCGTTGTTGCCTACGGCCGCTGCGTTGGTGCCGGTGGCCAGGCTGTTGAAGCCGATTGCGGTGGCGTTGGCTGCAACAGCGGTGGCACCACCACCCAGCGCCGTGGCGCCGTTGCCGATGGCGTTGGCCGCTTCACCGGCAGCCAGCGCGCTGTCACCTTCCACATAGGCGCCGGCATCGCTGTCGGCGCTGCCACTGGCCTGGAAGTAGCGGCTGGTCTTGTCCGCCGTGGCGGCCACCGCGTCGAGCTGGTTCTTGTTCACCGCGTCGGTGCCTTCGGTACCGGCGGCGACATGGGTGACCTGGCGCTCGCTGCCAGCACTGCCAACGGCCACGCTGTTGTCACGCTCGGCCTTGGAGCCGGCGCCGAGTGCGACGCTGTTGAGGCCAGTGGCAGTAGCGCTGGCGCCCAGGGCGGTCGAATCGGCGCCATCGGCCCACGAATTCCAGCCGATTGCCGTGGCGTAATCCTCGGTGGCCCACGCACCGGCACCGAACGCCGCAGCACCGGTGCCGCTGGCGCGCGACGGAATCAGGCCGAAGAAGGTGCTGCCGCCGATGGCGACACTCTCCTCACCGCTGGCTTCGCTGGACTGGCCGACGGCCACCGCACCGGTCCCCGCAGCGGCGGCACCGAAGCCGACGGCGGTGGTGTTGGCGCCGGTCGCCGCCGAGCCGTAGCCCAGTGCGGTGCCGAGGCGGCCGCTGGCTTCGCTGTAACCGCCCACGGCCGTGGTGCCGTCAGCCGACGCCGCCGCGCGGAAGCCGCTGGCCAGCGACTGCGCACCGCTGGCGATGGACTCTGCACCGTTGGCCGTGCTGTACACGCCACTGGCCTGCGCCGCAGCGCCGGTGGCCGTGGCACTGATGCCGCTGGCCGCGGCACCGCTGCCCAGTGCGGCACTGTCATCGCCGCTGGCCTGCGCGTTGTTGCCTACGGCCGCTGCGTTGGTGCCGGTGGCCAGGCTGTTGAAGCCGATTGCGGTGGCGTTGGCTGCAACAGCGGTGGCACCACCACCCAGCGCCGTGGCGCCGTTGCCGATGGCGTTGGCCGCTTCACCGGCAGCCAGCGCGCTGTCACCTTCCACATAGGCACCGGCATCGCTGTCGGCGCTGCCACTGGCCTGGAAGTACTTGCGGGTGGTTGCGCCCTCGGCGGCGACCGCGTCCAGCTGGTCCTTGTTCACCGCATCGGTGCCCTGGGTGCCCGCGGCCACGTTGGTGACCTGACGGGTGTTGCCGCCGCCGCCCACCGAGACCGTGTTGTCGCGGTCGGCAATCGAGTCGGCGCCCAGCGCCACGCTGTTGGCACCACGCGATTCGGCCGCATTGCCCAGCGCGGTGCTGTTGATGCCGGGCGCATAGGCACCGCCACCCACGGCAGTGGAGTAGTCGCCGGATGCTTCAGTGGCCAGCAGCCCAAACAGCGAACCACCCACGGCCACCGCATTGGTGCCCGACGCCAGGCTGCCCTGGCCGGTGGCGGTGCTGTAGGCGCCGGATGCTTCCGAATCGCCGCCAAGCGCCACGCTGTTGGAACCGGATGCGTTGGCGAAGTTGCCGAAGGCGGTTGCGTTGAATGCCGAAGCCTGCGCATAGCCGCCGATGGCAGTGCTGTAACCGCCGGTGGCTTCGGCGCCGATACCGAACGCCGCCGAGGCCGTGCCGCTGGCCACGCTTTCGCTGCCCACGGCGGTCGCCGCTTCGCCACTGGCGTTGCTGAAGTAGCCCACCGCGACGGCTTCCTCGCCACTGGCTTCAGACAGCACACCGCTAGCGGTGCTGCCGGCACCGCTGGCCACCGCGGCCGCACCAAAGGCTGCGCTCTGTTCACCGCTGGCTTCGCTCTCGGCACCGTGGGCGGTGGCGTACTCGCCGGTGGCCTGTGCGTTGGCGCCGATGGCGCTGGCATTGGCGGCCGTGGCCAATGCATTGAAGCCGATGGCCTGCGCATTGCTGGCCAGCGCGTTGGCGCCGCTGCCGAGCGCGGTCGCACCATTGCCGATGGCCGTGGCCGCTTCACCCGCAGCCAGCGCGTTGTCGCCTTCCACGTGGGCACCGGCGTCGCTGTCGTCGCTGCCGCTGGCCTGGAAGTACTTGCTGGTGTTGGCCGCACTGGCAGCTACCGCATCGAGCTGCGACTTGTTCACCGCATCGGTGGCCTGGGTACCGGCGGCCACGCTGGTGATCTGTCGCTCGTTGCCTGCGCTGCCCACCGCCACGCTGCGGTCACGGCTGGCCACGGAGCCGGCGCCCAGTGCGACCGCGTTGTTGCCGCTGGCGTTGCTGCCGGCACCGACCGCGATGGCACTCTCTCCGCCGGCCACCGTGTTGGCGCCGATGGCAATGCTGTTGATGCTGTTGCCAAGCGCCTGGAAGCCCAGCGCGACACTGTTGTCGCCATAGCCGAACGCACCACGGCCGACAGCGGTGGCACTGCTGCCGTTGGCCCAGCTGTTGTAGCCGATCGAGGTGGCGCCGTTGCCACTGGCCCAGGCCGCGTTGCCGAACGCGGATGCGTTGGTGGCCGTGGCCCACGCACCGGCACCGAACGCGCTGGCGCCACTGGCCGTGGCCCAGCTGTAGCCGCCTACGGCGGTGCTGTCATCGCTGCTGGCGAACGCGCTGTCGCCGAGCGCGACGGCGTAGCTGCCGGTGGCGCGTGATTTGCCGCCGGCCGCCAGGCTGTTGTCGCCGCTGGCCTTGGCGGCGCTGCCGAACGCATTGCTGGTTGCGCCGGTGGCCTGTGCGGCGTTGCCCACCGCCGTAGCATCGGCGGCAGCCGTGGTGCCCACGCGCACCGGGTTGCCCTGGTCATCGAGCAGCGGCTGGTTGAACGCGTCGTAAGCCTGGCCAAGGCCACCAATGGCCACCCCGCCAGCGCCGGTAGCACTGGTGTTGCGGCCCAGGGCCACGCTGTCATCGCCCAGCGCCGAGGCGCCGGCGCCCTGTGCCACCGCGCCGGCACCGATGGCGTTGCTGGCCGAACCGGCCGCCACCGCACCCTCGCCTTCGGCAAAGGCCCCGGCATCGCTGCCGGTTTCCGGCTGGGCCTGGAAGAAGCGGGCGGTGCTGTCGGCGGTCGCGGCCACCGCATCCAGCTGCGCCTTGTTCACCGCATCGGTGGCTTCACTGCCAGCGGCCACGCTGGTGATCTGCCGCTCGTTGCCCGCGCTGCCCACGGCCACGCTGTTGGCGCGCACGGCTTCGGAATTGGCACCCAGTGCGACACTGTTGGCGCCGCGTGCCGTGGCGTAGTAGCCCACCGCGGTACTCTGCGCGCCACTGGCCCAGGTCTGTGCACCGAGCGCGCTGGAGTTTTCGCCGGGCGCATAGGCGAAGTAGCCCACGGCCACCGACTCGGCACCGGATGCTTCGGTCAGGCTGCCGTTGGCCACGGCGTAGTTGCCACTGGCGATGGCACCGGCGCCGACCGCCGTGGCGGCTTCGCCACTGGCCTGGGTCTGCACGAAGAAGCCCAGGCCCGGAATCAGATCGGCCGGGCCGCCGATGGCCACACTGCTGGTGCCAGTGGCATTGCTCTGCGTACCCAGCGCGGTGGAGTAATCACCGATGGCATTGGCCACCGCACCGAACGCGGAGGCCTGCGCGCCGGCGGCGTAGGCGCCGACACCGTATGAGGAGGCAGCAAACCCACCGGCCTCGGCACTGGCACCCACTGCGGTGCCGCCGACCCCGGCACTGGTCGCCCCGGTTTCCACCGGCACGCCGCCGCTGGTGATCAGCGGGTTGCCGTTGGCATCCACCGCAGCGCCGCCCACCGCGACGCTGCCCGGACCGTTGGCCTGTGCGTTGTTGCCGAACGCGGCACTGTTCTGGCCCGACGCCAGTGCGTTGGTGCCCACCGCCGTGGCGTTCTGCGCAACCGCCGTTGCACCGGCACCCACGGCGGTAGCGCCGTTGCCGATGGCGTTGGCGGCTTCGCCGGCCGCGAGCGCGTCATCGCCTTCAGCCAGCGCGCCGGCATCACTGTTGCTGCTGCCGGTCGCCTGGAAACGCTTGGCGGTCGCGTCAGCCACTGCAGCGACATCCTTCAACTGACCAACGTTGACCGCGTCGGTGTCTTCGGTACCGGCAGCGACGCTGGTGATCTGCCGGGTCAGGCCGTAATCGACAGCGCCGACCGAGACGGTATCGACGCGATCGGCCAGCGAGCCGGCGCCCAGCGCCACGCTGCCGGTGGCCACCGCCGCCGAATTGGAACCCAGCGCGGTGCTGTATTCGCCCACAGCCGTGCTGAACGCGCCGACCGCAATCGAGGCTTCGTTGGCGGCCGTGGCGCCACGACCCAGTGCCGTGCTGCCCGGGCCCATGGCCACGGCACCGCCACCGACGGCGGTTGCGCCATCGGCGGTCGCCTCGGACAACGCGCCCAGCGCGGTGGCTGCGCCATTCTCGCTGGCGGCGGTGGCACTGGCACCCACCGCGGTGTCACCCAGACCGAACGCGGCCGCGCTCTGCCCCACCACCACGCTGGCATCACCCAGCGCCAATGCGCCCTGGCCGAATGCGCTGG
Source organism: Stenotrophomonas maltophilia (assembly GCF_023518235.1). NCBI lineage: Bacteria > Pseudomonadati > Pseudomonadota > Gammaproteobacteria > Lysobacterales > Lysobacteraceae > Stenotrophomonas > Stenotrophomonas maltophilia. Next base: position 2,718,015 of record NZ_CP090423.1, read on the forward strand.
CGCCAATGCCGGCGGCAATGGCCTGGGTGCCGATGGCGGTGGTGGCATTGGCCAGCGACTGCGCGCCGGCGCCCGCGGCCAGGGCGCCCTGCCCTTCGATCTTCGCCGCGTCGCTGTCATCACCGGCGCCATCGGCCTTGAAATAGCGGTTGCCATCGGCGGCGACATCGGCCAGCGCGGCCTGGGTGGCCCGCGCCTGCGCGTCCAGCTGCGCCTTGTTCACGGCGTCGGTGGCCTGCGTGCCTGCCGCGACGTGGGTGACCTGCCGTTCCTTGCCGGCATCGCCGACGGACACGGTGTTGGCACGGGTGGCCTTGGAGCCGGCGCCCAACGCCACGCTGTTGGCCGCGCTGGCGCTGGTACCGGCGCCGATGGCCACCGCGTTGCTGCCCTTGGCGCTGGCGCTGCCCTCGATCAGGCACTTTTCCAGCAGCTTGCCGCTGAACGCCACGCAGGTGGCACTGCCACCGATCTGCACCGACTGCGCCGCCGCAGTGCCGGCCATGCCCACTCCCAGTACGAGGCCCAGGGCAACGGCCAGCAGGGCAGGTGTTGCCTGCGTCGTCGCGGCGCGTTGGTCGACAACACCTCCGCTGCTGTCGGAGGAGGCCAATTCCGAGGCCACCACCAACTGACCCAATGCTTTGTTCCAGACCTTGCGATAAATCCGATTCATCGGTACGGCTCCTGAGTGGACTGGTTTTGGGCAAAGCAACGCCACCGCCGGGCCTTCTGGCCCAACGTCCCCTGGGGGCGTTTATTCGCGTGATTTACTACGGGGTATTGCCGAACGGCGCGCAGCGAAAGAAACCGAGCGCGTGCGCCAGACGGTTACTGCGGAATGAATGGTTCTGAAACGGGGTTCAAGTGTTAACGGCAACTTCGAAAAACGTCAAGACTTTGACATGGCAAATCCTATTGCCGTGAAGTAGTTCACTGTTTCACCTGTTTATAAAAGTATTTTGTTAGGCGTACGTGATGATTATCCGACGCATGAAAACGCATGTAACTGATGGCCGCGTCAGCATTTTCCTGATGGCAAAGAAAAACCCGCCGGAAGTCCGGCGGGTTTCCCATACGCACAGGCATTGTCGGTTGCGCGATCAGCCGCACCAGACCCGTGCGTTGCGGAACATGCGCATCCACGGCGAATCGCCCTGCCACTCGGCCGGTGCCCAGCTCAGGTTGAGCGCGCGCGGGGTGCGTTCCGGGTGCGGCATCATGATGGTGACGCGGCCGTCGGTGCTGGTCAGGCCGGTGATGCCGTCCGGTGAACCGTTCGGGTTCAGCGGGTACTGGCTGGCCACGTTGCCGTGGCCATCGATGTAGCGCAGCGCGACACGCGCCGTGGCCTGGTCGACCGCGTTGTCGAACACGGCCTGGCCTTCGCCATGCGCCACCGCCACCGGCAGGCGCGAACCGGCCATGCCACGCAGCAGGATCGAGGGCGATTCCACCACTTCCAGCAGTGCGGTACGCGCTTCGAACTGCTCGCTGGCGTTGCGACGGAACTGCGGCCAGTGCTCGGCACCGGGGATGATGCCCTTGAGCTGGCTCATCATCTGGCAGCCGTTGCACACGCCCAGCGCGAAGCTGTCCTCACGCGCAAAGAACGCGGCGAAGGCGTCACGCAGCGTGCTGCGTTCCAGGATCGAGGTGGCCCAGCCGCGGCCGGCACCGAGCACATCGCCGTAGCTGAAGCCACCGCAGGCAACCAGGCCGGTGAAGTCCTGCAGGGCCACGCGGCCTTCGATCAGGTCGCTCATGTGCACGTCGAAGGCGCGGAAGCCGGCACGTTCGAAGATGTTGGCCATTTCGATCTGGCCATTCACGCCCTGCTCGCGCAGCACCGCCACACGCGGGCGCGCACCGGTGTTGATGAACGGCGCGGCGACATCTTCATTGATGTCGAAGCTGAGCTTGGGCTTCAGGCCGGGCGCATTGAAGGCGCGCGCGACCTCCCGTTCGGCATCGGCGTTTTCCGGGTTGTCGCGGCGCTTCTGCATGGCGTGGGTGACCGACCACCAGGCATCGAACAGCGCGTCCCAGCGCCACTCGGCCAGGTTCTCGCCGGCCAGCGACACGCGCACCACCGGTGCAGTGGTCGGCCTGGCAATGCGCTGTGCGCATTCGGTCAGTGCATGGCGCTCGACCAGGTCGGCGAAGGCGGCACGGTCTTCGCGTGCGATCTGCACCACTGCACCCAGCTCTTCATTGAACAGGCTGCGGAACGGATCATCGCCCCAGGCATCGAGGGTGATGTCCAGGCCCATGCGCGAGGTGAAGGCCATCTCGCACAGCGCGGCGAAGGCACCGCCATCGCTGCGGTCGTGGTAGGCCAGCAGCAGGCCGGACTGGCGCGCATCGCGGATCAGTTCGAAGAAGGCACGCAGGCGCTGCGGATCGTCCAGGTCCGGCGCGGCACCGGCGAACGCCGGCAGGTCACCGTGATCGGCATGCACCTGGGCCAGGATCGAACCGCCCAGGCGCTGCTTGCCGGCGCCGAGGCCGATCAGCCACAGCTCGCTGTCCACGTCACGGTCGAGCAGCGGGGTCAGCTGCTGGCGCACGTCGAGCACCGGCGCGAACGCCGAGATCACCAGCGACACCGGCGACACGCTCTTGTGCGCCTCGCCCTGGTCGTGCCACTGCGCCTGCATCGACAGCGAGTCCTTGCCCACCGGGATGCTGATGTCCAGCTGCGGGCACAGCTCCATGCCCACCGCCTTCACCGCGTCGTACAGCAGCGCGTCTTCGCCCGGGTGGCCGGCCGCGGCCATCCAGTTCGCCGACAACTTGATCTCATCCAACGCATCCACCGGCGCCGCGCACAGGTTGGTCAGTGCTTCGCCCACCGCCATGCGCGCCGATGCAGCGGCATCGAGCAGGGCCAGCGGGGTGCGCTCGCCGATCGACATGGCTTCGCCGGCCACGCCGTCGAAGTCGGCCACGGTGATTGCCACGTCGGCTACCGGCAGCTGCCACGGGCCGACCATCTGTTCGCGTGCGGTCAAGCCGCCGACGCTGCGGTCACCGATGGTGACCAGGAAGTTCTTCGAGGCCACCGTCGGGTGCGCCAGCACACGCAGGCCCGCTTCGTGCAGATCCAGGCCGCCGGTCTTCAGCGCCGGCCAGCGCGGGGCCGGCGGGTGCGCGGTGTCGCGGTGCATCTTCGGCGGCTTGCCGAACAGCACGTCCATCGGCAGGTCGATCGGCGCGTCGGCCGGGGTGTGGCCGGGCACGGCGCCGTAGGCCACCACCAGGTGTTCCTCGGCGGTGGCCACGCCGACCGCAGCGAACGGGCAGCGCTCGCGCGCGCACAGCGCGGCGAACTCGGCCAGGCGTTCCTGGGCCACGCCCAGCACGTAGCGTTCCTGCGATTCGTTGCACCACAGCTGCATCGGCGACAGCGACGGATCATCGGTGGGCACCTTGCCCAGGTCGATGACACCGCCCACGCTCGAATCGTGCAGCAGTTCGGGGATGGCGTTGGACAGGCCACCGGCGCCGACGTCGTGGAAGAACTTGATCGGGTTGTTGGCCCCCATCGCCACGCAGCGGTCGATGACCTCCTGGCAGCGACGTTCCATCTCCGGGTTGTCGCGCTGCACGCTGGCGAAGTCCAGGTCCTCGGCGCTTTCGCCGGAGGCCACCGAACTGGCGGCACCGCCGCCGAGGCCGATCAGCATCGCCGGGCCACCGAGCACGATGACCGCATCACCGGCCTGCAGCTGGATCTTGTCGACCTGGATGCGATCGATGGCGCCGAGGCCACCGGCCAGCATGATCGGCTTGTCGTAGGCGCGGACCAGATCGGCGCCTTCGGGCAGCTCGAAGCTGCGGAAGTAGCCGAGCAGGTTCGGGCGGCCGAACTCGTTGTTGAACGCGGCGCCGCCGAGCGGGCCGTCGGTCATGATTTCCAGCGCCGGCGCCATGCGCGGGTTCAGCGCACGCGGCGCTTCCCACGGCTGCGGCAGTTCGGGAATGCGCAGGTGCGAGACCGAGAAGCCGGTCAGGCCGGCCTTGGGCTTGCCACCGCGGCCAGTCGCGCCTTCGTCGCGGATCTCGCCACCGGCACCGGTCGAGGCGCCCGGGAACGGCGCGATCGCGGTCGGGTGGTTGTGCGTTTCCACCTTGATCTGGAACGCGCTGGGCACCTGCGGCTCGCGGCGGTATTCGCCACTGGCCGGGTCCGGGCGATAGCGCGAGGCCGGATGGCCTTCGATCACCGCCGCATTGTCGCTGTACGCGCTGAGCGTGTGCTGCGGTGTCTGCTGGTGGGTGTTCTTGATCATCCGGAACAGCGAACGGTCCTGTTCCTGGCCGTCGATGGTCCAGCTGGCGTTGAAGATCTTGTGCCGGCAGTGCTCGGAGTTGGCCTGCGCGAACATCATCAGTTCCACATCCGACGGCGAGCGACCCAGCGCGGTGAAGCGTTCGCGCAGGTAGTCGATCTCGTCCTGGGCCATGGCCAGGCCGAGGCGCTGGTTGGCGGCCTCCAGCTGGTCCACCGGCACGCGTTCCAGCTCACCCCGCGCCGGCGCCGAGAACAGCGCCTGGCCCTGTTCGACCGTTTCCAGCACCGACTGCGTCATCGGATCGTGCAGCGACTTGACCAGCGCCTGCTGGGCGGCGGCATCGGCTGGCCAGCCCTGCACGTCGATGCGCAGGCCACGCTCGACCCGGCTGACCGGCTGGCCGGCACCGCGGACCAGTTCGGTGGCCTTGCTCGACCACGGCGACAGCGTGCCCAGGCGCGGCACCACGATGCGGCTGACCGCACCGTCGGCCACGGCCTGCGCCTGCGGCGCAGCCTCGAGGATGCGGCACAGGGTTGTCAGGTCGGGGGCGGCGGCACCTTCGGTCTGCACGAAGTAGACGTGCCAGGCACCGCTGATGCGCAGGGAGGGCGCGATGGACTGCAGGCGGGATTCAAGACGTTCGCGGCGGAACGGCGACAGGGCGGGCGCGCCCTCGAGGACCATCATGTCCGGGGAACCGTAGTTGGGAAACGGGCCCGACATTGTACCGGAAGCGGGGGAAGGGCTTTGGCCGGGCGGCGCCCGGCACCCGCCGAAGCCAGGGCAACGACAACAGCAACGGCCCAGGCAAAAGCTGGGTTCCCGTGGGATGGCGGGGTGGTGGGGGCCAGCAGGACACGCCGTAAACCCGTCCATGGGGGCTCGATGGCGCCATCCATGGCGCCAACGGTCCTGCTGGCCCCCACCACCCCGCCCCGACAGATTTCCGCGATCTGCCGCCATGCGTGGATGCTCCCCGGTAGTGCCGGCCGCTGGCCGGCAACCAGGAAATTTCAGAAGTCAGGCATTGAAGAGCGCAGCGACCGGCTTTTGCTTTTGATTTTCTGCTCTGTCCTCCGTGGCCGGCCGCGCAGGAACCTGTCCGTGGTCGGGTGGGTGGGCTGCGAAGGGGCGTAAGCGCCATGGATGGCGCGCCCGAGCCTACAGGGACGTATTCACGGCGCCCCCTGCGCCGCCCACCCACCCGGCCAACCTCCAGAAAGCCGCTGTTCGCGGAAAGCCCCAGCCACGAGGGGCTCCGCCGATGGCCGCCGACCGCGCGCAGCGCCTCTTTCCGCCTGAATCTTCGAACCATGCGCTTGCTCACGGATTGACCACACAATTGATGACAACGTTGTCCCCACCTGGCGCCGGACTCTCTCCCCGGCCTCCCAGGTACCCCGTCCGCCCCCTCCGTCGCCTTCCCGGGCGACGCCCGGACCTGCGTCACGCGCGGCGCCATCGGGGCCCGCGCGCCCTTTGATCGGAGACTTACCCATGTACGACCCGATTGTGCGCAGTGCCGAACGTGCGACCCGAAACTGTCGTCCCCGCCGCCTGGCCTGGCTGCTTGCCGTGGCCGCCGGTGCCGCTGCCCTGCCCGGACTGGCGCAGGCTGCCAGCTGTGCCGGCGTGGCCCAGTGGGACCAGGCCAAGATCTACCGGGCCGGCGATACCCTGCAGAAAGGAGGCGTCCTCTATCGGGCGAACCAGGACATCTGGAACGCGCCACCGGACCATCCGGCCGGTGCGCCCTACTACACCAACCTCGGCGCCTGTGATGGCGGCGGCACCAACCAGCCGCCGGTGGTCAGCCTGACCTCGCCGGCCAACGGCGCCACCTTCAGCGCCGGCAGCACGGTCAACGTGACCGCCAACGCCAGCGATCCCGACGGCAGCGTCGCCAAGGTCGAGTTCTTCCGCGACGGCAGCACGCTGGGCGTGGCCACCAGTGCGCCGTACGCGGCCAGCTGGACCAATGCCAGCGCCGGCAGCCACACCCTGCGCGCGGTGGCCACCGACAACAACAACGCCACCAGCAGCACCGCGACCATCACCATCACCGTCAACGCCGCCGGTGGCGATACCACCGCGCCCAGCGTGCCGGGTGGGCTGGCGGTGGGAACGCGGACCGCCAACAGCATCGCGCTCAGCTGGAGCCCGTCCACCGACAACACCGGCGGCAGCGGCGTGGCCGGCTATGACGTGTACCGCAACGGCAGCCTGGTCGGCTCGCCCTCCAGTGCCAGCTACGTCGATGGCGGGCTGACCGCATCGACCACCTACCGCTACCGCGTGCGCGCCCGCGACAACGCCGGCAATGCGTCGGCCCAGGGCACCGAGATCAGCGCCACCACGCTGGCCGGCGACGGTGGCACCACCGGCAAGCGGGTCATCGGCTACTTCACCCAGTGGGGCATCTACGGCCGCAACTACCGGGTCAAGAACATCGACAGCAGCGGTTCGGCCGCACGCCTGACCCACATCAACTACGCCTTCGGCAACGTGCGCAACAACCGCTGCGAAGTGGGCATCACCCAGCCGTCGGATCCGAACAGCGGTGCCGGTGGCGATGCCTTCGCCGACTACACCAAGGCGTTCAGCGCCGCCGAGAGCGTCAGCGGCAGCGCCGATACCTGGGACCAGCCGTTGCGCGGCAACTGGAATCAGCTCAAGCAGCTCAAGGCCAAGTACCCGGGCATGAAGGTGCTGATCTCGCTGGGTGGCTGGACCTGGTCGCGCGGCTTCTCCAGCGCGGCGCGCCCGGAAAACCGCCAGGCCTTCGTTGCCTCGTGCATCGATGCCTACATCAAGGGCAACCTGCCGGTGACCGACGGTGCCGGTGGTGCCGGTGCGGCGCTGGGCGTGTTCGACGGCATCGACATCGACTGGGAATACCCGGTGGCCTGCGGCATCGAATGCGGCAAGCCGGAAGACAACGCCAACTTCACCGCGCTGATGGCCGAGTTCCGCCGCCAGCTCGATGCGGTGCGTCCGGGCCTGTTGCTGACGGTGGCGGTGGGTGCCGGCATCGACAAGATCCGCGTCACCGATCCGGCCGCGTACCACCCGTACCTGGACTACATCAACGTGATGACCTACGACTTCCACGGCGCGTGGGATGCGAAGACCAATCACCAGTCGGCACTGTTCGATTCGCCGAATGATCCGTCCACCGGCGACCAGAAGCTGTACAACAGCAACGACGCCATCGAGGCCTTCATCAGCCGTGGCGTGCCCGCCGCCAAGCTCAACCTGGGCATCGGCTACTACGGGCGTGGCTGGACCGGCGTGGCCAACGCCAACAATGGCCTGTACCAGACCGCCAGCGGCGCCGCGCCGGGCACGTATGAGGCCGGCATCGAAGACTGGAAGGTGCTGAAGAACCTGGCGTGGCCGGGCTACACCGACAACACCGCCGGTGCCACCTGGATCTACAACGGCAGCACGCTGTGGAGCTTCGACACCCCGGCCAACATCACCCGCAAGATGGGCTATGTGAAGACCCAGGGCCTGGGCGGCGCGTTCGTCTGGGAGTTCAGTGGTGACGATGCGCAGGGCACGCTGACCAAGGCGGTCAGTGATGGCCTGAAGTAAGGAAAAAAGCCGGGGATGCGACACGCATCCCCGGCTTCCCGCCTGGAGCGCCGAGCCCATGCTCGGCTGATGTTCCCGCAGCCGAGCATGGGCTCGGCGCTACAGAAAAAGATCGGCGACGGTCAGCGCTTGGCCGACAGCTTTTCCAGCGCCGCGCGCAGCTGTGCCGGCGGCAGGTAGCCACCCAGCTGGGTGCCATCGGGCGCGAAGATCGCCGGCGTGCCGTTCACGCCCAGCTGCTGGCCCAGTGCGTACTGCATCGCCACCGGGTTGGTGCAGTTCCTGGCCGGCACGCTGCCACCGCGCTTGGCGTTGGTCAGCGCCTGGCGGCGGTCGGCGGCGCACCAGACCGAAATCATGTCGGTGTAGTCCTTGCTGCCCAGGCCCATGCGCGGGAACGCCAGGTATTCAACGGTGATGCCGTTGCGGTTGAGTTCGGCGATGTCCTGGTGCAGCTTGCGGCAATAGCCGCATTCGATATCGGTGAACACGCTGATGGTGTACTTGGCGTTCGGCGCGGCGAACACGATGCGATCACCGTGGTTGGCCTTGGCCAGCAGGCTGCGGCGATAGCCCAGCAGGCCCTCGCTGTTGGCCGGGCCCTTGGCACGGGTGTCGTAGGGCTGCGACTGGAACAGGTAGCGGCCATCATCGGATACGTACAGCAGCTGGCCGGAGACCACCACCTCGCGGAAACCGGGGAACGGCGCGGCACCGATGTAGTCCACTTCGAAGCCGGGGTTGAGCGCGGTCAGCGCGGCACGCACGGCCTGGTCGGCCGAACCGTTGGCGGCCGGACTGGCCTTGGCCGGTGCGGCGGTGGGTGCCTTGGCGGCCGGCGGGGCCGGCTGGGCACAGGCAGTCAGGCTGAGCGCACCGAACACGGCGGCGATGGCAAATCGAAGCATGGAACGGTCCGCGACAGAAGAAGACCCCGGATTCTGACACAGCCACCGCAGTCGGGCCGCGACGCCGGGCACGGCGCAAGGCAGGGTTCAGGCCCTCGCTCAGCCGCGCGGATGATGGCGGGCGTGCAGCTTCTGCAGATGCTCGCGCGCCACCAGGGTGTAGATCTGGGTGGTGGACAGCGAACTGTGGCCCAGCAGCATCTGCAGCGCACGCAGGTCGGCGCCGCGGTTGAGCAGGTGGGTGGCGAAGCTGTGGCGCAGGCCGTGCGGGCTGATCCGCACCGGGTCGATACCGGCAATCTGCGCGTATCGCTTGACCAGGTGCCAGAACGCCTGCCGGGTCAGCGCATGCAACGTCGCTTCGACAAACAGCGGGGTCTGCCCATCCGCCAAGGCCTGTACCTTGCCCTTGCCGACCAGCTGCGGTCGAGACTGCTGCAGGTAACGCTCCAGCCAATGCTGTGATTCCTCGCCCAGCGGCACCAACCGTTCCTTGCTGCCCTTGCCGGTGACCCGCAGCACGCCCTGGCGCAGGTTGACGGCGGTGGCCGGCAGCAGCACCAGTTCGCTCACGCGCAGGCCGGCGGCGTACATCAGTTCCAGCATGGCGCGGTCACGCAGGCCCAGCGGATCGTCGATGTCCGGCGCGGCCAGCAATGCGTCGATCTGGCTTTCGGCCAGCGCCTTGGGCAACAGCCGCGGCAGTTTCGGCGGATCGAGCAGTGCGCTGGGGTCTTCGCTGCGCTCGCCACGACGCACGCCGTCGGCGAAGAACGCGCGCAGTGCCGACAGCAGGCGCGCGTTGCTGCGCGGCGACCAGCCATGACGGGTACGCCAGGCCAGGTAGTCGAACAGGCCGGGACGTTCGATGCCGGCCAGCCCGCCATCGCGCCCATCCATCCAGCGCGCCAGGCCCTCCAGGTCGCGCCGGTAGCTGTCGAGGGTGGCGCGGGCCAGGCCGTTCTCGGCCCAGATCGCATCGAGGAATCGCTGGATGCGCGTGCTGTCGTCGGCGCGCAGTTCCGGCAGCTGCTGCACCAGCTGGCGGCGTTCGGCGGGGGTGGAAACAAGAGCCATGCGTGCAGGATACGAGCGCGACTGCGGATGCGGCCAGCATTGCGTATGCTCGGCGCATGTCCCGCCCTGCCCCCGAGGCCGCCGCTGCGGCCACCACCGAGATGCCCCGCCCACGTGCGTTGCTGCTGTGGCGCATGCTGGCGATGGTCTATGACGCGTTGCCGGTGCTGGCCCTGTGGATGCTGGCTGGCACGCTGTTCACCCTGGGCTACACCTTCAGCGGCCATGCCCAGCGCGAGAACATCGCACCGTTCAGCGCCTGGCAGTGGCTGCTGTGGGCAGTGTGCTGGGCCGTGACCGGGTGGTACGCCACGGCCAGCTGGCGCCGTGGCGGGCAGACGCTGGGCATGCGTCCCTGGCGCCTGAAGCTGGAATCAAGCGATGGCACGCCCTTGCAGCGCGCGCAGCTGTGGCTGCGTTTCGCGGTGGGCACGTTGTCGCTGCTGCTGGGCGGGCTGGGATTCTGGTGGGCGTGGCTTGATCGCCAGCACCTGACCTGGCACGACCGCGCCAGCGGTACCCGCCTGGTGCGCACGCCGAAGCGGTGATGCACGATCTGTAGAGTCCGAGCCATGCTCGACTGCGTTTCGCTCACAGCGCATCAGCCGAGCATGGGCTCGGCTCTACAACAACCTGGATCAGCCCGACTTGCGCCGGAACAGCAACCCGGACACCGCCAGCATCACGATCGGCGGCAGCGCATAGGCAATGCGGTAATCGAATTTCAACGCGCCGGCCATGCGGCCGAAGAACAGCTGCAGCAACCAGAAGCCCAGCGCGAACAGGATGCCCAGGAACAGGCGCTTGCCCATGCCGCCACTGCGCAGCGATCCGAACGCGAACGGCACGGCGGCCAGGCACAGCGCCAGCACGTTTACCGGGTAGAACCAGCGGCTCCAGTACACGTCCTCGAAATCGCGCGCGTCCAGCCCGTTGCGCTGCCGGTAGGCGATGCTGGTGCTGAGCTCGGACACGCTGAGGTTGCGCGGCTTGGCGATGCCGGTCGCCAGCGCGGCCGGGTCCAGCTTCGAGTTCCACGGTTCACGTGCCACTTCCTGGCGGGTGGCCGAGCGTTCGCCGAACGTATCGCGGCGCACCCCGGTCAGCACCCAGCCATCCTTGTCGTGCTCAACCGTGGCGGCGTGGGTCAACGAGGCGATCTGGCCGTCCTCGGCGACGCGGTACAGGCGCACGTCGCGCAGGATCAACCGCGTTCCCTTGTCACCGACCAGCTGCTCCTCGCCGCTCTGCGCATTGAGGAAGGTATCGCCTTCGCGTGCCCACAGCCCGGAATAGCGGGTGGTCGAGATATCCAGCCCCCACTTGGCGCTGGTCTTCAGCGCATCGGCGCGGTCCTGGCCCCACGGCCCCAGCGTCTCCGCGCTGAGCACCATCACGGCGGTCAGCAGCGACAGGGCGATCGCCACCGATACGCTCAGGCGCTTGCGCGACAGGCCCAGCGCGCGCAGCGCGGTCAGCTCCGAGGTCGCCGCCAGCTGGCCCAGGCCCATCAGTGAGCCGATCACCGCAGCGGTCGGGAAGAAGGTGTAGGCACGGCGCGGCACGGTGTACAGCACCCAGGCCGCAGCGTGGCCCAGCGTGTAGCCGTTCTTGCCGATGTCCTTGAATTCGCCGGAGAAGGCCATCACCACGTCCAGGCCCACCAGCACCGCCCAGGTCAGCAGCACGGTGGTGAACACCGAACGCCCCAGGTACAGGTCGAAACGCATCGGGCGCAGCCTCATGCGCGGGCTCCCTTCGGGCGGCCCAGGCGGCCATCACGTGCATACATCCAGATTGCCAGCGCCAGCAGCGGCAGGGTCAGCCACCACAGGCCGAGCGCGGCCGGGATCTTGCCGTTGGCGATCCAGCCGCTGCCGATGAACATCAGGTTGGTGCCCACCATGTAGGCCATCAGGGCCAGCATCATGCGTCCATAGCGCTGCTGGCGCGGCGAGCTGCGGCCCAGCGGCACGGTCAGCAGGGCAAACGCCAGCGCGATCAACGGCGGCGCCAGGCGGCGGTGCAGCTGTGCCTGCGCCTGCGGCCGCGCATCTCCGATCAACTGCAGGGTCGGCATCAGTTCGGGATCATCCTCGGTGCGGGCCTGTGCGCCATCGGGCAGGGCCACGTCGTTGCGGGCGAAGGTCGCCAGCCGGTAGTCCAGCCCACCGGCCGCGGGCCCTTCCACCTGGTGGCCGTCATCCAGCTCCAGGAAGCGCTGGCGGGTGCCCTCGAAATACATGCGGCCGCCGTTGGCCGACACCACTTCCAGGCGGTCATCCTTCTGCCGCTGCAGGAACACCTTGCCAAGCTGGGTGCCATCGGGCGAGATCGAGGACAGGTAGACCACCCCGCCATTGGGCAGCGGGGTGAAGCGGCCCGGCTCCAGCCCGGCCATCAGCACGCTGCGGTTGGCCTCGATGATCATCTGCTCGGCCACCCGCCCGGCCCAGGGCCCCAGCCACAACGAGCAGGCACCGACCAGCAGCACCACCGGCACCACCAGCATCAGCAGCGGCCGCAGCAGGCGCTTGGGGCCCACGCCAATGGCGGTGATGACCGCCATTTCCGAGTCGCGGTACAGCCGGGCGATGGCCAGCAGCAGGCCCAGCATCAGCGCCAGCGGCAGGATCAGCGGCAGGTAGGCGATGAACTGCAGGCCCAGCTGCGAGAACAGCAGCTTGGCCGGCAGGCGTCCGTCGGCGATGTTGCCGAGGATGTCCACCAGCACGCCGCCCACGCTGACCACCAGCAGGACGATCAGGGTAGCCAGGAAACTCTGGACGAAATCGCCCAGCAGGTATCGGTCGAGCTTCAGCATGGGGCGGTGGTTTAAACTCTGGGGTTCGTTCGCGGTGCCGCCCAGTCTACTGTCTGGGCGTAAACGGCCTGCGATTGTACGGACTCGCCAATGGAATCTGCTCAATGGCCCTCGAATTCACCCTGAACCACGTTGCTCCGGCCGCCGCCACCGTTGATTGCCTGGTGGTTGGCGCCTATGCCGACCATACCCTGACTCCGGCCGCACAGGCCCTGGACGCCGCCAGCGGTGGCCGCCTGGCCGCCCTGGCCCAGCGTGGCGACCTGTCCGGCAAGACCGGCGCCACCACCCTGCTGCACGACCTGCCGGGCGTGAGCGCCGCGCGCGTGCTGGTGGTCGGCCTGGGCGACGCCGCCCGCTTCGGCGTGCCGCAGTACCTGAAGGCCGTGGGCGACGCCGTGCGCGCGCTGAAGGCCGGCGCCACCCGCAGCGCGCTGTTCACCCTGTCCGAGGTGGCGATCAAGGACCGCGACGCGGCCTGGGCCATCCGCCAGGCGGTGATCGCCGCCGATCACGCCGCCTACCGCTACACCGCCACCCTGGGCAAGAAGAAGGCCGACGACGCCGGTCTGACCCAGCTGGCCATCGCCGGTGACGACGCGCAGGCGCTGGCCCAGGGCCAGGCCATCGCCGCCGGTGTCGAGTTCGCCCGCGAGCTGGGCAACCTGCCGCCGAACTACTGCACCCCGGCCTACCTGGCCGAAGTGGGCGTGAAGTTCGCCGGCGAGCACGACGGCGCCGAAGCCGAGATCCTCGACGAGCACCAGATGGAAGCGCTGGGCATGGGCTCGCTGCTGGCCGTGGCCCGTGGTTCGGCCAACCGCCCGCGCCTGGTGGTGCTGAAGTGGACCGGTGCAGGCGACGCCAAGCCCTATGTGCTGGTCGGCAAGGGCATCACCTTCGATACCGGTGGCGTCAACCTGAAGACCCAGGGCGGCATCGAAGAGATGAAATACGACATGTGCGGTGGCGCCAACGTCATCGGCACCTTCGTCGCTGCGGTCAAGGCCAAGCTGCCGCTGAACCTGGTGGTGGTGGTGCCGGCGGTGGAAAACGCCATCGATGGCAACGCCTATCGTCCGTCCGACGTGATCACCTCGATGTCGGGCAAGACCATCGAAGTGGGCAACACCGACGCCGAAGGCCGCCTGATCCTGTGCGACGCGCTGACCTACGCGCAGCGCTTCGAGCCGCAGGCCCTGGTCGACGTGGCCACCCTGACCGGTGCCTGCATGGTCGCCCTCGGCCACCAGACCGCCGGCCTGATGAGCAAGCACGACGACCTGGCCAACGAGCTGCTGGCCGCCGGCGAGCACGTGTTCGACCGCGCCTGGCGCCTGCCGCTGTGGGACGAGTACCAGCCGATGCTGGATTCGAGCTTCGCCGACGTCTACAACATCGGCGGCCGCTGGGCTGGTGCGATCACCGCCGGCTGCTTCCTGTCGCGCTTTGCCGAAGGCCAGCGCTGGGCCCACCTGGACATTGCCGGCGTGGCCAGCGATGAAGGCAAGCGTGGCATGGCCACCGGTCGCCCGGTCGGCCTGCTGAGCCAGTGGCTGCTGGACCAGGCCGCCCGCGCCTGATGCCGTACCCGACCCTGGCCGGCAACCGCCGGCCAGGGCCTCGCCCGGCACGACCGGGCCCCTGCCTGACCCGGACCCTGCCATGCCCCGCGCCGACTTCTACCTGATCGCCAAGCCCCGCTTCCTGACCGAGCCGTTGCGCCTGGTCTGCGAGCTGGCGCGCAAGGCCAACGACGCCGGGTTGTTCACCCTGGTGCTGGCCCGCGACCAGGCCCAGGCTGAGGAACTGGACGAGCTGCTGTGGGCGTTCGACAACGATGCCTACATCCCGCACCAGATCGCCGGCGAAGACATGGACGAGGAAGAGGCGCTGGTGCTGATCGCCGTGCCCGGCACCGATGCGCCGGCGCGCCCGCTGGTGATCAACCTGCGCGATGAGCCCTGGCTGGGCCAGTGCGAGCGCGTGCTGGAAGTGGTCCCGGCCGATCCGGAAGCGCGCGAACCGCTGCGCGAGCGCTGGCGCCAGTACAAGGCCGCCGGCTACGACCTGAACAAGCACGACATGTAAGCCCCGCGAGGACCCCCTTGATGCGCCTGCTGATCGCCCTGATCCTTCCCTGGCTGTCCTTCTTCACCATCGGCCGACCGCTGGCCGGGATCGTCTGCCTGATCCTGCAGATCACCCTGATCGGCTGGCTGCCCGCCGCCATCTGGGCCGCCTATGCGGTCAGCCAGTACCACACCGACCAGAAGATCCGGCGCGCCCTCGGGTCGCGCTGATCTCCCTTCCGCCTTGATTACCGGTTCCCCCGCATGACCCAACTCGCCTCCAGCTACGACCCGAAGTCCTTCGAGACCGACCTCTACGAGGCCTGGGAGAAGGCCGGCCACTTCAAGCCGTCCGGCACGGGCGAGCCGTACACCATCCTGCTGCCGCCGCCGAACGTGACCGGCACCCTGCACATGGGCCATGCCTTCCAGCAGACCCTGATGGATGCGCTGGTGCGCTACCACCGCATGCGTGGCTACGACACGCTGTGGCAGGTCGGTACCGACCACGCCGGCATCGCCACCGAAATGGTGGTCAGCCGCAACCTGGCGCTGGAAGGCAAGGGCGAGACCCGCGATTCGCTGGGCCGCGAAGGCTTCATCGGCAAGGTCTGGGAGTGGAAGCAGCAGTCCGGCGACACCATCGAGCGCCAGATGCGCCGCCTCGGCACCTCCGCCGACTGGTCGCGCAGCACCTTCACCATGGACCCGCAGCCGTCGGCCGCGGTGAACGAAGCCTTCGTGCGCTGGTACGAGCAGGGCCTGATCTACCGTGGCCAGCGCCTGGTCAACTGGGACCCGGTGCTGAAGACCGCCATTTCCGACCTGGAAGTGGAGAGCGCCGAGGAAGACGGCTTCCTGTGGTCGATCGCCTACACGCTCGATGACGGCCTGAGCTACGAGCACGTCGAGCGCGATGCCGACGGCGTGGAAACCCTGCGCGAGACCCGCGACTACCTGGTGGTGGCCACCACCCGCCCGGAAACCCTGCTGGGTGATACGGCGGTGATGGTGCATCCGGAAGACGAGCGCTATGCGCACCTGATCGGCAAGCAGGTGGTGCTGCCGTTGACCGGCCGCCGCGTGCCGGTGATCGCCGACGACTACGTGGACCGTGCCTTCGGCACCGGCGTGGTCAAGGTCACCCCGGCGCACGACTTCAACGACTATGAAGTCGGCGTGCGCCACAGCCTGCCGATGATCAACCTGTTCACCCCGGTGGCGGCGCTGAATGAAAATGCGCCCGAACGCTTCCAGGGACTGGACCGCTACGCCGCGCGCAAGGCGGTGCTGGCCGAGCTGGAAGACCTGGGCATTCTGGTCGAGACCCGCGCGCACAAGCTGCAGGTGCCGCGCGGCGACCGTACCGGCCAGGTGATCGAGCCGTACCTGACCGACCAGTGGTTCGTGAAGATGGACGACCTGGCCAAGCGCGGTCTGGAACTGGTCGAAGACGGAACCATCGCCTTCGTGCCGCCGAACTGGATCAACACCTACCGCCACTGGATGAACAACATCCAGGATTGGTGCATCAGCCGCCAGCTGTGGTGGGGCCACCGCATTCCGGCGTGGTTCGACGCCGCCACCGGCAGCTGCTACGTCGGTCGCAGCGAAGCGGAAGTGCGCGCCAAGCACAACCTCGGCAGCGACGTGGTGCTGAACCAGGAAAGCGACGTGCTGGAGACCTGGTTCTCCTCGCAGCTGTGGCCGTTCTCCACCCTGGGCTGGCCGAACGAACAGGCCATGGCCGAGCGCGGCTTCGACCGTTACCTGCCGTCGTCGGTGCTGATCACCGGCTTCGACATCATCTTCTTCTGGGTGGCGCGCATGATCATGGCCACCGACAACCTGGTCGGGAAGATCCCGTTCAAGGACGTCTACTTCACCGGCCTGATCCGCGACGGCCAGGGCCAGAAGATGTCCAAGAGCAAGGGCAACGTGCTCGACCCGCTGGACATCATCGACGGCATCAGCATCGACGACCTGGTCGCCAAGCGTACCGGCGGCCTGATGCAGCCGAAGATGGTGGAGAAGATCGAGAAGGCCACCCGCAAGGAATTCCCGGACGGCATCGCTGCCCACGGTGCCGATGCGTTGCGCTTCACCATCGCCGCGCTGGCCACCCACGGCCGCGACATCAAGTTCGACATGAACCGCGCCGAGGGCTACAAGAACTTCTGCAACAAGCTGTGGAATGCCAGCCGCTTCGCCCTGATGAACACCGAGGGCGCCGCATTCACTGGCGTGCCGACGCCGCGCACCGACGCCGAGCGCTGGATCCTGGCGCGCCTGGCGGCGGTGTCGGCCGAAGCGCAGGGCCACTACGCCAACTACCGCTTCGACCTGCTGGCGCAGTGCCTGTACGAGTTCGCCTGGAACGAGTTCTGCGACTGGTTCCTGGAACTGAGCAAGCCGGCATTGAACGGTGCCGACGCCGCCGACGCCGAAAGCACCCGCCACACCCTGCTGTACGTGCTCGAAGCGCTGCTGCGCCTGCTGCATCCGCTGACCCCGTTCATCACCGAACAGCTGTGGCAGCAGCTGGCGCCGCGTCTGGGCCTGGCCGCGACCACGCTGTCGCTGCGCCCGTACCCGACCGCCGACGAATTCGCCGGCGACTTCGCCCAGGCCGAGGCCGACGTGGAGTGGCTGAAGGCGGCCATCAGCGCCGTGCGCCGCGTGCGCAGTGAACTCAATGTCGCCCCGTCCAAGCTGGTGCCGCTGCGCCTGCAGGCAGGCCTCGAGCTGGACCGTGTGCGCATCGAACGCTTCAATGCCTCGCTGTCGTTCCTGCTGAAGCTGGACAGCATCCAGTGGCTGGCCGAGGGTGAAAGCGCACCGCCGGCCGCTGCGGCGATCGTCGGCGAGCTGAAGCTGCTGGTGCCGCTGGAAGGCCTGGTCGATCTCGATGCCGAGCGTGCGCGCCTGGACAAGGAAATCGCCCGCGTCGAAGCAGAGAAGGAGAAGAGCGAGACCAAGCTGGCCAGGTTCACCGACAAGGTGCCGCCGGCCGTGGTCGAGCAGGAGCGTGTGCGCCTGGCCGACTGGAACACCCAGCTGGCCGGCCTGCGCGAGCAGCGCGCGAAGCTGTAACGCCACCCTCTGGTGCGTGCCAACCAAGGTTGGCACCTACCACCGCGGAATCGGAAACGCCGGGCGATGCCCGGCGTTTCCATTTCCCCCGCATGGCATCATCGCCCGATGCCTCTTTCGATCTTCCTGCTGGTTCTCGCCGCGGCGGCACTGCATGCCAGCTGGAATGCGATCGTCAAGCGCGGGCCGGACAAGTTCCTCGGCACCGTGCTGGTTACCGGCAGCGCCGCGCTGCTGTCGTCCGCCGCCCTGCCCTTCCTGCCGTTTCCCGCCGCGCACAGCTGGCCCTGGCTGGGCGCATCGGTGCTGCTGCAGGTGACCTACTACGGCCTGGTCGCACGCTGCTATCAGCAGGTCGACATGAGCCTGGCCTATCCGCTGATGCGTGGCAGTGCGCCGATCCTGGTCGCGCTGGCGGGCACCCTGCTCGGCGAACGGCTGCCACCTGCGGCCTGGCTGGGCGTGCTGCTGGTCAGTACCGGCATCCTGTGCATGGCACTGGGTGCACGCGGCGGTCAACTGCGCCTGCCGCTGCTGACCGCCGCGATGATCGCCACCTACACCCTGGTCGATGCGCAGGGCGCACGCCAGTCCGGCAACGCGCTCAGCTACACGTTGTGGCTGTTCCTGCTGTCGGGCATTCCGCTGCCGCTGTGGGCGTTGTACACGCGCGGCGGCGCGGTGCTGGACTATGCGCGGCAGCATTGGCCGCTGGGACTGGCCGGTGGCGTCGGCACCACGGCCTCCTATGCGATGGCCTTGTGGGCCATGACCCAGGCACCGGTGGCCATGGTCTCGGCGCTGCGCGAATCCTCGATCCTGTTCGCGCTGCTGATCTCGGTGTTCCTGCTGCGCGAACGCATTCCGCGCGCGCGCTGGCTGGCAGCGTCGCTCATCGTGAGCGGCGTATTGGCGTTGCGGTTGGCGTAACGGTAGCGCCGGGCCGTGCCCGGCGAGCGCAGTAGTGCCGCCCCCGGGCCGGCACCCCTTCTCCGTTACAGCGGCGGCATCGCCTGCAGGTCGTCGCCGACCAGTTCGATGGCCATCACCACCGCGTCCTCCCGACCCTGTGCGGCCGGGTAATAGCGCGGCCGGCGGCCGATCTCGTTGAAGCCTTCGCTGTGGTACAGCGCCAATGCCGGCGTGTTCGACGGGCGCACCTCAAGGAACACCCGCTGCGCGCCCCGATCACGGGCCAGCTGGACCAGCGCGCGCAGCAGTTGGCGGCCCAGGCCACGCGATTGCGCCAGCGGATCGATGCAGATGTTCAGCACGTGCGCCTCATCGGCGGCGAGGCTGAGCACGCCGTAGCCGATCAGCTGGCCGTCGCGCTCCATCGCCAGGCCGGGATAGCCGGCGCGCAGGCAGTCGATGAAGATGCCGCGGGTCCAAGGAAACGGATAGCCACGCAGCTCGATCGCCATCACCGCATTGAGATCGCTCTCGCGCAGCGCGCGCAGGCGCACCGGCCCCGGCTGGCTGACCGCACTCATGCTGCCCCCCGCTTGCGCAGGGCACGCAGCTGCGGCCACAGCGCACGCTTGGCGGCCGGATCGTGGCGCAGCTGGTCCAGCGGCCAGCTGTCCATCAGCGCCTGGGTGGCCGGGTCGTTCGGGTTGCAGCCCGACGCACGCAGCAAGGCGATCTGCAGCCGGTCCGGCAGGCGCACCACCGGTTGCCGGGCGTTGCCGCTGGGCAACGGACGTGCCGTGGCCGCTGCGGTATCCGGTGCGGTGACCGGAGGCTCGCGACGCGGCGGTGCCGGGCGTTCCGGGCGCGCCGCAGGTGCGGCGCCGCCATGGCGTTCGTGGGCCGCATCGTCCACGTGGGCGGGCCCGGCCGGCGGCGCAGCGCGGGCTTCGGCGTTGGCCACGCTCAGCTGCAGCGCGGCATCCAGCTCGGCAGCCAGCTGGCCGTCGTGGTAGACGGCGTAGCCCATGGCCTGCAGCCAGGCCTGCTGGGCCGGCGACCACAGCACGGGCAGATCCTGGCTCACGCGGCCTCGGACTTCTTGCGCAGGCGTTGTACGGCCCACATCACCGGGCCGGACAGGGCGTACAGGATGCCGACCGCGAACAGCACGCGCGGCAGGTCGATCACCGCGATGGCGATGGCCACCGGCACCAGCGCCAGCACCAGGAACGGCACGCGCTCAGCACGACCGTCCTTGGCGGCACCGCCCTTGAAGCTCCAGAAGCGGATACGGCTGACCATCAGCAGCGCGGCGACCAGGGTCACCGCCAGCGCGACGTAGCGCAGCTGATTGCCATCCCAGCCCAGATTGCCGTCGGCGAAAGCCCAGACAAAGGACATCATCAGGCCGGCCGCGGCCGGGCTGGCCAGGCCGACGAACCAGCGCTTGTCGACCACCGCCACCTGGGTGTTGAAGCGGGCCAGGCGCAGGGCCGCGCACGCGGCATACAGGAATGCCACCGCCCAGCCGACGCGGCCCAGCAGCGGGTCATCGAACTTCAGCCACGACAGCGACCAGTGGTACATCACCAGCGCCGGCGCCATGCCGAAGCTGACCAGGTCGGCCAGCGAGTCGTACTGCACGCCGAACTCGCTGCTGGTACCGGTCAGGCGCGCCACGCGCCCGTCCAGCCCATCCATCACTGCGGCCACGAACACCGCAATGCTGGCGTTGACGAAATCGCCGTTGGCGGCAGCGATGATCGCGTAGAAGCCCGCGAACAGGCCGGCCGTGGTGAACAGGTTGGGCAGCAGGTAAATCGTGCGCGAGCGCGGCGGCGGTGTGATCGGGTCCATGGAATCCAGTTTAATCGACTTGCCAGCCGTCGGCGCCAATGCTGCAATCGGCGTTCTACGCCCATTCTGCGGAGTTTGCCATGCGTGCCCTGTCCAGCCTTGGATGCCTGCTGCTGTTGGCCAGTGCCAACGCCGTGGCCGGCCCGGTGTACAAGTGGAAGGACGCCAATGGCGTTACGCAGTACTCGGAGACCCCTCCGGCGGGCAGGAAGTATGAGACCCGTGAGCAGGCCCGCAGCCCCCAGGCCGCGGCCAGCGCCGAGGCTCCGGCCGCGCCGGTGCCCGAGCCGTGCAGTACCGCCCGCGCCAACCTGGCCCTGCTGGAAGGCACCGGCCAGGTGATGCACGACACCGATGGCGACGGCAAGCCCGATACCGCGTTGACCCCGGAACAGCGCAGCGCGCAGAAGGGGTTGGCGGAAGCGGCCATCAAGGCGTACTGCCCGGCGGAGTGAGGGTATCGGCAGGGCTTGCAGCCCTGCACCTGCTTCAAGCAACGGCAACGGCAACAGCCGGCTATGGGCTTTCTGTGGGTTTGGCGGGGCGGTGTGGGCTGGCAGGACACGCCGTAAACCCTTCCATGGGGGCTCGATGGCGCCATCCATGGCGCCAACGGTCCTGCCAGCCCACACCACCCCACCTCCGACAGGTTCCTGGTGACGGTGGCAGATCCACGCCATGCGTGGATGAATCTCCATGGAAATCGAATATTTCGAGAATTGATCGAAAAGCCGAGCATGGCTCGGCTCTACAAAAGGGCGACAGATCGCGGAAAACTGTCGAAGGCGGGGTGGGTCCGGTTGCGGGGGCGTGAGCGCCATGGATGGCGCGACCGAGCCTACAGGGACGTATTTACGGCGTCCCCCGCAACCGGACCCACCCCGCCATCCCACGGGAAGTCCGCCTTTGCCGTTGCTTCGGCAGTTGCAGTTGACGTTGCTTGAGGCGGGTGCAGGGCGCAGCCCTGCCAGTACCCCCACCCCGGCCGGGCTGGCAGAATAGGCGACTCTGCCGTTATCCGAAGCCGACGATGCGCCTCTCCCAGTTCCACCTGCACACCACCAAGGAAACCCCCAGCGACGCCGAGCTGACCAGCCACCGGCTGATGCTGCGCGCGGGGATGATCCGCAAGCTCGCCTCCGGCCTGTACACCTGGTCGCCGCTGGGCCTGCGCGTGCTGCGCAAGGTCGAACGCATCGTGCGCGAGGAAATGGACCGTGCCGGCGCGGTGGAATTCCAGATCCCCACCATCCAGCCGAAGGAACTGTGGGAGCAGACCGGGCGCTGGCAGAAGTTCGGCCCGCAGCTGCTGAAGATCAAGGACCGCAAGGACCAGGTGTTCTGCTACAGCCCGACCGCCGAGGAAGCAGCCTGCGACTTCGCGCGCAGCGAGCTGTCCAGCTACAAGCAGCTGCCGGTGAATTTCTACCAGGTGCAGACCAAGTTCCGCGACGAGATCCGCCCGCGCTTCGGCGTGATGCGTTCGCGCGAGTTCCTGATGAAGGACGCCTATTCGTTCCACCTGCACGATGAATGCCTGGTGCGCGAATACGAAAACATGAAGTCGGCCTACAGCCGCATCTTCACCCGCCTGGGCCTGGACTTCCGCATGGTGCAGGCCGATTCCGGTGCGATCGGCGGCGATGCCTCGCAGGAATTCCACGTGATCGCCGATTCCGGCGAAGACGCACTGGTGTTCTCCACCGGCTCGGATTACGCGGCCAACATGGAAGCGGCGATCGCGGCCGATCCGGCGCCGCGTGCGGCCGCCACCGAAGCCATGCGCAAGGTCGACACGCCCACCCAGAAGACCTGCGAGGACGTCGCCGCCCTGCTCGGCATCGACCTGCAGCGCACCGTGAAGTCGGTGGCGCTGGTCGCCGGCGAAGGCCAGGCGCAGCAGTTCGTGCTGGTGCTGGTGCGCGGCGACCATGAGGTCAACGAGATCAAGCTGGCCAAGGTGGCCGGTCTGGACGAACAGCGCTTCGCCAGCGAAGCGGAGATCGCCGAGTACCTGGGCAGCGTGCCCGGCTTCCTCGGCCCGGTCGCCCCGGCCAAGGCCATCCGCGTGGTCGCCGATCGCGAAGTGGCGGCGATGTCCGACTTCGTCGTCGGCGCCAACGAAGCCGGCTTCCACCTGGCCGGCGTCAACTGGGGCCGCGATCTGCCGGAACCGGAAGTGGCCGACATCCGCAACGTGCGTGCCGGTGACCGGGCGCTGGACGGT
This sequence comes from Stenotrophomonas maltophilia, assembly GCF_023518235.1. Taxonomy (NCBI): domain Bacteria; kingdom Pseudomonadati; phylum Pseudomonadota; class Gammaproteobacteria; order Lysobacterales; family Lysobacteraceae; genus Stenotrophomonas; species Stenotrophomonas maltophilia. The sequence continues at coordinate 2,740,883 of NZ_CP090423.1, forward strand.
GGCGAACTGAAGATCGCCCGCGGCATCGAAGTCGGCCACGTGTTCCAGCTCGGCCGCAAGTACGCCGAAGCACTCGATGCCACCGTGCTGGACGAGAACGGCAAGGCCGCGGTGATGGCGATGGGGTGCTATGGCATCGGCATCTCGCGCGTGGTGGCTGCCGCAATTGAACAGAACCATGACGATGCCGGCATCATCTGGCCGGACGCGATGGCACCGTGGCAGGTGGTGGTGTGCGTGATCAACCCGAAGGGTGACGCTGCGGTGGCCGAAGCGGCGGCCAGCCTGCTGCAGGAACTGCGCGACGCCGGCCTGGATGCGGCGCTCGATGACCGTGGCCTGCGCCCGGGCGCGATGTTCGCCGACATGGAACTGATCGGTATTCCGCACCGCGTGGTGGTCAGCGAACGAGGCCTGGCTGCAGGTACCTACGAGTACCGTTCGCGCCGCGCCAGCGAAGCCGAGAGCCTGGACAAGGCCTCCCTGCTGCAGCGCCTGCAGGGCTGATCGGCACACTGGACCGGGGCATGCCCCGGTCTTTTTTTGCCGGTGACCGGCCCGCCGGAATATGGCAGCAGACATAATCCGGTCAAAATGCCCGCGTTGCAGCCGGCAGGTCGCCAAGACCTGTCCCGGCAGTATTTGTGCTTGGAATAATTCATCTCTATTCTGTCCCGCGACGCCATGGACTGGCTCGTCCCGTCCACACATTAGTTTCTGGAGTAACCGTAAATGAGCATTGACCTGACCGGCCTGTCGGCACGCGAGCTGGGCGCCCTGATCCGCACCGCGAAGAAGCAGCAGACCATCGTTGCCAAGCGCCGGCCGATCACCAAGGTTCGCGCCCAGCTGACCAAGCTGGCCAAGACCGAGGGTTACACGATCGAGGAACTGTTCGGCGACGCCCCGGCACCGCGCGCGCGCAAGGTGGCCAAGGCCGCCAAGGCGCCGTCCAAGACCGCCGGCCGCAAGCTGGGCAAGGTGGCGCCGAAGTACCGCAACCCGGCCAACCCGAAGGAAACCTGGACCGGCCGTGGCAAGCAGCCGCGCTGGATGGCCGAGCTGACCGCCAAGGGCAACAAGAAGCCGGAAGATTTCCTGATCAAGAAGGCCTGAGGCCGGATCGGAAAGCAGTGGGAAAACGCCGGCGAAAGCCGGCGTTTTTCATTCTTCGGCGTGTGGACCAACGGTCCACACCCACCGACATCATCACAGGGTTTTGCGGGCCGGCATCAGCAGGTTGCCGAACAGCAGGCCGGCCACCAGCGCCATCACCACGTTGAGCACGGTGAGGAACACGCTTTGCCCGGCACCCACGTCCTGCTGCTGGACCAGGGTCAGCACGCCGCGCAGGCTGGTGCTGCCGGGCACCATCATGATGATGCCGGGCAGGCGGATGATCGCGCCCGGGCGGCCGACCAGGCGGCCGAACAGGTTGCCGCCGGCGGTCAGCAGCATCGCCGACAGGAAGATGCCCGCCGGTGCACCCCAGGCATGGCCACCGAACTTGGAGATGGCATAGCCGGCCACCGACGCGGCGATCACCCATGGATAGTCGCGACGGTTGGCCTTGAACAGCATCGCAAAGGCGAATGCCGCGGTCAGCAGCGAGCCCCACTCCACCCACGGCCCCTGCGGCCGCGCGGCGCGGATCACCGGGTCCAGGCCGAGCACATCGGCCAGGGTCACCGCGATCATCGCGCCGACACTGAGCTTCATGATGGTGGTCAGCGCGCCGGCGAAGCGCGCCGTGCCCGATACCCAATGCTGGCTGGCCAGTTCGTTGACCGCGTTGGTCAACGACATGCCGGGCAGCAGCACCACCAGCGAGGCGATGATCACGGTGTTGAGGTTGAGCGCACCGATGAAGGAAGCCACCAGCGTGGCGACCATGCCGGCCAGCAGCGCGGCCAGCGCCTCGGCCGCCTCGCGGGTGGCCGGGCGACGGTCGGTGACCATGCCGAGCAGGCCGATCATCAGGCCGATGACACCGGCGGTGGCGATGTCCAGCCACGGCAGTTTCCACATGCCGGCCACGCCGGCCGCGCCCAGGCTGAAGGACAGGATGGTGCGCAGCTTGCCGCGCCGTCCCGGATCCTTGTCCAGCTGGCGCAGCGCCGTGTGGCCCTGGGCGATGCTCATCCGGCCGTTGGACACTTCCTCGGCGATGCGGTCGGCCACGCTGAGCTTGTGCAGGTCGTTCTCGCCGGGAGCCAGGCGGATCACCCGGGTGATGTCGCTGGAACCGATCGCCTGTGCCGGGTCACTGAAGCTGAGGATGATACCGGTGGGATTCGACCACGGTTCACAATCCAGATCGAGCTGGCGTGCCAGTGCCACCACCGCCGTTTCCAGGCGCTGGGCCGTGGTGCCATAGCTGTGCAGGCGTCCGGCGATCTCGGAAACGAAGGCCACGCGCTGTGCGTAGGTGGCCTGGGGCGTGGGGATCGTGTGAGCGTCTGCGGACATGCGCCGTAGTATTACCTACGCCGGGCCCTGCCGGATAAATTCAGCCGGGTTCGACCCGACGCCCGCTACAGAACGGTTATGCTGCGATCCGAATGGCCCACGTGACCCCGAACCACGCCCCCCAGCTCGAGCAGGACGCCCATGATCCGGGCCTGATCCACCTGTCCGGCACCTGGACCTTGAAGACCGCGCTGGCCGCGGCCGAGGTCCTGCATGGCGTTCCCGACAAGCTGACCGGCATCGATGCCACCGGCATCGAACAGCTGGACTCGGCCGGCGTACTGCAGGTACTGCGTGTGGCCCATCGCGCCGACCTGGGCGAAGAGGCCCTGCAGTTCCGTCCGGATCATCAGGCGCTGGTGTGCACCATCGAGGAAGTGGCCGACGACCGGCCCAAACCCAAGCGCGATTTCGGCGTGCTGGCCGCGCTGGAGCGCCTTGGTGTCAGCGTGCATGCCACCGGCCACAACATCAAGGCGCTGTGCAGCTTCCTCGGCGAGAACCTGGTCAAGGCCGCACGCCTGGTCAAGGAACCGCGCCGGTTCCGGCTCACCGCCACCGTGCACCAGATGGAACAGGTGGGCCTGGATGCGGTGCCATTGGTGGCGCTGCTGTCCTACCTGGTCGGCGCGGTCATCGCCTTCCTCGGCTCCACCATCCTGCGTGACTTCGGCGCGGAGATCTATGTGGTGGAGCTGGTGAACATCGCCTTCCTGCGCGAGTTCGCCGTGCTGCTGACCGCGATCGTGCTGGCCGGCCGCACCGCCAGTGCGTTCACCGCGCAGATCGGTGCGATGAAGGCACGCGAGGAGATCGATGCGATGCGTACGCTGGGGCTGGACCCGGTCGATCTGCTGGTGCTGCCGCGCCTGCTGGCACTGCTGGTCACGCTGCCGCTGCTGACCTTCATCGCGATGATCGCCGGCCTGGCCGGCGGCATCACCGTGGGTGCGTTCGACCTGGATATTCCGCCACAGATGTACATCGCGCGCATGCACGAGACGATGGAAGTGCGGCACATGCTGGTCGGCCTGTCCAAGGCACCGGTGTTCGCGCTGGTGATCGGCCTGATCGGCTGCCTGGAAGGGCTGAAGGTGGAAGGCACCGCGCAGTCGGTGGGTGAACGCACCACCTCCAGCGTGGTGCAGACCATCTCGCTGGTGATCATCATCGACGCCTTCGCGGCGTTGTGGTTCATGCACATGGACTGGTGAGATGACCACATCGCCTGCCACCGAAACCCTCGACATGCGCGATGGCGACGGCCACGAGCTGGCCATCCGCGTGCGCGGGCTGGTCAACCGCTTCGGCAGCCAGACCGTGCACGAAGACCTGGACCTGGACGTGCGCCGTGGCGAAATCCTCGGCGTGGTCGGGGGTTCGGGTACCGGCAAGTCGGTGTTGATGCGCTCCATCCTCGGCCTGCGTACGCCCGATGCGGGGCAGATCGAAGTGCTCGGCCGCAACGCGCGTGCCGACGATGCCGAAAGCCGCCTGCACATCGAGCGCAACACCGGCGTGCTGTTCCAGGATGGCGCCCTGTTCTCCTCGCTGACCGTGGGCGAGAACGTGCAGGTGCCGCTGAAGGAGCACCACCGCGAGCTGCCCGAGCGCTGGCACTACGAACTGGCGCTGTTGAAGGTGAAGCTGGCCGGCCTGTCGGCCGATGCGATCAACAAGCTGCCCTCGCAGCTGTCCGGCGGCATGCGCAAGCGCGCCGGGCTGGCACGTGCGCTGGCACTGGATCCACCGCTGTTGTTCCTGGATGAGCCCACCGCCGGCCTGGATCCGATTGGTGCGGCGGCATTCGACCGCCTGATCAAGACCCTGCAGGAAGCACTGGGGCTGACCGTGTTCCTGATCACCCATGACCTGGACACGCTGTACGCCATCTGCGACCGCGTCGCCGTGCTGGCCGACCGCAAGGTGGTCGCCAACGCACCGCTGCCTGACATCGAGAAACTGGATCATCCGTGGATCCAGGAATACTTCCACGGACCGCGTGCGCGTGCCGCGCGCGGCGAACAGATCGAGAGTGCCTGAGCCATGGAAACCAAAGCCAACTACGTGCTGATCGGCGCGTTCACCCTGATCACCGGCCTGGCCCTGCTGGCCTTCGGCCTGTGGGCGGCCAAGTACTCATCCGACCGCACCTGGCAGGAATACCGCGTGGTGTTCCGCGAGGCGGTGACCGGCCTGTCGGTCGGCAGCCCGGTGCAGTACAACGGCATCGCGGTCGGCTCGATCACCGAGCTGAACCTGGTTCCCGATGACCCGCGCCAGGTGGTCGCGCGCATCCGCCTCAATTCGACCACGCCGGTCAAGACCGATACCCGCGCCAAGCTGGCGATCACCAGCCTGACCGGGCCGTCGATCATCCAGCTCAGTGGCGGCACGCCGCAGTCGCCGGCGCTGACCACGGTCAACAAGGACCCGGCACCGATCATCCCGACCACGCCCTCGGCGCTGCAGAACATCACCGATGTGGCCAACCGCATCGTCGAGCGCATGGACCAGATTCTCAGCGACCGCAACGTGGCCTCGATCAACGCCACCCTGGCCAACCTGGAAACCATCAGTGGGGGCCTGGCCGACCGCGACCAGGGCACCCAGGCGCTGCTGCTCAGCGCGCGTGATGCCGCGCGCAGCCTGGATACCACGCTGAAGACCACCAACGGCACCATCGAGCGCCTGGACAAGAACCTGGTGCAGCAGCTGCCGGGCATCATCGACAAGCTCGACGCGACCCTGGCCAAGCTCGATTCGGCGGCCGGCAACGCCGATTCGATCCTGGGCGAGAACCGCGCGGCCATCAACAGCTTCGCCAACGATGGCCTGGGCCAGCTGGGCCCGACCCTGACCGAACTGCGCGGCCTGATCCGCGACCTGCGCCGGGTCAGCGACCGCCTCGAGAACAACCCCGCGCGCTACCTGCTGGGCCGCGACGCACCGAAGGAGTTCGAACCCAAATGAACCCGATGCCGCTTCCGCGCCTGCTGCTGGCCGCTTCGATGGTCACCCTGCTGGGTGGCTGCTCCATCCTGGGCAGCAGCGAGAAAACGGCGGTGACGCTGTACTCGCCGGCCGTGCAGGTCAAGGCCGATCCGTCGTGGCCGCAGGCCAGCTGGCAGCTGGTGCTGGCCAAGCCCAGCGCCGCACGCATGGTCGACAGCCCGCGCATCAATGTGCGGCCGACGCCTTCGCAGCTGGAGATCTACAAGGGTGCCAGCTGGGCGCAGCCGGCCACCGACATGATCGAAGACACCCTTCTGCGCGGCTTCGAGGACTCCGGCCGCATCGGTGGGGTGGCCCGCAGCGCTGCCGGCATCCGTGCCGACTACAAGCTGTCCACCGACGTGCGCCGCTTCGAATCGGACTATCAGGGGCAGGCCACGCCGACAGTGGTGATCGAGCTCAACGCCAAGCTGATCCACGTGGCCGACCAGCGTGTGGTCGCCGACCGCACGTTCCGCCAGGCACAACCGGTCGGCAGCACGGACGTGCCGGCGGTGACCGCCGCCTTCGAACGCGGCCTGCAGCAGCTGGCGCAGGACGTGGTCGGCTGGACCCTCACCAGCGGCCAGGCGGACGCCGGCAGCAAGCGCTGAAGCGTAGCGGGGTCGGATCCCTTCCGCAGCGCGAAAGGGCTCTGACCCCATCTGCGCTGACCCCGCCCTCACCCGCGCGGCGTGATCCAGCGGAACGTCAGGTTGATGCGCTCGCCCTGCACCCGCGCCATCTTCGGCAGCGCATGCTGGTAATAGCGCTGGGTCGGCCCGGCCATCACCAGCAGGTCGCCGTGGCCCAGCACGAATTCGGCCTTGCGCGCCGGATCATCGCGCCGGCGCAGCAGGAAGCGCCGTGCTGCACCGAGGGTCAGCGAGGCGATCACCGGTGCCGGCCCCAGCTCCGGTTCGTCGTCGCTGTGCCAGCCCATGTAATCGCCGCCACTGCGGTAGCGGTTCAGCAGCACGCTGTTGAAGCGACCGACACCTTCGGCCTGCAGCTGCTCACGCAGAGCCTGCAGCGCAGGCGGCCAAGGCTGCGGCACGAAGTCAGCGCCGGAGTAGCGATAGCGGGCCTGTGGGTCGCCGATCCAGCAGCTCAGCCGTGGCGAGTCCACCCAGTGGCCGAACATGCGGATGCGATGCACCTCCCAGGGCACGTTGGCCTGCAGCCCGGCCATCAGGGTATCGGCCCGGGCAGCGGCCAGCCAGCCCGGCAGGTGCTGGACATCGGCATCGGGCAGGTGGTGAGGGAAGAGCATGGCCACACGCTAGCATGCCGGTGTTTGCCGTCACGGCCGCCAGCGCTGAAAATGCCCGCATGACCGTTGCCCCGATGCCGATCCCCGTGTTCCGCCTGCCGTCCTGGTACCACCCCCGATGAGCCTGCGCCAGACACTGTACCCGCTGCTGCGCGCCGCGTTCCGGGCGCTGCCGCTGCCACAGGCACAGCGCGACCGGTTGCGCGCGCGGCTGCTGGCGCGGCATGCCGATTGGGTGCCGCCGCCGCCGCGGGGCCAGCGCGATGCCGAGCGTGCGCCGGCCAACGCGCAACTGCGCTGGCGCGCCGACGAGGCGGCCATCGGTTACCGCCCGCAGCTGTCGCAGGCGCTGCCTTCCACGCTGCCGGCCACCCTGGTCGCCTTCTACCTGCCGCAGTTCCATACCTTCCCCGAGAATGACGCGTGGTGGGGCAAGGGCTTCACCGAATGGCGCAACGTCACGCGTGCACTGCCGCAGTTTGAAGGGCACGTGCAACCACGCCTGCCGGCGGACCTGGGCTTCTACGATCTGCGCAACCGGCAGGTAATGCGTGACCAGGCGCAACTTGCGGCCGAGCACGGCATCGGCGCGTTCTGCTTCTATTTCTACTGGTTCAGCGGCCGCACCCTGATGGAAGATCCGGTGCGCCAGTGGCTGGCCGATGACAGCATCGAACTGCCGTTCTGCCTGTGCTGGGCCAACGAAAACTGGGCACGCCGCTGGGATGGCCGCGACGAAGACATCCTGATCGGCCAGCAGCACAGCGCCGAAGACGATCTGGCCTTCATCGCCCACGTGGCGCCGTACCTGCGCGACCGCCGCGCCCTGAAGGTCGATGGCCTGCCGATGCTGCTGGTCTACCGCCCCAATCTGCTGCCCGACGCGCAGGCCACCGGCGAGCGCTGGCGCCGCTGGTGCCGCGACCACGGCATCGGCGAGATCCATCTGGCCTACGTACAGGGGTTCGAACGTCCGGATCCGCGCGACATCGGCTTCGACGCGGCCATCGAGTTCCCGCCGAACATGAGCAATCCCGGCTCGTTGTCGGCACAGCAGTGGCTGCTCAACCCGGAGTTCCATGGCGATGTGCGCGACTGGCGCGAACTGGCGGCCGACATCGCTGCACGCCCGCTGCCGGACTATCCGCTCTATCCCGGTGTGAACCCCGGGTGGGACAACGAGGCGCGCCGCTCCGGGCGTGGCCGCGTGTACCTGCACGCCTCGCCGCGCGGCTACCGTGACTGGCTGCGCAGTACCGTGCATGAGCGCCTGTCGACGGCAGCGCAGAACCAGCGCCTGGTCTTCATCAACGCCTGGAACGAATGGGCCGAAGGCGCCGTACTGGAACCCGACGCACGGCTCGGCCACGCCTGGTTGCAGGCAACGCGCGAAGCGCTGTCACCGGCACCGGCCGGGAATCGGCAACCGGCGGTACACATCCATGCCTGGTATCTGGAAACGCTGCCGGAGGTGCTGGGCGCGCTGCGCGAGGCGTCGCTGCCGTGGCGGATCATCGTGACCACGCCGGCGCATCAGGTCGAGGCGGTCCAGCAGGCGCTGTCGGCACAGGGGCTGCAGGGTGAGGTCAGCGCGGTGGAAAACCGGGGACGCGACATCCTGCCCTTCCTCGAAGTGGCCGAGCGGCTGCTCCAGGATCACCACGATGTGGTGCTGAAGCTGCATACCAAGCGCTCAACCCACCGCGCCGACGGCGATCAATGGCGGCAGGAACTGCTGCAACGGCTGGTACAGGGCGGGCGCGCCGCACGCCTCCACGCCGCCTTCCAGGCCGACCCTGCATTGGGCATGGTGGCCGCTGAGGGCCACCTGCTGCCGGTGAGCGGTTTTGTGGGCGGCAACGGCCCCGCGCTGGCGCGCCTGCAGGCCCGGCTGGGCCTGCGGCAACCGCTGCAGGCCAGCCGCTTTGCGGCCGGCAGCATGGGGTGGTGGCGGCTGCGGGCGCTGCGCCCGTTGCTGGACGCACACCTGTATCGCAGTGACTTCGAGGCTGAACACGGCCAGATCGATGGCACCCTCGCCCATGCCATCGAACGTGCACTGGGCGCCTGTTGCGAGCAGGCCGGGCTGCGCATGGTCAGCGCAGCGGCGTGCCTGGGCGAGCCCGACATCGACGACGGCGACTACGCCTACGCACGGCGCAGCTGAACGCAGGGGCCCGCATGGGCCCCTGCCGGTACGGGTCAGGCGCGCTGGAAAGCGACGCCGGTCTTTTCCTTCAGCTCGTCATCGTCGACACCCGGCGCGGCTTCCACCAGCCGCAATCCGTCATCGGTGACATCGAACACCGCCAGATCGGTGATGATGCGGTCGACCACGCCCACGCCGGTCAGCGGCAGCGTGCATTCGGCCAGGATCTTGTGTTCGCCGTTCTTGGCAGTGTGCTCCATCAGCACCACCACGCGCTGTACGCCGGCCACCAGGTCCATCGCACCGCCCATGCCCTTGACCATCTTGCCGGGCACCATCCAGTTGGCCAGGTCGCCCTTGTCGGTCACCTGCATGGCGCCGAGGATGGCCAGGTTGACGTGGCCACCGCGGATCATCGCGAAGCTGTCGTGGCTGCCGAAATAGCTGGCGCCGGCGCGGGCGGTGACGGTCTGCTTGCCGGCATTGATCAGGTCGGCGTCGACTTCGGCTTCGGTGGGGAACGGGCCGATGCCGAGCAGGCCATTCTCCGACTGCAGCCACACATCCACGCCCTCGGGGATATGGTTGGCGACCAGGGTCGGCAGGCCGATGCCCAGGTTCACGTAGGCACCGTCGGTCAGTTCCTGGGCAGCGCGCGCCGCCATCTCGTCACGGGACCACGCCATGTCAGTTGCCCTCCGCGCGGATGGTGCGCTGTTCGATGCGTTTTTCAGGGTGCGCGTTGTGCACGATGCGGTGCACGTAGATGCCCGGCAGATGCACCTGGTCCGGATCGATGGCGCCCACCGGCACCACCTCCTCCACTTCCACGATGCAGACCTTGCCGGCCATCGCACAGGCCGGGTTGAAATTGCGCGCGGTCTTGCGGAACACCAGGTTGCCGGCTTCGTCGGCCTTCCACGCCTTGACCAGCGCCACGTCGGCGCGCAGCGCGGTTTCCATCACGTAGTGCTTGCCGTCGAACTCGCGTGTTTCCTTGCCTTCGGCCACCACCGTGCCGTAGCCGGTGGCGGTGAAGAATGCCGGGATGCCCGCGCCGCCGGCACGCAGGCGTTCGGCCAGGGTGCCCTGCGGATTGAACTCCAGCTCCAGCTCACCGGCCAGGAACTGCCGCTCGAATTCCTTGTTCTCGCCCACGTAGGACGAAATCATCTTGCTGATCTGCCGCGTTTCCAGCAGCTGGCCCAGGCCGAAGCCATCGACGCCGGCATTGTTGGAGATCACGGTCAGGCCCTTGGCGCCGCTGTCACGCAGTGCAGCGATCAGCGCCTCGGGAATGCCACACAGGCCGAAGCCTCCCACCGCCAGGGTCTGGCCATCGGCGACCACGCCCTCCAGCGCCTGGGCCGCGCTGGCAAAGCGCTTGCTGCGCCTGCCGCCGGTCGTTGCCGGGTTGCTCATCTACGCCCTCACCTCGTTGATGTAATGCGCCCATTCTAGGCCAGCCGCTGCACCGGTCACGTGGCGTTGCGGCATGGAAACGCTTCCCATACAGCGCAGGCAATACAATCTGGGGCTGAGCTCACCAAGGATCCGATCGATGCCCCTGCCCGCCTTCAAGGCCTACGACATCCGCGGCCGCGTGCCGGAAGAACTGAACGAAGATCTGGCACGCCGCATCGGCGTGGCCCTGGCCGCGCAGCTCGCGCCGGGCCCAGTGGTCCTCGGCCACGACGTGCGCCTGACCAGCCCGGCACTGCAGGACGCGCTGGCGGCCGGTCTGCGCGGCACCGGCCGCGAGGTGATCGACATCGGCCTGTGCGGCACCGAAGAGGTCTATTTCCAGACTGATCATCTGGGTGCCGCCGGCGGCGTGATGGTTACCGCCAGCCACAACCCGATGGATTACAACGGCATGAAGCTGGTCAAGGAAAACGCACGGCCGATCAGCTCCGATACCGGCCTGTTCGCGATCTCCGATGCGGTGGCCGCCGATACCTCTGCGGCCGAGCCCGCGCGCGCCGGCCAGGTCGCCCAGCACGACAAGAGCGCCTACATCGATCACCTGCTGAGCTACGTCGATGCCGGCAAGCTCAAGCCGCTGAAGCTGGTGGTCAATGCCGGCAACGGGGGCGCCGGTGCCATCGTCGATCTGCTCGCCCCGCACCTGCCGTTCGAGTTCATCCGCATCTGCCACGAACCCGATGGCAGCTTCCCCAACGGCATCCCCAACCCGCTGCTGCCGGAAAACCGCGCCGCCACCGCCGACGCGGTGCGCGAACACGGCGCCGATTTCGGCATCGCCTGGGATGGTGACTTCGACCGTTGCTTCTTCTTCGACCACAGCGGCCGCTTCATCGAGGGCTACTACCTGGTCGGGCTGCTGGCCAAGGCGATCCTGGCGCGCCATCCCGGCGGCAAGATCGTGCATGACCCGCGCCTGGTCTGGAACACCGTGGACATGGTCGAGCAGGCCGGCGGCGTGCCGGTGCAGTGCAAGAGCGGCCACGCCTTCATCAAGGAGAAGATGCGCGCCGAGGACGCGGTGTACGGCGGCGAGATGAGCGCCCACCACTACTTCCGCGAGTTTGCCTACGCCGACTCCGGCATGATCCCGTGGCTGCTGATCGCACAACTGGTTTCCGAAAGTGGCCGCTCGCTGGCCGACTGGGTGGAGGACCGCATGGCCGCCTATCCGTGCAGCGGCGAGATCAATTTCAAGGTGGCCGATGCCAAGGCCGCCGTGGCGCGCGTGATGGAGCATTTCGCCGCGCAGTCGCCGGCGCTGGACCACACCGATGGCATCAGCGCCGACTTTGGCGACTGGCGCTTCAACCTGCGCAGTTCCAACACCGAGCCGCTGCTGCGCCTGAACGTCGAGTCGCGCGGCGATGCCGCGCTGATGCAGGCGCGCACCGATGAGCTCTCCCGCCTCATCCAGCAGTAACCGGGGAAGACCATGAGCAGCCTCCAGCCTGTCATCCTGTCCGGCGGATCCGGCACCCGCCTTTGGCCGCTTTCGCGCGAGGCCTACCCGAAGCAGTTCCTGCCGCTGGCCGGCGAACTGACGATGCTGCAGGCCACCTGGCAGCGCGTGGCGCCGCTCGCCGCGCGTGGGCCGCTGGTCATCGCCAACGAAGAGCACCGCTTCGTCGCCGCCGAGCAGCTGCAGCAGGTGGGCGCCGAACCGGCCGCGATCATCCTCGAACCGGTCGGCCGCAACACCGCGCCGGCGATCGCCGTGGCCGCGCTGGAAGCCACCCGCGACGGCGCCGATGCGCTGCTGCTGGTGCTGCCCTCCGACCACGTGATCACCGACGAGGCGGCGTTCCGCGCGGCGGTCCAGGCCGCCGCCGGTGCCGCCGAAGCCGGCAAGCTGGTCACCTTCGGCATCGTGCCGACCGGCCCGGAAACCGGCTACGGCTACATCAAGGCGGCCGATGGCCAGGGCGTGCGTGCAGTCGAGCGCTTTGTCGAAAAGCCCGACCTGGAGACCGCCAGCGGCTATGTCAGCAGCGGCCAGTACTACTGGAACAGCGGCATGTTCCTGTTCAAGGCCTCGCGCTACCTGCAGGAACTGGAACGCTTCCAGCCGGCGATGCTGGCCGGCAGCCGCAGTGCCTGGCAGCAGGCCCGCCGCGATGCCGACTTCACCCGCCTGGACAAGGATGCCTTCAGCGCGGTGCCGTCCGATTCAATCGACTACGCGGTGATGGAAAAGACCGCCGATGCGGTGGTGATTCCGCTGGATGCAGGCTGGAATGACGTCGGCTCGTGGACGGCGCTGCGCGATGTCTCACAGCAGGACGGCGACGGCAACGCCCACCACGGCGATGTGATCGCCATCGATTGCCGCAACACCTACGCCTACGCGCAGCGCCTGGTGGCGCTGGTGGGGCTGGACGATGTGGTGGTGGTGGAAACCGATGACGCGGTGCTGGTCGGCAAGGCCGACCGCATGCAGGACGTCAAGGCGGTGGTGGCGCAGCTGAAGGCCGAAGGCCGCAGCGAGGCCACCTGGCACCGCAAGGTCTATCGTCCGTGGGGTGCCTACGATTCGATCGACAACGGCGAGCGTTTCCAGGTCAAGCGGATCACGGTCAAGCCGGGCGGTACGTTGAGCCTGCAGATGCACCACCACCGCGCCGAACACTGGATCGTGGTCAGCGGCACGGCCGAGGTAACCCGCGGCGACGAGGTGATCCTGCTCAGCGAGAACCAGAGCACCTACATCCCGCTGGGCGTGACCCATCGCCTGCGCAACCCGGGCAAGCTGCCGCTGGAACTGATCGAAGTGCAGTCGGGCAGCTATCTCGGCGAAGACGACATCGTGCGCTTCGAGGACACCTACGGACGCAGTTGATCCGGCGCCCGTTGGTGGGGGTGGTGCCGACCGTTGGTCGGCACACGGTGCAGGCTCAGTCGAGCAAGCTCGACGCTACGCGGCGGCCACCTCGGCCATCACCCGCTTCAGGCCGTCCTGCCACGCCGGCAGCACGATGCCGAAATCCTGCTGCAGCTTGCGGTTGTCCAGCACCGACCAGGCCGGACGCTGGGCCGGGGTCGGGTACTCGGAACTGGCAATCGCTTCCACCGCCGGCACTTTGGCCAGCACGCCGGTCGCCAATGCCTGCGCGAAGATCGCCTCGGCGAAGCCATGCCAGCTGGTCTGGCCACTGGCAGTCAGATGCCAGGTGCCCGACAGCTGGCCCGGATGCTGCAGTGCCTGCGCGGTGACATCGGCAATCAGCGCGGCCGGCGTCGGCGTACCGATCTGGTCAGCCACCACCCGCAGCTGGTCACGCTCGGCCCCCACGCGCAGCATGGTGCGCATGAAGTTCGCGCCGTGCGAGGCATACACCCACGCCGTGCGGAAGATCAGATGGCGTCCGCCTGCGGCACGCACGGCATCCTCGCCGTCGCGCTTGCTGGTGCCGTACACGCCCAGCGGTGCGGTTGGCTCGTCTTCGCGATACGGCGCAGTGCCCTGGCCGTCGAACACGTAGTCGGTCGAGTAGTGCACGAACGGCACGTTGTGGGCCGCACACCAGCGCGCGATCACGCCCGGCGCCTGCGCGTTGGCCGCGAACGCGGCCTCAGCGTCCTGTTCGGCACGATCCACCGCCGTGTAGGCGGCGGCATTCACCACCACCGACGGCTGCAGGCGATCCAGCAGCGCCGGCAGGCTGTCAGGCTGGCCGAAGTCGGCCGCCTCACAGGCACTGCCATCGGGCAGCTGGCCGCTGCGCGTGGTGGCGACCACTGCACCCAGCGGCGCCAGCGCGCGCAGTAGCTCCTGGCCGACCTGGCCGTTGCCGCCGAACACCAGCACCGTCATGGGGTGTAGACCGGCAGGCGGTCCTCAGCGATGTCCTTCAGGAACGGCGCGTTCTCGTCCTTGGCCGACAACGTCGGCGCACTGATCGGCCAATCCACGGCGATATCGGCATCGTTCCAGCGCACGCCGGCATCGAAGTCCTTCAGGTAGACCTCGGTGCACAGATAGCTGAACACCGCACGCTCGGACAGCACGGCAAAGCCGTGGGCGAAGCCTTCCGGAATCCAGAACTGCTTCTTGTTCTCCGCACTCAGCACCACCGCTTCCCACTGGCCGAAGGTCGGCGACCCGCGACGGATGTCGACGGCCACGTCATAGACCTCGCCTTCCAGCACGCTGACCAGCTTGCCCTGCGGGCGCGGCCACTGGTAATGCAGGCCACGCAGCACGCCCTGCGCCGAAGTGGAAACATTGCTCTGCACGAAGCGATCCGGCAGGCCCAGCGCAGCGAAGCGCTCGGCATTCCAGGTCTCGAAGAAATAGCCGCGCGCATCACCGAACACGGCCGGTTCGATCACCACGCAGCCGGGCAACTTGGTTTCAATCACTTTCACGGAACAACTCCACGCAATGCCAGCTTGTGCAGGTACTGGCCGTAGCCATTCTTGATCAGCGGCGCCGCCAGCGCTTCCAGCTGTTCGGCGTTGATCCAGCCCTGGCCGAAGGCGATTTCCTCCGGGCAGCAGACCTGCAGGCCCTGCCGGGTCTGGATGGTTTCGATGAAGTTGGACGCTTCCAGCAGCGACTGGTGGGTGCCGGTATCGAGCCAGGCATAGCCGCGGCCCAGCGCTTCCAGGTGCAGGTTGCCCTCGGCCAGGTAGCGCTTGTTGAGATCGGTGATCTCCAGTTCGCCACGCGGCGACGGCTTCAGTTCGGCTGCGTGCGCGCTGGCATTGCCGTCATAGAAGTACAGGCCGGTCACCGCATAGTTGGAACGCGGGTTCTCCGGCTTCTCGACCAGGTCGATGACCTTGCCGGTCTTGTCGAACTCGGCCACGCCGTAGCGTTCCGGGTCGTTCACCCAGTAGCCGAACACGGTGGCACCGTCGGTGCGCTCATCGGCGCGCTTGAGCACCTCGCGCAGGCCGTGGCCGTGGAAGATGTTGTCGCCCAGCACCAGGCAGCTCGGTTTGCCGGCCACGAAGTCGCGGCCGATCAGGTAGGCCTGGGCCAGGCCATCGGGGCTGGGCTGCACGGCGTACTGGATGTCCATGCCCCACTGCGAGCCGTCGCCCAGCAGCTGCTGGAACAGCGCCTGCTCGTGCGGGGTGTTGATGATCAGCACCTCGCGGATGCCCGCCAGCATCAGCACGCTGAGCGGGTAATAGATCATCGGCTTGTCATACACCGGCAGCAGCTGCTTGCTGACGCCCTTGGTGATCGGATACAGCCGGGTGCCGGAACCGCCGGCCAGGATGATGCCTTTGCGTTGGGTCATGTCGTCTCCTGGGTTCAGGCCGCGGTGCCGATGCGCTGCAGGCGGTAGCTGCCGTCCAGCACGCCGTTGACCCATTCCTGGTTGTCCAGGTACCAGTCGACGGTGAAGGTGATGCCCTGCTCGAAGGTGTAGGCCGGTTCCCAGCCCAGGTCGTTCTTCAGCTTGGAGGCATCGATCGCATAGCGGCGGTCATGGCCGGGGCGGTCGGTGACATAGGTGATCTGGCTGCTGCGCGGCTGGCCGTCCGCACGCGGGCGGCGCTGGTCCAGCAGTGCGCAGATGGCCTGCACCACTTCGATGTTCTGCTTTTCCGAATTGCCGCCCACGTTGTAGGTCTCGCCCACCTGGCCCTTGGCCAGCACGGTGCGGATCGCCTCGCAGTGGTCGGACACGAACAGCCAGTCGCGCACCTGCTTGCCATCGCCGTACACCGGCAGCGGCTCGCCGGCCAGCGCCTTGGCGATCACCAGCGGAATGAGCTTTTCCGGGAAGTGGTACGGGCCGTAGTTGTTGGAGCAGTTGGTGGTCAGCACCGGCAACCCGTAGGTGTGGTGGAACGCACGCACCAGGTGGTCCGAAGCGGCCTTGGACGCCGAGTACGGGGAATTGGGCGCATACGGGGTGGTTTCGCTGAACTTGCCGGTCTCACCCAGGGTGCCGTACACCTCGTCGGTGGACACGTGCAGGAAGCGGAACGCTGCGCCCTGCTCGGCCGGCAGCGCCTTCCAATGGTCGCGCACGGCTTCCAGCAGGCCCAGGGTGCCTACCACGTTGGTCTGGATGAAGGCGCCCGGGCCGTCGATGGAACGATCGACGTGGCTTTCGGCGGCGAAATTCAGCACCGCCTCCGGCTGGTGCTCGGCCAGCAGGCGGGCGACCAGCTCACGATCGCCGATGTCGCCCTGCACGAACACGTGGTTGGGGTTGCCCTCCAGGCTGGACAGGGTCTTCAGGTTGCCGGCGTAGGTCAGCACGTCAAGGTTGACGACCTTGATGCCGCGAGCGACGGCTTCGAGAACGAAATTACCGCCAATGAATCCGGCGCCGCCGGTGACAAGCCATGTGGGCACTACCTGTTCTCCTGATCGAAATGTCATCCATGGGGCGCACGTGGGCGCTCCCGCACAGCGGCACAGCATACATGCCCCCCGTCTTCACGACTGCCAGTGTGGCGTGAATGGCGCTCCTGGCAGGCCCGTTTCATGCCGCGATGCAGCATCACCATACGCATTCGCATGGTCGCCCCAAGCCAGCTAGAATCGGGATCCCACCCCCGAACCGGTTGCTGTTGCAGGACCGGATGTTCCCCCCAGCAAATGTGAGCCGGCCAGCGGCCGGCACTACAAGGACCCCGTACCAGATGAAAATCCTCGTCGCGTACAAGCGCGTGGTGGACTACAACGTCCGCATTCAGGTCAAGCCGGACGGTTCCGGCGTGGTCACCGACGGCGTCAAGCTGTCTCCCAATCCCTTCGACGAAATCGCCCTGGAAGAAGCCCTGCGCCTGCGCGACAAGGGCATCGCCAGCGAAGTCGTGGTCGCCACCATCGCCCCGGCCGACGCCCAGGCGCACCTGCGCAATGGCCTGGCCATGGGCGCCAACCGCGCCATCCACGTCGTCACCGATCAGGCCATCCAGCCGCTGACCGCCTCGCGCACGCTGCTCAAGCTGATCGAGAAGGAACAGCCGGACCTGGTGATCCTGGGCAAGCAGGCCATCGACGACGACGCCAACCAGACCGGCCAGATGCTGGCCACGCTGTGGGGCCGCCCGCAGGCAACCTTCGCCAGCAAGCTCGAGATCGCCGACGGCAAGGCCACGGTGACCCGCGAAGTCGATGCCGGCCTGGAAACGCTGGAAGTCGATCTGCCGGCCGTGGTCACCACCGACCTGCGCCTGAACGAGCCGCGCTTCATCAAGCTGCCGGACATCATGAAGGCCAAGGCCAAGCCGCTGGAGACCCTGCAGCTGGCCGACCTCGGCGTTGAAGCCGCCGACACCTTCAAGACCACCCAGTACGCCGCGCCGTCCAAGCGCAGCAAGGGCGTGATGGTCAAGGACGCGGCCGAACTGGTTGCCGCACTCAAGCAGAAGGGGCTGCTGTAATGAGCAAGATTCTCGTCATCGCCGAGCACCACGACGGCAAGCTCAACGCCGCCACCGCCAAGACCGTCAGCGCTGCGGCCGCGATCAGCGGCGCCAGCATCGACGTGCTGGTGCTGGCCGCCGATCCGGCCGCCGTCGCCGCCGAAGCGGCGAAGATCGCCGGCGTCGCCAAGGTCCTGACCGTGGCCAACGCCGCCAACGCGCAGGCCATCGCCCAGGTGCTGGCCCCGCAGATCGCGCAGCTGGCCAAGGGCTATACCCATGTGTTCGGTCCGTCGACCACCTTCGGCAAGGACCTGATGCCGTGCGTGGCCGCCCTGCTCGGCGTCAACCAGGTCTCCGACCTGATGAGCGTGGAAGGCAGCCACACCTTCAAGCGCCCGATCTACGCCGGCAACGCCATCATCACCGTGGAAGCCCCGGCCGACCAGATCGTGGTCGCCACCGTGCGCGCCGCGTCCTGGCCGGAAGCCGCCCAGGGTGGCAATGCCACCGTTGAAGCGGCCAGTGTGGACGCGGCCCTGCCGACCCACACCCGCTTCGTCGGCCTGGCCGCCGGTGCCAGCGACCGCCCGGACCTGCAGGCCGCCAAGCGCGTGGTCTCCGGTGGCCGCGGCGTCGGTTCGGAAGAGAACTTCAAGGTCATCTTCCAGCTGGCCGACAAGCTCGGTGCCGCCGTCGGTGCCTCGCGCGCCGCCGTCGATGCCGGCTATGTACCCAGCGATCTGCAGGTCGGCCAGACCGGCAAGATCATCGCGCCGGAGCTGTATGTGGCCGTGGGCATCAGCGGTGCGATCCAGCATCTGACCGGCATCAAGGACGCCGGCACCATCGTGGCAATCAACAAGGACGGCGATGCGCCGATCTTCGAGATTGCCGACATCGGCCTGGTCGGCGACCTGTTCGCGATCCTGCCGGAGCTGGAAAAGGCGCTCTGACTCACGCGACGGTGGCGGCGCCTGCGCCGCCGCCGTCATGCCGGACTCTGCCCGGGCGTCTATACTCTTCCGTTGTCGGATTTATCCCCTCCTGGCGGAAGCGCCGGCGCGATGGATCCGATTTCCCTGAAGATGGCGCCGAGGCCCACCACTCCATGACCGCTGTTCCGCCTTCCCCTCCGCAGCCGCACGTCGAACTGTCCGTCGTCGCACCTGTCTATGGCTGTAAAGGGTGCCTGGAAGATCTCGTCGATCAGGTCCAGGCTGCGGCAGGATCCATGGGCGTGTCGTTCGAGATGATTCTGGTCGACGACGCCAGCCCCGACGGCGCATGGCCGCGCATCCAGGAACTGGCTGCCAGCCGGCCCTGGCTCAAGGGCCTGAAGCTCTCGCGCAATTTCGGGCAGCACTCGGCCATTTCGGCCGGCATCGAGCACGCGCAAGGCCGTTGGACGGTGGTCATGGATTGCGATCTGCAGGATGTACCTGCAGAAATTCCCGGCCTGTACCGCAAGGCCGTGGATGAGCAGTTTGAAGCCGTGTTCGCGCAGCGGGTACAGCGGATGGACTCTCCGCTCAAGCGCCTCTCGTCGTGGGGGTTCTTTGCGGTGCTGGGTTGGCTGACCGGCGTACCGCAGGACCCTTCCACCGCCAATTTCGGCATTTTCCACCGCAAGGTCATCGATGCGGTCTGTGCAATGCCGGAGCGTGATCGCTCGTTCCCGCTGATGGTGAAATGGGCCGGCTTCCGCACCGGCAAGCTTCCCGTACGCCACCAGCAACGTGCAGAGGGTGAATCGTCCTACACCCTGCGACGCCTGCTGCGCCTGGCCATGAACATCGCTCTGGGTTATTCGGAGAAGCCGCTGCGCATGGTGGCCGGCACCGGCATGTTCTGCGCGCTGGTCGCCTTCGTCATGGTTGCCATCAGCCTCTGGCGCTGGTGGGACGGGGACATCCAGGTTGCAGGTTACACCTCGATCATCGCCGCCATCTGGCTGATTGGCGGCTTGATGATGTTCTCCATGGGCGTTGTGGGCCTGTACGTCGGCCAGGTCTTCCGCAACGTGCAGCGGCGCCCCTACTACATCGTCTCTGAAACGACCGTTCGCGGAGCGGCGCCATGACCCACCTGTCTGTGCAGGCGGACGGCGGCGTGGTCGAGGCGCGCCTGACGCCCTGGGACGAGCGCGCGCTGGGTTTCACCACCGCCGAGATCACCCGTCTGGATGCGGCCACCACCGACCAGGCGGCCGCATTGCTGGACCAGACCCAGGCCTGGGCCACGCAGCAGGGCGTCCACTACCTGTTCGGCCGCATCGATGCCAATGCGCATGCGCTGCGTGCCGCAGTGCTCGGCTGTGGCTTCCAGTTCGTTGAAACCTCACTGACGGTGTCACGCAGTGGCATGGGGCAGCTGCCCGCGGTCCCGCGCGGGATGCTGCCTGCGCTGCGACCGGCGGTTGCCGCAGACATCCCGCTGCTGCGGTCCATCGCCGCCGACGATTTCGGGCATGGCCGTTTTCTGGAAGACCCTGCCATCGACCCTGCACACGCACGTCTTCGCACCGCCAACTGGATCGAGGACCTGGTCAACGCGCAGCTGGTGCAGACCGCCGAATCACGCGGCCGCATCATTGGCTTCCATGCAGAGCGTGTCTTCGCGGACGAGCACAGGGCAGAGCTGCTGCTGACCGGCGCAGCCGCCCCGTACGCCATGCTGGCCATGCCGCTGTGGGTCACGGCACTGCAGTCGCTGGCCACCCGCGATATCCAGCGCTGCACGACGCTGGTGTCCGCCGCCAATACCGGCATCATCAATCTGTATGCCCGGCTTGGCTTCCAATTCAATTCATCTCTTAACGGATTCCGGAAATTCCTATGAGCAACTCCAGCAACGAAGATCAGGTTGTGGCCGTGTTCGCCCGCGTGTTGGGCATCGATGCGGCACAGGTGACTGACGAACTGCGTTACAACACGATTCCGCAGTGGGATTCGATCGCGCACATGTCCGTGGTCGCGGCGCTGGAAGAAGCGTTCAACGTCATGATCGACATGGACGAAGTGATCGACATGAGCTCGGTGGGCAAGGCGCGTGAAATCCTGCGCAAGCACGGCGCTGCTGTCTGACAATGACCGGCACCCACGCTCCCGTCGTCCTGGTTACCGGAGCCTCACGCGGCATCGGCCGGGCCATCTGCGAACGGCTGGCAGCACAGCACGTCCAGCTGGTGATCGTCGCCCGCGATGACGAGGCGCTGCGCGCGCTCGCCGCCGAGGTCACCGCGCAGGGGGCACCGGAACCGATGGTCGCGGCCATCGATCTGGCCGACGTCGATGCGGTGGCCGCTGTGTTCAAGCAGATATTCAGCCAGTTCGGCCGCCTGGATGGGCTGGTGAACAACGCCGGGGTCCTGCACGAAGGGCTGCTGGGCATGATCCGTGCCGAAGACATCGACCACGTGCTGGCGGTGAATGTCAAAGCGCCGTTGATGATGATGCAGTATGCAAGCCGGATGATGGCGCGGTCCCGAACGGGCAGCATCGTCAACCTGGTCTCGATCATGGGCGTCAATGGCGCAGCAGGTTTGAGCCTGTACTCGGCCAGCAAGGCGGCACTGGTCGGCGCGACCCGTTCTGCGTCGAAGGAACTGGCTGCCAAGGGCATTCGCGTGAACGCGATCTCGCCGGG
Source organism: Stenotrophomonas maltophilia (assembly GCF_023518235.1). Classification (NCBI taxonomy): domain Bacteria; kingdom Pseudomonadati; phylum Pseudomonadota; class Gammaproteobacteria; order Lysobacterales; family Lysobacteraceae; genus Stenotrophomonas; species Stenotrophomonas maltophilia. The sequence goes on from NZ_CP090423.1 coordinate 2,762,242, forward strand.
GTTCATCGATACCGACATGACCCGCGCCATGCCGCAGGCTGCCCACGCCAAGCGGGTGGAATCGATCGGCATGGGCCGCGCAGGCACGCCGCGCGAAGTGGCCGAGCTGGTCGCGTTCCTGCTCGGCGACAGCTCCGCCTACATCACCGGCCAGATCATCGGCATCGACGGACAGATGGTGGTCTGAATGCAGTTCTGGCAGTTGGCGCACGGCAATCGCACTGCGCTCATCGAGGGAACACGGACGCTCAGCTATGACCAGCTGGGCGTGCTGGCCGATACCCTGGCCATGCACCTGCCCGCCGGGCGGGGGATGGGCGTGCTGGCGATGCCCAGCACGATCGATGCAGTCGCTCTTTATCTGGGTGCCTTGCGCAGTACCCGCCAGGTGCCCCTGCTGATCCAACCCGATGTCGACCCCGGGCTGTTGGACGCGTTGCTGGCGCAGTACGCGCCGGACTGGCTTGCCATGCCGGGCCCGGCGCCTGCGGGGTACCGGACGGTGCATGCCGCCGGCACTCTGGGCATCCACCTGCGCGAACGCCAGGTCACGTTCCCATCACCGCATGGCGACCTTGCGCTGCTGCTGAGCACATCGGGCAGTACCGGTTCGTCCAAGCTGGTGCGGTTGTCCGCGCAGGGCCTGGCCGCGAACACGGCATCGATCGTTGCCTATCTCGGCCTGGGTCCGGATGACCGCGCCATCACCACATTGCCGTTGGCCTATTCGTTCGGCATGTCCATCCTCAACAGCCATCTGGGCTGCGGGGGCTGCGTGGTGCTGAGCGAAGACAGCCTGATGACCCGCGAGTTCTGGGAAGCCGCACGCGGCAACGCGGTCACCTCCCTGTCCGGGGTTCCGGCCACCTACGAAATACTGCGCCGCATGGGCCTCGCGCGCCTGCAGCTGCCCAGCCTGCGCATGCTGACCCAGGCCGGTGGCCGCCTGCGCGACGAACTGGTCCAGCATTTTGCCGAATCCGCCAGAGACCATGGCCTGCAGTTCTTCGTCATGTACGGCCAGACCGAAGCCTCGCCGCGCATCAGCTACGTTCCCTCCGAGCGCCTTCTGGACAAGATCGGCAGCATCGGCATTCCGGTGCCGGGCGGTCGGATGCAGGTCGATGCGGAAAGCAGCGAACTGGTCTACGAGGGGCCCAATGTCATGATGGGCTATGCCACCTCGCGCGAAGAACTTGCGCACCCCGACGAACTGCACGGCCTGCTTCGCACAGGCGATCTGGCCCGTGTCGATGACGAAGGGTTCCATTACATCACCGGGCGCGCCAAACGGTTCCTGAAGATCTCCGGCAACCGCGTCAATCTCGATGAAGTCGAAGCGATGCTGTCGGCCGCGCTCGGCCGTCAGATCGCCTGCTCGGGCAATGACGACGATCTGGTTGTGTTCAGCCATGGCGATGCGCCAGCCGCGCAGGACACCGTCCGCCAGCTGGTGCAGGCGCGCTACAAGCTGTTTGGCGGCCTGGTCCGCTGCATCCATCTGGATTCGCTGCCGCTGCTGTCCAGCGGCAAGATCGACTACCTGTCGCTGCGGCAGCTTGCCGCGCAAGGAGCACGTCAATGAACGCAGGCACGGACAGTTCGCTGGCAGCGGCTGCGCTGGAAGCGGAGGTCTATGGGCTGGGCCGGCAGGCCAAGCGCGAATGGCTGCTGGATGGCCTGCAGTCGCTCACCCGGCATCACCACCGGTCCTGCCCGCCCTACCGCGCGATGCTCGATGCGCTGTGGCGCGGCGGCCAGGCGGACTCGCTGGAATCGCTGCCCTGGCTGCCGGTCCGGCTGTTCAAGCAGCTCGACCTGAAGAGCGTCGCCGACGACCAGGTGCTGCGTACGCTGGTTTCCAGCGGCACCACCGGCGCTGCCGTGTCCAGGATCTTCCTCGATGCGGAAACCGCGCGCGCGCAGACCCGCGCGCTGACGCGGATCTTCTCCCACTTTGCCGGCAACCGCCGGATGCGCATGCTGGTGGTCGACGACGACTCGTTCCTGCGCGATCGCAGCCGCTTCAACGCACGTGCGGCCGGCATCCTGGGCTTCTCCAACTTCGGCCGCGACCATCTGTACCTGCTCGATGAGCAGCTGCAGCCCGATTGGGCAGCACTGGAGAGCTGGCTGGCCAAGGCGCCGGACGAACCGGTGCTGCTGTTCGGCTTCACCTTCATCGTCTGGCAGTCCTTTGTCCAGGCTGCCGCGCGCGACGGCGTAACGCTGCGCTTCCCGCAAGGCAGCATGCTGGTGCATGGCGGCGGCTGGAAGAAGATGGACGAGCAGAAGGTGGACAATGCCGCGTACAAGGCCTCGCTCTCCAGCACCTTCGGTATTGATCGCGTCCACAACTATTACGGCATGGTCGAGCAGGTCGGCTCGATTTTCTTCGAGTGCGAGCACGGTCATCTTCATGCACCGGCTTATGCCGATGTAATCATTCGTGACCTGCAGGATCTCAGCCCAACGGCCAATGGAACCGCAGGTGCCGTGCAGGTACTGAGCCTGTTGCCTGGCAGTTACCCCGGGCACAGCCTGCTCACCGAAGACCTGGGCGTGATCCACGGCGAGGACGATTGCCCCTGCGGTCGACTCGGAAAGCATTTCAGCGTACTGGGCCGCATCAAGAACGTTGAAGTGCGCGGCTGCAGTGACACACGAACGGTACCCCGCGCATGACCCAGATCCTGTTCTCCATGGACGCCGACGCAGCGCTGCCGGATCAGCTGGCGCGCCTGGCCAGCCTGCCGCCGCTGTCACCCTTCAGCGCGGAGGCGCGTGCGTTCGTCGCCGATTTCGCACGACGTGTATTCGCGCTGCCGGTACTGCGCGAGCATCCCGAACTGGCGACGCTGGCACACTGGTTCCGTCCGGCGGCGCAGGAGCAGCTGTCGCGGCGCCTGCTGGCACCGGCCACCGAACATCTGCTGGCGCGTGGCCTGGTGTTCCATCTTGCGCCGGCCAACGTCGATGTGTTGTTCGCCTATGCCTGGCTGATGTCCGTGCTGGCCGGCAATCGCAACGTTGCCCGACTGTCGCAGAAGCACAGCCCGCAGCGCGAAGCACTGGTCTCGATCCTGCACGCCATGCGCGACGAAGGGCTGCATGCCGACGTCCTGCAGCGCAGCGTGCTGCTGACCTATCCGCATGATGATGCGGTGACCACGTTGATCTCCCGCAGCTGCCATGCGCGGATCATCTGGGGCGGCGACGCGACGGTGGCCAAGATTCGTTCCCTGCCGCTGGCGCCGTTGGCCGTTGAACTGGCCTTCCCGGATCGTTTCGGTGTCGCGGCCATTGATGCCGCGCATGTACTGCAGAGCAGCGACGCGGACCTGCAGCAGCTTGCCCACCGGTTCATCAACGATGTTCTCTGGTTCGGCCAGCAGGCGTGCTCCTCACCCCGCACCCTGTACTGGGTTGGCGCGCAGGACGTCGTGCAGGCCGCGCGTGCGCGGTTCTGGCCTGCAGTACGCTCGCAGTCCGGCGTGGTCGCAGATGAACCTGCGGCGATGATGGCCCGGGTGACCGATGCCCACCTGATGGCTGCACTCTCCTCGGACGACCTGCATTCCGGCTCTTCCCTGGGCAGCTATCCCCTTACCCTGGACGCCACCCGCGCTGATGGCAACCTGCGCGAACTGCAGAGCGGCCACGGCCTGGTGGTGGACGTCCAGTTGGACGCACTGGAAGCCCTTGCGCCACAACTGGACGATCGCGACCAGACGCTGGTCGTGCACGGTTTCGCGCGGGAATCGCTGATCAAGCTGCTTGATCGGCTCGGCAATCGCGCCATCGACCGCATCGTGCCCTTCGGCCGCGCACTCGACTTCCATCCGGTCTGGGACGGCACCGATCTGCTGGACGTGCTGACCCGCAAGATCACCCTGCCAGGGAACTGAGACGATGAGCTACCTCTTCATCGCGTTGACGATCATGCTGACGGTCTACGGCCAGCTGATCCTGAAATGGCAGGTGGGCATCCACGGCCACCTGCTTTCCGCGCCGCTGCAGCCGTTGAACGTGCTGCAACTGCTGCTCAAGCCATGGGTCATTTCCGCCTTTGCGGCGGCCTTCGGTGCCTCGCTGTGCTGGATGGCGGCCATCAGCAAGATGCCGATCAGCCGGGCCTACCCGTACATGGCGATCAACTTCTTCCTGGTTGCGCTGTTTGCCAGCGTGATCTTCCGTGAGCAGCTGGATGGATACAAGATCGCCGGAACGCTGATCATCATGCTGGGTGTGGTCGTGCTGTCACGATCGGTCGCCTGACACCATTACAACGCCCACCCTGCGAGGCACACTCTTGATTCCCTTCAACAAGCCCTTCATGACCGGTCGTGAGCTCTGGCACATTGCCCAGGCGCACGCCAACGGCCACCTGTCCGGCGACGGCCAGTTCACCAAGCGCAGCCACGCCTGGCTTGAACAGCGCACCGGGGCGCAGCGGGCCCTGCTGACCCACAGCTGCACGGCAGCACTGGAAATGGCGGCGCTGCTGCTCGACCTGCAGCCCGGTGACGAAGTCATCATGCCGTCCTATACCTTCGTGTCCACCGCCAACGCATTCGTACTGCGAGGGGCGGTGCCGGTGTTCGTGGACATCCGCGAGGACACGCTGAACCTGGACGAGCGCCTGGTGGAGGCCGCGATCACGCCGCGCACCCGCGCCATCTGCGTTGTGCACTATGCCGGTGTCGCCTGCGAGATGGACAGCCTGCTGGACATCGCCGCGCGTCACGGCCTGGCCATCGTCGAAGATGCCGCACAGGCCATCATGTCCACCTACAAGGGGCGGCCACTGGGCACGATTGGCGAACTGGGGGCCCTCAGCTTCCACGAAACCAAGAACATCATTTCAGGTGAAGGCGGCGCCCTGCTCTGCCGCGACGCCCGGTTCGGCGAACGCGCGGAGATCCTGCGCGAGAAGGGAACCAACCGCAGCCGCTTCTTCCGCGGCCAGGTCGACAAGTACACCTGGGTGGACGTCGGATCCTCCTTCCTGCCCGGCGAGATCACCGCCGCGTTCCTCTGCGCGCAGATCGAAGAAGCAGACCAGATCACCGCGCGCCGCCTGGCCATCTGGGACCGTTACCAGCAATGGGCCGCGCCGCATGAAGCGGCTGGCCGGCTGCGCCGTCCGATCGTGCCGGCCGACTGCCAGCACAACGCGCACATGTTCTACATGCTGCTGCCCGACCTCGACGCGCGCACCCGCTTCATCTCGGAGATGAAGAACCGCGGCGTGCAGACTGTTTTCCATTACATCCCGCTGCATTCGGCACCTGCCGGCCTGCAGGCCGGCCGTACCCATGGCGAGCTGCACAATACCGACGCGCTCAGTGAGCGCCTGGTGCGCATGCCGCTGTGGGTGGGCGTGGAAGAGCACCTTGAGGCGATCTTCGCAGCTGCCGACGACGTGCTCGCATGAATCAACCGGCCAGTTCAGCAGCACGCGAAGCCCGGGAGCTGCTCAAGGGCTTGCCCGTCTGGTACGCCGGCCTGTCCGTGCACCGTCGCCTGCAAGGGCTGACGCTGCTGGTAGCGGGTCTGTTGCTGCTGATCCTGCTGGTCGTGCCCTACAACCGGCAGGTGCTGGTCATTGACCTGGAGAGCGCCCAGCCCGGGCGGCTGCAGGTCTATTTCGACATGGGACAGGGCCTCTCCGAGGCCCTGTCCACGGTCAAGCGCTATCAGACCGGCCCGACCGAACTGCGCTACGAGCTGCCGCGCGGCACGCTGCATGGCGTCCGGATAGACCCTGATCCCGGCGCAGCACCCATCGTCTTCACGCACATCGGGGCGGTTGGCTTCGGCGGCCGCGAACGGCAAACGCTCGCCGACCCGCTTCAGCTGGATGGCGTGCAGATGGCACGCGATAGCAGTGCCGACCCGGAACAGGCACGGTTCCTGATCGCCGCCGATGCCACCGACCCGCAGCTGGCGATCCCGCTGGCGGTGCCGATGCAGAGCAACTCCGGCGTGGCACCGGCTACCTGGAACCTGCTGTGGTGGGCATTCTGGTTGAGCCTGCTGGTGGCCATCAGTCTGCAGTTCCTGCGCCGGCCCATGCCGCTGCTGGCATTGGCATTGATCGTGCTCGGGCTGTGCACCGCGCTGTCGATGTTCTCGCCGACGTCCGGCCGTTCGGTGCACCCCGATGAGCTGCTGCACGATGCCGATGCGGGGTACTTCCAGCACCATTGGGCGCCGCCGCGCATGGATGCACCAGACCTGGCGACCAGCTTCACCAGCAGTCCGTATGGCGTGACCTATCTTTCCGAATGGAACGTCGTCTACCTGTTCGCCGCCAAGACCTCACGGATCTTTGGCGAGCTGGGCCTGGACGTGATGCTGTCCTACCGCGCGTTCAATCTGGCGTTGTTTGCGCTGATGCTCGTTGGCCTGGTGGTGATCCGCGCGCCGCGGGGCAGCTACATCCCGCTATTGATCACGCCACAGCTCTGGTACGTGTTCTCCTATTTCAATGGCGATGCACTGCCCTTCGCACTGGGCATGCTGGCCACTGTGATCGCACTGATGCCCGAGGGCCCATTGCAGCGCTTCCTGCAGCGCCGCGGGCCCTTCGATGCAGCCACACTGGGGCATCTGCTGGTGTTCTGCACCTGCCTGGGCCTGTTGCTTCTTTCGAAGAAGAACTACTGGCCGGTCGCAGCGTTCATCGCGTTGTCGATGTCGGTCGTCGCGCTGCGACTGCGCGCCCTGCTGGCGTCGTCGCTGGTGGTGCTGCTGCTGGCCGGCGTTGCCGCCAACGGCGCCGGCGCGGGGCTGGCCGCTGCGGCGGGCTCTTCCCTGCTCACGGTGGTGGGCATCATGGCCGGCCTGTCGCTGCTCTACTGCGTCTATGCAGCCTGGGTCCTGCTGCGCGAGTCCCACAGCCGCGCGGCGATCGGGCGCATCTGTCTGACCCTCGCACTGTCGGCGGCGGTGGCAGTGCCGTGGATCGCCGCCGATGCCTACAAGCATCGCGGCGGCCCGGGCAAGACCGCACTGATCGAACAGCAGCGCGAGCGCTTCGCCGAGCCCGCATTCAAGCCCTCGGTGACCCGCACGCTGTCCGCAGAGGTCTCCGGGTTCAAGCTGCAGGAGAAGGGCGTGCAGATCGGGCAACTGCTCGACGCACCGAAGGAGTGGCACGTGGGAACGTTCCGCAGCTTCTTTGGCGTCTATGGCTACATGGAGTACTTCGACACCGAGGACGCCTATCGGTTCGTCGGCTGGTGCGTGCTCGGGGTGCTGGTGCTCGCGCTTGGCTGGGGACTGGGCACCCGCACGCTCTCCCCTGCCCTGGCCATCACCAGTGTCGGCTGCGGGCTGGCACTGGTACTGGCCTCGTTCCTGCACAGCTGGACCTATGATTTCCAGCCGCAGGGGCGCTATGTGATGGGCCTGGTGGTGATGATGGTGCCGCTGTTCATGCGCACCGGTGAATCGCAGTGGGGTCGGGTCCTGTTCACCGCTGTGGCGCTGCTGCTGTTCGTACTGTCAGCCGCTTCATTCACCCATATCGCGCTGCCGCACCTGGTCTGACACCAGTGGCGGCAGCCGGGTGTGCAGGACATCGCGCGGGCGAAGCGCGATGTCGTAGTTGAGGAAGGCCAGGATCAGCTGGAGTCCACTGAGAATGGCCATGGCAGGCAGCACCACCGTACCCACGGGGGCTGCCAGCCCCGCCGCGGACAGTTCGAACCAGCGAACAGCGCCGTAGGCACCGCCGCCGAGCAACAGCACGACACCGGCCACCAGCTGCAGCGATGCCACCGACAGGTCGCGCAGGAAATAGTTGTAGCTGATGCGCTTGGCGAAGTTGCGTGCGTGCTTCAGGGCGAACTCGCCCAGCACCTTGCCTACACTGAGGTTGCTGACCTCTTCGCCGTAGTGCGCGTCCATCGGCACGTCCACCACCACCGCACGCACAGCGTTGAGCCGGAACAGCAGGTCGGTTTCGAAGAAGTAGCGCTCGCTGAGTTTTTTCAGCGGCAGGCGCGCGGCGACCGCGGCATGGATGGCGGTGTATCCATTGGTGGGATCGAACAGATCCCAGTAGCCGGTGGATGCTTTGGCCAGGAAGGAAAGCCCCAGGTTGCCCAGGCGACGGAGCCAGGGCATGCGGCTGATCTGGCCCAGATCCCAGAAGCGGTTGCCTTTGGCATAGTCGGCCTGCCCGCGCGCGATCGGGGTCACGAACAGCGGCAGCAGTCGCGGGTCCATCTGCCCGTCGCCGTCCACTTTGACCAGGATCTCCATGCCGTCGGCAATGGCAGCCCGGTAGCCGGTCACCACCGCACCGCCCACGCCCTTGTTGCGCGCATGGCGCAACACCCGTACCCGGGCATCATCGGTGTGCGATTCAATGAAATCACCCGACGCCTCGGGGCACGCATCGTCCACGCAGTAGACGGCCGTCACCTCGGGGCTGATCGCTGCCAGCACATCCCGAATGTGGCGGGTAACCTTGTAGCAGGGGATGATCACTGCAATGCGCGGTGCGCAGGCAGCGGCCGGGGGGGAGTCGGGCGAGAGAGCAGCGGTCATGGTTGCAGAGGATAGAAGAAGAGGTCGCCCGGTGCGGCAATCGCATCCTGCACACTCAGGCCCAGCCTGCCGAGCTCGGTCATGCACAGCCGTGTTTCCAGCAGGTCACGATCGGTTGCGCGGCCGGAGCGATCGATCAGCACATGGGTCACCCCCAGCCGGCGCAGTTGCTGACGCGCTGCGGCGGGCTTGTTGCTGCAGAGCAGCTGCCGGAGATCACGCGCGGTGAACGGATAACCGGCACCCAGTCGGACGTTGAACAGATAGTCATGTTGGCCGAACGGAAGATAGGGCGCGACGCTGGCCGAGGGCAGCACCCAGTCTTCGCGCCCGTTGAGCATGACCGAGTAGGCCGGTACCAGCACAACCGCATCGGCCGGCAAGCGCGCCTCGGCCTGCTGGAACGCCCGCACCTGCGTTTCGTCCACCGGATAGGGCCAGCCCATGGTCCTGGCCCGAGGTGCGGGCGGTGGCACCAAGGCAAAGGCCAGGGCCCCCAGGGCGACCACAACGGCGGTGGCGCGGCGCAGGCTGGCCTTGGGCAGGGCACGCAGGCGACGGCCCACGCCCACCGCGTCCAGCAGCAGCAGCAGCGACGCCAGCGCCAGCATCGACTGGATGAGCAGCGCATACATGCCCAGCAGATCGATGTAGCGCTGCGAGTAGGTGCTCAGCAGGCTTGCTTCCAGCGAACTGTGGCCCAGCGCGAGCAGGACGATGTTGGCAAGCCGCTGCGCACACAGCACCGAGAGCAGCAAGCCAATCTGCCACCCCAGAATCGACAACAGCAGGCGCCGGCTTTCCGCGGCCCAGCGCCGCCAGAGCAGCGCTGCCAGGCCCGTCGCAATGCTGGCGAGCGCCAGGGCATGTCCCAGCGGATGGATGGCGCGCCACAGGAACTGGCTGGACGCGGGCATCCACTGCGTCCAGGGCGCCGGCTGGGGGCCGTGCCAGAGCTCCCACATCACTGCAGCACGAAGCGCCTCCGGCAGTGAACCCTCCACCAGTGGAACCGAAGGTGGCATGTACAGGCGCAGCCCCAGCAACTGCTGCAGCCCCGCGTGCACCTGCGGCACGGCTTCTGCCACAAGCTGGAGGTAGTAAGGATCGGCCAGCAGCAGCACAACACCAGCCACCGTTCCGGTGAACAGACCCAGCAGCGGCATCAGCAGGCGCAGGGACAGACCGCGCGTGTACACCCACGGCAACACCGCGACGCAGACGAACAGCGGCACGGAGAAACCGACGTAGGCCACTGCCAGTGAAGGATTGAGCTTGACCGCCATGGCCCCGGCAAAGGGCAGCGCGGCCCAGCAGAACGCGGCGCTGCGCCGGTTCCGCGCGATCCCGTGCAGGGTGGCCGCCAGGGCGGGCAGCAGCAGCACCGCCAGCGCACTCAGGCGCCCGGTGCTGTTGAGGTCTGCCACGGGATAGAAGTACGTGGTTCCGCGCAGCATGAGCGCGCCCAGGCCCACCAACAGCACGACACCACCGGTCATCGACAGCGCCGGCGACAGCCCCCCAGAGCGCAGGCGCCCCCACACCAGCTCGGTCAGCCCGACCACGGCCAGGGTCGCCTGCAGCGCCGGTTGCACCTTCAGGAACGGCCCCAGGTGATGCCCCATGCCGGGCCAGGCCCACAGCGAGGCCAGCACATGCAGCAGCTTCGGGTACTTCTCCAGCCAGGCGGTGCCGCCGGCGGTCAGCAGCGGATAGCCCGCTTCGTACATGGCCGTTGTGAAGGCAATATGCTGGTGGGTATCAAGGCCCAGCGCGCCGGCACGCCGCGAGTACAGCGCGGCGGTGGCGACCAGGGCGAACACGCCCAGCAGGCTCGGCAGCGAAGAACCGCCGGATGAGGGCACCAGGCTGCGCACAAACCGGCGTGCCTGCGTTCGATGCGCCAGCAGGCTGACCGACAGCGCCACCATCACCAGCAACGGCAGGCCCAACGGCAGATGGGCCTGTGTCGTCCAGGCCCAGGTCAGGGGAGCCGAAACCAGCCAGACCAGCAGCAGTGCGAACTGGCCCAGCCAGGCCTTCAGGAACAGGCCAGACCCCATCGCGGTCCTTGCCAGCCCCAGCCATGCCAGTACCCGGTCACCGAACCACCCCATGGACAACAGGGAGACCGCCAGCAGAACGACGAACTGGAACTGGGAAACACTGCGCGAGCAGAGCAGGATGAAGATCAGGACGCCGGCGGCCACCCACCTGCCGCGGCTGCGCCCAAGCACGCCATGGTCTGGCCCGTTCCCTGCGCTGGCGAACATGTAGTCAGCCGTCTGCCAGCACGCGGCTGTGCACGTCGCTGGCAATACGGCCGAACTCCCCCTGGCCGAGCAGGGCGTGATCGCTTCCGGCAACGGCACTCTGCATCATGCCGCGCTGTTCGAATGCATCCACCAGCGCCACAAGCCCTGCACAGATCGCCTCCGGGGTCATGCTGTCGAGCGAATGGACGTTGGCCACGGTCTGGTCCAGCCGCTTGTTGTCGTAGCGGTTGGTCAGCACCTCCATGCCGAACGCGGCCATTTCCAGCGGCGGGTAACTGGGGTGCGGCGAGACCATCAACGACAGGCCGATCGCCGAGGTCGACAGCAACCGGGCGTACGCATCGATATCCAGCTTGCCGAGCGCCTTCAACGCGAACGGGCCCAGATCCAGGTCGGCCTGCAGCTCACCCGGTGCCGCCACTTCCCACTGCCCCGCGCGCGGGTCCTTCCAGCCCCACAGGCGCAGGCCCTCGCAGATCAGCTCGAACGCATTGCGCGGGGTGCCCGGGCGCGCGTAGACAACGATGCGGCGGTGGCGGGGAACAGCCGCATCACGCACCTGCTGCAGCGCTGGACGCAGCCCGTCATGCAGAACCGGTTCGAACACCGAACGCTTCTCGTATTGCAGGCCATGCTGCTCGAAGAACCCGGCAAGCAGGGCCGTGTTGAAGATGCCGATGTCGCGCGCTGGGCGGTACGTGCTCAGCGACAGCGCGTACTGGCTCGACCAGGCATAGAACCCGGGCTCGAAGTCCTGGATGAGATAGATCATCGGACGATCAATGCCGCCGTGGTCGCCCTGCCATTGCGACATACGCTGTGCGGCATACGCCGTCCACCAGGCGGTGGCCACCCAGATGTCCTCAGCGGCCACCGGCAAGGTCTTCTGGTAGCGATCGCTGAACGGCACGATCTGCCGCATCGCCGTGGAGGTCTGGTCCGCAGGCACCAGCAGGTGGTCGGAGAAGCGCGAAAGCGCTTCTTCATCCGGCGAACTGTCGACCAGGATGATCCGCGATGCGGGGAAGAAGCGGCACAGCTCGCGGTAGATCAGCACGGCGGTATGGATGCCGCCGAAGTAATGCTGCTTGTTGATCGACGGCAGCACCAGATTCAGCCGCTTGCCCTCCCAGGGGTCATGCCGGGGGGTACAGGGGGTGATCTCGGCAACGTGGGTGTTGGGCGTGGGCACACCGGGAGCGCTCGCATCCAGGCGCGCGGCAATGCGCCGCAGCAGGTGACCCAGACGGCTCATTGCACGCTCCCGCGCAGGCGCGGCGAAGACGCCATGTAATCCAGATTCGGGCTGAAGAACGGATCGCCTTCTTCGCGATACGGCGAGTACGCCTCGGCCGAGCGCACGAAGTCGCTTTCCGGAATCGCACGCGGATCGCGCGTCTTGGATTCGTGGTGGATCATCACTGAACGTGCGACGTACACAGTGGCCAGGCCACGTGCATGCGCGCGCAGGCACAGCTCCACATCGCTGCCGCAGACGATGAAGGTTTCATCGAACCCGCCCAGTGACGCGAACGTGTCACGCGCCACCACCATGCAGGCGCCGGTGACCGCAAGCACCTGGCGCTGCAGTACCGGGGAAACGAACAGGTTCTGGTTGTGCACCGGCGTTTCACCCTTGAATACATGGTCGGCCCAGCCGCCCATGCCGATCACCACGCCGGCGTGCTGGATGGTGCGGTCGCCGTACAGCAGCAACGGGCCGCACACGCCCACGTCCGGCCGCAGCGCATTCTCGGCAAGCCGCTGCAACCACTGCCCATCGATGATCTCGGTGTCGTTGTTGAGGAACACCAGCACCTCGCCCCGCGCTTCGCGCGCCGCCAGGTTGTTCAGTGCCGACCAGTTGAACGGCACATCGGCGCGGATCACCCGGAAGCTCTCGCGGCGGGACATCGCCTCCAGCCACTGCAGCGTTTCGGCCTGGGTTGACCCGTTGTCGACCACGATGATCTCGAACGCACGGTAGTCGGTCTTGGCGTACAGCGATTCCACGCACGTGCGCAGCAGGTCCAGGCCGTCGCGGGTGGGAATGATGATGCTGGCCAGAGGCCCCTTGTCCGCGTACGGGTAGCGCACGTCGTAGCAGAACAGCTGCTCGCCATCATCCACCTGCGCCCCGGGGTGGGTTGCCTGCACATGCTGCTGCAGCGCGCGGCGGCCAGCGTGGTGCGCGTAGGGCTTGGAGCCGGCATTGGCCGCGGTGGAACCGGCGTGCGCGCGCCAGTGGTAGAGCACCTTGGGCACATGGGCGATGGTGGCGCCGGCAGCGGCACAGCGGAGCACCAGATCGTAGTCCTGCGAGCCATCGCAGTCGCTGCGCAGCCCGCCCAGCTGCGCCACCAGCGCGGCATCGAAGCTGACCAGATGACCCAGGTACATCTGCGACAGGAACAGGTCCAGGTTCCAGTCGGGCTTGAAGTAGGGATGGCGAAGGCGGCCATCTTCGCCCAGCACGTCGTGGTCGGTATACACGACCCCGGCCGAGGTGGCCACATGGCAGGCAACCACCGCCGCCAGTGCATCCGGCTCCAGCAGGTCGTCATGGTCGAGGAAGGTGATCCAGCGCCCCTTGGCCAGTGCGACCGCAGCGTTGGTCGTGGCCGCAATGCCCTGCCGTTCGCTTGAGCGCGAAACCCGCAGGTTCGGCAGGCGCTGCGACAGTTCGTCCAGCACGCGTGCCACATGCGGTTGATCGGACGCGTCATCGTGGATGCACAGCTCCCAGTTCGGGTAGGTCTGTGCTTCGACGCTGGCCACGGCCTCGCGCAGGAACACCTCCGGCGTGTTGCACACCGGCATCACGATGCTGATCAGGCCGGCGTCGGCCGGAACCGCGGCCGGCGCCTGCTGGCGCAGCCATTCGGCATAGACGTCCGGCGGCGTGGTGGCTGCTGCCGTGTGCGATCCATTGGCATAGGCAAGAATTGACCGGGCCAGATGCCTCGGCCCCCGGCGCGCGGCGCGCGCCAGGGCCGAGAGGATGGTGCCGACAGAGACACCCTGCCCCTGTGCGCGACGAATGCTCCAGTAGATTCCGCGAAGCAGATTACCCATCTTGGACATCAGGCATTACCTCGTTGATTCAGTACGGTCACTTTCCGGTTGCCCCATCGCTTCAAGACACGGCCCAACCCACCAGCGCGCCAATGACCAGGCCGCCCAGCGCCAACACCACCATGGCGGCTTTCCACTTGCGGCGCGAGCGCTGGTAGTCCGCCGTGCGCTGCTGCAGGCGCTGCTCGAGCTCGCGCTCCACATCCCGTGCCTGCAGGCGGGCGGCCTCGGCGGTCTCCACCAGTTCCGCCATGCGGTCCTGGGCACTCTGCAACTGCTGCAGCTCATCGGCCACACGCGCCTGCAGCTCCTGCTCGCGCTGCTGCCATTGGGCATGGCGGGCGATCCACCCGGCATCGGCCTCGTCCTTGCCCTGCTGCAGCTGCTGCGCATAGGCGGCGGTGGCGCCCCACTCGCGCTTGGCCACGGCAAGATCGGCGATGTAGGCATCCAGCAGCCGCGCCGTGGATTCCCATTCCTTCTCGGAATTGGCGGTACGCACCGCCAGCTCACGCAAGCCGCCGGCGAGACCGCTCAGCAGCGCAGTCGCTTCCGCGTCGAGGTCGGCACGGAACGGCGGGTTGGCCTGCAGGCGCGCCGCATCGCTGGGCAGGCGCACGGCCACGCAGTATTCGCGGTAGGGCTGGTCGCTGTGGTCGCCAGCGAACACCCGGCTGTTGTAGAGACGGTCGGCGGCGCTGACCAGCGGCTCCAGCTCGGGGAACTTCACCTTGATGAAATGTGCGCCCATCAGGCTGGACCACAATGCGGCATTGCCCTGGCCGAAGCGCAGCACCGTCATGCCGGCGCTCTCGAACGCAGCCACGATCTCGGCGGTGTCGACCAGGCCGAATTCCTTGTGCTCCTGCAGCCAGACGTAGTCCTCGCCAAACAGCTCATGCCAGCGGCCATTCGCATCCACTTCAGCGTCGCGCACCCACGGCTGGTCCGGCGGGAAGCCGACGATGACCGCACGGCCGGCGACACGCGCCATCTCAGCCGCGGCCTTGGCACGCAGCGGCGCGGGAATATGCTCAAGCACATCCAGCGATACCACGGCGTCGAAGCCCTGCTCCGGGAACGGCAGCGCGGTGGCGTCGGCCACCACGAAGTCCTTCTCGTCCCCTTCGGCATGCAGGTCGGTGTACAGGAACGTTGCCTGCGGCAGGAACTGCCCGAGCAGACGCTGACGGTTGGCCCCTACTTCCAGCACCCGCGGCGCGGGCAGATCCAGCGCCTGCAGCAGATGCGTGGCCGCACCGTAGCGCTGGTAATGATCAAAGGGGATTTCAAGCAGCGTCGGGGTCATGGACCTTCCACTCATGCGGGATATAGACCACGCCCTCACTGAAGTAGGGCGCAGCCACGGTGAAGACACTGGCTTCGGACAGGTAGTCCAGGCAGACCAGGCCCTTGTCGGTGAACAGTCCCACATCAACGCGGTAGCTGCCGGTCAGCAGGGTCATCGACGGGATGCAGTAGCTGACGCGATGCGAGCCGCGCGAGGTGGGAATCACCACCCGCTCAAGATAGGTGTTGGGGCCAAAGATATGCAGGCCGTCCATGCCCTTGATCGCTACGCCAAGCAGCAGGCCATCGACCGTCTCATCGCCAACGGTATAGCTGATATCCACCGTCAGCGGCTCGAACGGCGCCAGCATGTCGGTGCTCAGTGCAACCGTTTCAAGATGTGCGGGAATGCTGCCCGGGGCGGGCGCCTGGCGCACTTCAGCGTCCTGCGCCACGGCCAGCTCCTTGCCCAGTTCGTAGTCGCGGAAACGGTCGGCCACGAAGCTGGCTTCACCGTGCAGCTTGACCTTGCCACCTTCGAGCCACAGCGCGGTCTGGCAGAAGCGCTTGACCTGCTCGAGCGAATGCGACACGAACAGGATGGTGGCGCCGCGTGCGCGGATCTGTTCGATGCGCGCAAGGCACTTCATCTGGAAGCGGATGTCACCCACCGACAGCGCTTCGTCGATGATCAGCACATCCGGTTCGGTGTGGATGGCCACCGAGAACGCCAGGCGCACGTACATGCCGCTGGAATAGGTCTTGACCGGCCGGTCGAAGAAATCGCCGATATCGGCGAAGTCGATGATCGACTGCAGCTTGTCGTCCACTTCCTTGCGGCTCAGGCCCAGCAGCGAGGCGCTCAGGTACACGTTGTCGCGGCCGGAGAAATCCGGATTGAAGCCGGCCCCCAGTTCGAGCAGGGCGGCAAAGCGCCCGCGGATGCTGACCGAGCCGGAGGTCGGGCGCACCGTGCCGCACAGGATTTGCAGCAGGGTCGATTTGCCGGCGCCGTTGCGCCCGATGATGCCAACCGTTTCGCCCTTCGGCACGACCAGGTTGATGCCATCCAGCGCACGGAAGGTGCGGCTGGCGCGGTCACCGGAAGGCTTGAGCAGCGACAGCAGGCGCTCGCGCGGGTTGGCGTAGACCGGATAGTCCTTGGTCACGCCCACCACTTCGATGGCCGCGTCGGGTGAGGCATGCATCGTGGTGGTCTGCGGGTTGTTCATAGGACGTCCGAGAAGCCGCGCGAGAGGCGACGGAAGAGCGCGTAGGCCAGCATCGCCGCCACCACGGAAAGCAGGAAGTGCGGCAACAGCGCGGCCAGATCCGGCGCCGAGTTCTGCACCGTCACCGCGCGCAGCTGTTCGATGGGCGTGACCAGCGGGTTGAAGAACACCAGGCCCCGCGCCGCCTCGGGCATTGCATGCGCCGGGAAGAAGATCGGGCTGAGGAACAGCAGCACGCTGCTGAGGATGCCGACGAACTGGCTGATGTCACGCAGATAGACTCCCAGCGCCGACAGCGACCAGGCGATCGCAAGCAGCATGGGGGTCATTTCCAGCAGGATCAGCGGCGAAGCCAGCGCCCACGCCGACGGCAGCCCCGACTGCCAGGTCTGCGCGACCAGCAGGATGGTCAGGCCGATGCCGGCGGTGGTCAGCGCTGCGGCCACCTTCACGATCGACAGCACCGGCAGCGGGAAGACCACCTTCTTCACGAAGTTGGGCTGGCCGGCGATGATCCCCGGTGCGGTGATCAGCACTTCGGACAGCAGCGTGAATGGCACCAGGCCCGCAAACAGCATCAGGGCGAAGTCGCCGGTGGATTCGGCCCCCGCCCATCGCGCCTTGAACACACCACTGAACACCAGCGTGTACACGCACAACATCAGCAACGGTTGCAGCACCAGCCACAGAACACCCAGCGTGGTGGTGCGGTACCGTGCTGCCAACTCACGCCCCAGCAGCTGGCGGAACAGGAACAGGAGATTGGCGTGCTTCTGCATGAATCAGCGGTTCCCTGCCGACAGTGCGCGTTCCAGATCCACCTGAAGATCACCCAGTTCTTCCACGCCCACGCTCAGGCGCACCAGCGCATCGCTGATGCCCAGCTGCTCGCGGCGCGCGACCGGAATGGAGGCATGGGTCATCACCGCCGGATGATTGACCAGGCTTTCCACGCCGCCCAGCGACTCGGCCAGGGTGAACAGCTTGGTGTTCTCGCAGAAACGCTTGGCCGCTTCGAAACCGCCCTTGAGCACGATCGAAACGATGCCGCCGTAGCCGGCCATCTGCTTGCCGGCCAGCTCGTGCTGCGGGTGCGACGGCAGGCCCGGGTAGATCACCTTCTCCACCGCCGGGTGCTTGTCCAGCCACTGCGCCAGTGCCAGCGCGTTGGCGCAGTGCGCCTTCATGCGCAGCGGCAGGGTCTTCAGGCCACGCAGGGCCAGGAAGCTGTCGAACGGGCCCTGCACGCCCCCCACCGAGTTCTGCAGGAAGGCCATCTGTTCGGCCAGATCGGCGTTGTCGCCAACCACCACCATGCCGCCGACCATGTCCGAGTGGCCGTTGAGGTACTTGGTGGCCGAATGCAGCACCAGGTCGGCGCCCAGTTCCAGCGGACGCTGCAGCATCGGCGAGGCGAAGGTGTTGTCGACCACTACGATCAGGCCATGGCGCTTGGCAATGGCGGTCACCGCGGCGATGTCCACGATCTTCAGCATCGGGTTGGTCGGGGTCTCGATCCACACCATCTTCGTCTTCGGCGTGATGGCCGCTTCGAAGGCCGCCAGATCGGTCAGGTCGACGAAGCTGAAATCCAGACCGGCGGTGCGGCGACGCACGCGCTCGAACAGGCGGAAGCTGCCGCCGTAGATGTCGTCCATCGCCACCACGTGGCTGCCGGCGTCCAGCAGTTCGATCACGGTCGAGCTGGCCGCCATGCCCGAGGCGAAGGCAAAGCCGCGGGTGCCGCCTTCCAGCGACGCCACGCACCGCTCATAGGCGAAGCGGGTCGGGTTGTGCGTACGCGAGTACTCGAAGCCCTGGTGCTCGCCCGGGCTGGACTGGGCGTAGGTGGAGGTGGCGTAGATCGGCGGCATCACTGCGCCGGTGCTGGGGTCCGGCGACTGGCCGCCATGGATGGCCAGGGTAGCCAGGGCCAGGGCGCGATCCTGGGAAGTAGCGTTGGACATGTTCTTTCCTGGTGGGCGCCGGCAGGCGGCGCCGTCAAAGGATCGGGAGTCTATCAGCGCGGCCTTAACGACCTTTGACGCAGATAAACCGGAATTCAGTGGCGAATGTCGGCGATCAGCGGCTTACTGCACGCGACGGCGCAAATAGTTCAGCAGGTCGATGCGGGTGATCAGGCCCAGGAAGGCGTCGCCGTCCATCACAATTGCCACCTGCCCACGGTCGAACACCGGCAGCAACGCTTCGATCGGCGATTTGACGTCCAGCCGGTCCAGCTTGCTGACCATCGCAGTGGCCACGGTGTCGCGGAAGCGCGCTTCGTCGCCATAGACATGCAGCAGCACGTCGCTTTCATCGACGATGCCGACCAGCTGGTCGCCGTCCATCACCGGCAGCTGCGACACGTCGTACAGCTTCATGCGCTGGTAGGCGGTGGTCAGCAGATCGTTCGGGCCGATCACCACCGTGTCGCGCTGGCCGTACGGGCGCAGGATCAGGTCGCGCAGGTCGCCATGCTGTGGGCGCTGCAGGAAGCCGTTGTCCAGCATCCAGTAGTCGTTGTACATCTTGGACAGGTACTTGTTGCCGGTATCGCAGACCAGCACCAGCACCTTCTTCGGCGTGGTCTGCTCGCGGCAGTACTTCAGCGCCGCGGCCAGCAGGGTGCCGGTGGACGAACCGCCGAGGATGCCTTCCTTGCCCAGCAGCTCGCGCGCGGTGTGGAAGCTCTCGGCATCGCTGATGGCATAAGCCTTCTTGACACGGCTGAAGTCGGAGATCGACGGCAGGAAGTCCTCGCCGATGCCTTCCACCAGCCAGCTGCCCGACTTGTCGTTGAGCACGCCGTCGTTGATGTACTCGGCCAGGATCGAGCCCACCGGGTCGGCCAGCACCAGTTCGGTCTTCGGCGACAGCCTGGCGAAGGCCCGCGACAGGCCGGTCATGGTGCCCGAGCTGCCACAGCCGAATACGATGGCGTCGAGATCGCCGCCCATCTGCTCCAGGATTTCCGGGCCGGTGCCGAATTCGTGCGCAGCCGGATTGTCCGGGTTGCCGAACTGGTTGATGAAGTACGCGCCCGGGGTCTGCTCGGCGATGGTCTTGGCCAGGTCCTGGTAGTACTCCGGGTGGCCCTTGGCCACGTCTGAACGGGTCAGGCGCACCTCGGCACCCATCGCCTTCAGGTTGAAGATCTTTTCCCGGCTCATTTTGTCGGGAACAACCAGGATCAGCTTATAGCCCTTCTGCTGGGCCACCAGCGCCAGGCCCAGGCCGGTGTTGCCGGCGGTGCCCTCCACCAGGGTGGCACCGGGCTTCAGCTCGCCGCGCTGCTCCGCCGCTTCGATCATCGACAGGCCGATACGATCCTTGATCGATCCGCCCGGGTTGGCGCTTTCGAGCTTCAGGTAGAGCTCGCAGACACCGGTATCCAGGCGCTGGGCCTTGACGATCGGGGTCTGGCCGATGAGTTCGAGGACGGAGGAATGGATGGGCATTCGGAGGACTTTCGATTCGCGCCACACAGGGCCGGACCGATGATTATCCGACGGATGGCGCGGAAAGTCAGGTCGGCGCGCGGGCGCCCGCATCCTGCCCGGAAAAGGGATGCGGACGGCCCCGGATCGACGAGGAGACCGGTACCGCCCGCATCGGTGAGTTGTGCCTGCAGGCCAAGGCACCACGGCCTGTGGTGCCTTGGCGCGGCCGCCTCATCGGCGGTGCCGCGATGCCAGGGCAGGAGCGCCTGGCGGGGCCATCAATGGCCGGGCCACGCCGTTCCGGGCGTGACGGGGTGCGTCAAAGCGTGGGGGAGGGTGCTGAGAGCGGTGTTGCGTACATTCGCAGAAGTCGTTGCTTGGCCAGCAGCTTCTCGCGCTTCATGCGACCCAGGGTGACATCATCGATCGGGAGTACACCCAACTCCGCATCCATGCACTTCTTGTTCAACTTGCGGTGCTGGTCATGGAGTGCCCTGAACTCCGGATCCCGCGCACGACGTGCGTCGATCTCGC
Organism: Stenotrophomonas maltophilia; assembly: GCF_023518235.1. NCBI lineage: Bacteria > Pseudomonadati > Pseudomonadota > Gammaproteobacteria > Lysobacterales > Lysobacteraceae > Stenotrophomonas > Stenotrophomonas maltophilia. Next base: position 2,782,654 of record NZ_CP090423.1, read on the forward strand.
TCTGGGGCTGATCTTCAAACATGATGGACCTCCTTCGACAGATACACGAACGCCCCGGCCGCAAGGCACGGGGCGTTGTTCATGGAGGAGCGCCGGTCGATGGCCACCTGGACGCCTGCAACGACCTGCGGCACTGGCCTGCGCACGTCGGTCTGCTGCGGTTCGCGCCCTGCTTGCATCGGCCCGGCCCTCCCATCGTCCGGTCCGCGGCATTGCGTCCCGGACGATTGACCCTACGCCTGCTCCGGGCGGGGTTCAAGCCCCTGCGGCAAAAAGACCGAACCCCGCCGGGGCGGGGTTCAGGCTGAATGCTCATTGCAACGAAAAACAAACAATATCAAGCAATTACGGGGCGATGATGACCTCGGCCGAGCGCGCCCGGGTAGCGGCCGCCTTCTTGCCACTGAGCTGGATGCGGTTGCTTGCGACACCGGCCGCGACCAGTGCGTCGCGCAGCGCTTCGGCCCGCTTCTGGCCCACGCCGTTGGCGCTGTCATAGGCCTCGATGCGCAGGCGGCCCTTCTTGCCGATGTTCAGGTACTCGGCCAGCGCCTTGGCCTGGTTGCGGGCGCCGCCGGACAGACTGGAGGCACCGGCGGCAAAGGCATCACCAGTGAAGGTGAAGACCTCGCCACGGCCGTCGAACTTCGAGCCGGGCAGCTTCTGCCCGGACACCAGCTCGGCTTCTTCGCGGGCCAGCTTGGCCGCGTTCTGCTGGGCGGCGCTGAGCCGCTGCTGCTGCTTGCCGGCCACGCTGGTCAGGGCATTCTCGGCATCCTGGCGGGCCAGGGTCTCGGCCTCGGCGGCCTGGCGCAGGCGCTCGGCCTCCTCGGCCTGCATCTGCGCCTGCATGCGCAGCTGCTCGGCTTCCTGGCGCGCACGGGCGGCATCGCGGCGGCTGGCCTCGATCAGCAGGTCGCTGCGGGTCCGCTCCAGACGGTCAACCTCGCGCGCGGCCAGGGCGGTGCGCACGGCGGTCTCGGCAATCTCCACGCGGCGCTCGGCCAGGTAGGTGGCCAGCTCCTGGTCGCGGCGCTTGGCCTTGTCCAGGGTGGCGATGGCCTGCTGCGCCTGCATGCGCTCGAAGGCGCCCAGCTCGGCGGTGTCCGGATTGGCCTGGATGGCCATCAGGCGCTGGCTCAGCTGCGCCACCATCGGGTTGTCGGCGGCCATGGCCAGCGCGGGCAGCGCCAGCAGCGCGGCCAGGGTTGCGGCAGTGATCGGCTTCATCGGCGGCCCTCCCCGGTCGACAGCTGGCGCTGCAGCTGGTTGACCTCGTTGCGGCGCAGCTGCAGCTGGGCGGTGGCCGTGGCTTCCTCGCTGCGCACACGCGCCAGGTCGGCGTCGGCAGCGGCACGCAGGGCCATCGCCGGGGCGTTCTTGCGCTCGCGGCGGTCGGCGGCGGCACGCTGGGCCTGCTCCAGGCCCTGGCGGGCCAGGCCGATCAGGTCCGGGGCGTACTGGTCGGCATCGGCCTGGGTGGCCTTGTCCACCGCCTGCCGGGCCTGCGCCAGTTCCAGGGCGGCGTCCTGCGCCCAGGCGGGGGCAGACAGTGCGAATGCAAACGCCATCACATACAGGACATGGCGCATTCGTGCGAAGCTAAGTCGTTTCATTGGGGAGGCCGTACCGGTTGTCGGTTCACGGCCATTGTCGTCAAGCCGACACCGTGCTGGCAACGGGCGTCGGCCGTTTCGTTGGGGAAAATTCGCAATGGATATCGGCTACTTCCTGAAGCTGATGACCGAAAAGAACGCTTCGGACATGTTCCTGACCACCGGGGCACCGGTCTATATCAAGATCGAGGGGAAGCTTTATCCGCTGGGCAACACCGGCCTGCCGCCGGGCATGGTCAAGAAGATCGCCTACTCGCTGATGGACGAAGGCCAGGTGCCGCAGTTCGAGCGCGAGCTGGAACTGAACATGGCCATTGCCCTGCCCGATGCCGGGCGCTTCCGCGTCAACGTGTTCAAGCAGCGCGGCGAGGTCGGCATGGTCATCCGCGCCATCCGCAGCCGCATCCCCAGCATCGAGGAGCTGAACCTGCCGCAGGTGCTGAAGGACGTCATCATGACTCCGCGTGGGCTGGTGCTGGTGGTGGGGTCCACCGGCTCGGGCAAGTCCACCTCGCTGGCGTCGATGATCGACCACCGCAACAGCACCACCACCGGTCACATCCTCACCATCGAGGACCCGATCGAGTACCTGCACAAGCACAAGATGTCGATCGTCAACCAGCGCGAGGTCGGGCTGGATACCCATGCTTTCCACAACGCGCTGAAGAACGCGATGCGCGAAGCGCCGGACGTGATCCTGATCGGCGAGATCCTGGACGCGGAAACGATGGAGGCGGCGATCGCCTTCGCCGAGACCGGCCACCTGTGCCTGGCCACCCTGCACTCCAACAACGCCGACCAGACCATCGAGCGCATCCTCAACTTCTTCCCGGAAAGCGCGCACAAGAACGTGCTGATGAACCTGGCGCTGAACCTGCGTGCGGTGATCAGCCAGCGCCTGGTGAAGAACAAGGAAGGCCGTCGCCTGCCGGCCACCGAGGTGCTGATCAACACGCCGATGATCCGCGACCTGCTGCGCCGCGGCCAGGTGCACGAGATCAAGGCGGCGATGGAAGGTTCACTGGAGGAAGGCATGGAGAGCTTCGACCAGTGCCTGTTCCGGCTGGCCAAGAGCGGCGTGATCGAGCAGGAAGAAGCGCTGCGTGCAGCCGATTCGCGCGATGGCCTGGCGCTGAAGTTCCGCCTGTCCGAAGGCAGCAGCGGCGAGCACGATCCGTACGCGGATTTCTCCTCGCCAACCCAGCCCACCATCACCCACGGCTTCTGACCGCGCGCGCCGGGTATGGCCCGGCGGAAGCCTGAAGGATTCAGGGGCGGTCTCATCCATTGAGATCGCTCATCCGTAGGTTTCCGCAATGGAAACCATCCGCAAGCTGGCCATTCTGGCCGATGCCGCCAAGTACGACGCCTCCTGCGCCTCCAGTGGCTCGGGAAAGCGCGATTCGCTTGCCAGCGGTGGCATCGGCAGCACCGAGGGCATGGGCATCTGTCACAGCTATACGCCGGACGGCCGCTGCGTATCACTGCTGAAGATCCTGCTGACCAACTTCTGCGTCTACGACTGTGCCTATTGCGTCAATCGCGTGTCCAGCAATGTGGCCCGCGCGCGTTTCAGTGTGGACGAGGTGGTTGCGCTGACCCTGGATTTCTACAAGCGCAACTACATCGAAGGTCTGTTCCTCTCCAGCGGCATCATCCGCAATGCGGACTACACGATGGAGCAGATGGTGGAGGTCGCCCGGCGCCTGCGCGAGGAACACCGCTTTGCCGGCTACATCCACCTCAAGACCATTCCCGAAGCGTCGCCGGAACTGCTGGCCAGCGCCGGCCGCCACGCCGACCGCCTGTCGATCAATGTGGAACTGCCCACCGAGGCCGGGCTGAGCACACTGGCGCCGGAGAAGACCGTCCAGTCGATCCGCGGCGCAATGGGTGAGCTGCGCTGGCGCATCGAGGAAGCCCAGGAAGCACGCAAGGCCGCGCCCGCGCTGGCGCCGGCCGTCACCCGCAGCGCGCGGCCGAAGCCACCCCGTTTCGCACCAGCAGGCCAGAGCACGCAGATGATCGTGGGCGCCGATGGCGCCAGTGACCAGCAGATCCTGACCAGCGCCGACAGCCTGTACGGCAACTACCGCATGCGCCGGGTCTACTACTCCGCGTTCAGTCCGATTCCCGATGCCAGCCGGCAACTGCCACTACACGCCCCACCCCTGCAGCGCGAGCACCGGCTGTACCAGGCCGACTGGCTGTTGCGCTTCTATGGTTACGGCGTGGACGAGATCACCGACACCACGCAGGGCGGAATGCTCGATCTGGATATCGATCCGAAGATGGCCTGGGCGATCCGCCATCCCGAACGCTTTCCGGTCGATCTGAACCGTGCACCGAAGGAAATGCTGCTGCGGGTGCCTGGTCTGGGCGTGCGCAATGCAAAGCGCGTGCTGATGGCGCGCCGCCACGGGCGCCTGCGGGTGGCCGACATCGCCCGCCTGAAGGCACCGATGAGCAAGCTGCTGCCGTTCGTGCTGCTGGCCGACCATCACCCGCGCAAGGCACTGGATGACCCGGCCGCGCTGCGCGCGCAACTGGCCCCGCCTCCACGCCAGGGATCGCTGTTCGATGCGCCGCCGGCAACCTGACGCGCCGCGCTGGTCACAACGGGTGGACCCGGCCTGGTCGCTGCAGGCCTGGCGCGACGGTGCGCGTGATGCGCTGCTGCGTGGCGTGCGGCCCGAACAGCTGGATTGGCTCGATGGCAGCGAAGCCTCACTGCTGGATGCGCCGCCGGTGCAGCAGGCACCGGTGCCGGCACACGCAACCGTTCCCGGCGTCCCGCGCGAATTCCTGGAACTGGCCGCCACCTGCCTGTGCTACAGCGAACCGCAGCGCCTGTCGCTGCTGTACCGGCTGCTGTGGCGCATCACCCATGGCGAACGCGCGGTGCTGACCAATCCCGCCGATGCCGATGTGCTGCGTGCGATGGCGCTGGCCCAGGCCGTGCGCCGTGACACGCACAAGATGAAGGCCTTCGTGCGCTTCCGCGAGGTACCCGGCCAACCCGAGGCGTTCATCGCGTGGTTCGAACCACAGCATCACATCGTCGATCGGGTGGCGCCCTTCTTCGCCCGCCGCTTCACTGGCATGCGCTGGGCGATCCTGACGCCGTCGCGCAGCGTGGCATGGGACGGACAGGCGCTGGCGTTCGGCCCGGGTGCACGGCGTGAGGATGCCCCGGCCGAGGATGCACGCGAGGCCCTGTGGCAGACCTATTACGCCAGCATCTTCAATCCGGCCCGGCTCAATACCCGGATGATGATGCAGGAGATGCCGGCCCGGTACTGGCGCCACCTGCCCGAGGCGCAGCTGCTGCCGCGCCTGGTGCGCGATGCGGGCGATCGCGTGCAGGAAATGCATGATCGGCCCGCGCAGGCACCCCAGCGCCGGATTCCCATTCGTGAAAACGCGGCGACAGCGACCACCGATACCGGCAGCCTGCAGACGCTTCAGCAGCAGGCCAGCGCCTGCCGCCAGTGCCCGCTATGGGAGACCGCCACGCAGACGGTGTTCGGTCAGGGGCCGGCCGATGCGCGGGTGATGCTGATCGGCGAGCAACCCGGTGATACCGAGGATCTGCGTGGCCAGCCGTTCGCCGGCCCGGCCGGCCAGCTGCTGGACCGCGCACTGGCCGAGCTGGGCATTGATCGCGCCACGCTGTACCTGACCAATGCGGTAAAGCACTTCCACCATGAGCGCCGCGGCAGGACCCGGCTGCACAAGCGTCCGGAAAGCCGCCATATCCAGGCCTGCCGGCCGTGGCTGATGGGCGAGATCGCACGGGTGCGGCCACAGGTCATCGTCTGCCTGGGCGCAACCGCGGCAGCCTCGGTATTTGGCCGTGACTTCAATCTGTCGCGCGACCGTGGACGCTGGCGCACGCTGGAGGACGGCACCCGCGGCTACGCCACCGTGCACCCGGCGTGGGTGCTGCGGCAAAGCGACGGCGCGCGACGCGAACAGGCCTATGCGCTGTTCCGCGATGACCTTCGGCAGATGCTGCGAGGGGATGGGGAATCCGCCGGGCATGCCGCGGCGCTACCACGGGCCGGGGACCGGTAGCGCCGCGCCGCGCCCGGCGAGCGACGCCGCCTGTCAGGCGGCGTCGGGCTGGTTTTCCGGGCGCGCGCGATCGAAGGCGTCCAGCGCCTGGCAGGACGCTTCGATACGGCGCAGGGTCGGGTACGGCGCCAGATCCAGGCCGAAGCGGTGGGCGTTGTACAGCTGCGGCAGCAGGCAAAGGTCGGCTAGGCCGGGGCGGTCGCCATGGCAGAAGGTGCCGGTGTCGCGGCTGTTGGCCAGCATCGCTTCCATCGCGGCAAAGCCTTCGGCGATCCAGTGCAGGGTCCACTGCGTGCGGGCGTCGGCCGGCAGCTGCAGGTCACGCTCCAGGTACTGCATCACCCGCAGGTTGTTGATCGGATGGATATCGCAGGCCACCAGTTGCGCCAGCGCCCGCACCCGTGCGCGGCCGGCAGCGTCGGCCGGCAGCAGCGGCACCTGCGGGAAGCGCTCGTCCAGGTATTCCAGGATCGCCAGCGACTGGGCCAGCGTGTGTCCCTCATGCAGCAGGGTCGGCACCAGCTGCTGCGGGTTGAGCGCGCGATAGGCGTGCAGATGCTGCTCGCCGCCCTCGCGCACCAGGTGCACCGGCCGCGCTTCCCAGGCCAGGCCCTTCAGCTCCAGGCCGATGCGCACGCGGTAGGCGGCGCTGGATCGCCAGTAGGTGTACAGCACGATGCCGTCGTCAACCAGGATGTCCATCGCCGCCTCCATGCTCAGGGCTTGGCCGCCTGTTCGATGCGCTGTTCGATGGCACCGAAGATGCTGTTGCCGGCCGCATCGAGCATTTCAATGCGCACCACATCGCCGAACGACATGAACGGCGTGCTCGGTTTGCCGTCGCGCAGGGTTTCGACCACGCGCTGTTCGGCGAAGCACGAGGCGCCCTTGCTGGTGTCTTCGTTGGCGATGGTGCCCGAGCCGACGATGGTGCCAGCACCCAGCGGACGGGTCTTGGCTGCATGCGCGACCAGCTGGGCGAAATTGAACTGCATGTCCACGCCCGCTTCCGGCGCACCGAACCACTGGCCGTTGATGTGGGTCAGCAGCGGCAGATGCACCTTGCTGTCCTGCCAGGCGGCGCCCAGCTCGTCGGGGGTGACCAACACCGGCGACAGTGCCGAACGCGGCTTGGACTGCAGGAAGCCGAAGCCCTTGGCCAGCTCGCCGGGAATCAGGTTGCGCAGCGAGACATCGTTGACCAGGCCGACCAGCTGGATGTGGCCAGCGGCCTGTTCCGGGGTGGCCGCCATCGGCACGTCGTCGGTGATCACCACGATCTCCGCCTCCAGGTCGATGCCGTAGTCCTCGCTGACCACCTTGACCGCATCGCGCGGGCCGTAGAAACCGGCGCTGGTGGCCTGGTACATCAGCGGGTCGGTGTAAAAGCTCTCCGGCACCTCGGCGCCGCGGGCGCGGCGTACGCGTTCCACGTGCGGCAGGTAGGCGCTGCCATCGACGAATTCATAGGCGCGCGGCATCGGCGCGGCCAGCGCCTGCGGATCGAGGTCGAACACGCCATCGGCGTCGCCGCTGTTGAGCGATTCGGACAGGGCGTTCAGGCGCGGCGCAATGTGGCTCCAGTCCTCCAGGGCCTGCTGCAGGGTGGCGGCAATGCCGGTGGCGCGCACGCCGTGGCGCAGGTCACGCGAGACGACGATCAGGGTGCCGTCGCGGCCGCCTTCCTTCAAAGAACCAAGCTTCATGGGTGGGTGTCCGGAGTCGTGGGCAAACAAGTTTCAAGTGTAATCAAATCTGCGGCGGCGCCAAGCTGCAGCGCGGCATCGCCCCACCCTACCGTAGTGGGGGTCGGCAGGGCTTGCAGCCCTGCACCTGCTCAATGCAACGGCAACGGCAAAGGCAAAGGCAACAGCCGGCTCTGGGTTGTCCGCGGGTTTGGCGGGGCGGTGTGGGCGGGCAGGACACGCCGTAAACCCATCCTTGGGGGCTCGATGGCGCCATCCATGGCGCCAACGGTCCTGCCCGCCCACACCGCCCCACCTTTGATGGTTTCCAGGTGACGGTCGGTAGATCCACGCCATGCGTGGATGAAATCTGTCAGATAACGAATGGAATTCCGGGGTCAGATCCGTTTTCCTTTGGAAAACGGATCTGACCCCAAGAGCCGTTCCGGCAGCTCGCGGGAAACTGTCGAAGGCGGGGTGGGTCCGGTTGCGGGGGCGTGAGCGCCATGGATGGCGCGACCGAGCCTACAAGGACGTATTTACGGCGCCCCCCGCAACCGGACCCACCCCGCCGTCCCACAGGAAACCCGCTTTTGACGTTGAGGTTGACGTCGCTTCGGCCTCTGCGGGTGCAGGGCGCAGCCCTGCAGAGAGCCCCCCTACCTGAACGGGGCTTTTTGCGCGAGGTCTCAGCCATCGGTTAGACTAGGCAGGTCTGCAGCGGCCGTCCGTTTCCCTTCGGGATCGCCGGCGTCCGGGGTCCGCCCCGTCGCCCGCCCCCACTCCGACGCCGTTCGTCACGCATTCCAGCCTGCGCTCCGCGTCGGCTGCACCCAACTTCTCGCAGCGCGGTTCACGGGAACGCTCCGAGTCAGCCGATCACTCTGATCTGCCCCCGTCTGTCCGTTCGGACAGGCGTTTCTTGTACTTGGAGCAAACTCAATGTCTTTTGAATCGCTGGGCCTGGCGCCCTTCCTGCTGCGTGCGCTCGCCGAGCAGGGCTACGAAAACCCGACCCCGATCCAGCAGCAGGCGATCCCGCTGGCGCTGGCCGGTCGTGACCTGCTGGCCGGCGCACAGACCGGCACCGGCAAGACCGCCGCCTTCGGCCTGCCGCTGCTGCAGCACCTGGGCACCGCCTCGCAGGAAGTGCGCGCCGGCCCGCGCAAGCCGCGCGCGCTGATCCTCGCCCCGACCCGCGAGCTGGCCACCCAGGTGCATGACAGCCTACGCGGTTACAGCAAGTACCTGCGCATCCCCAGCGCCTGCATCTACGGCGGCGTCGGCATGGGCAACCAGCTGGACATCCTGCGTCGCGGCGTGGACCTGCTGGTGGCCTGCCCGGGCCGCCTGATCGATCACCTGGAGCGTCGCAGCGTCGACCTGTCCGGCATCGAAGTGCTGATCCTGGACGAAGCCGATCGCATGCTCGACATGGGCTTCCTGCCGTCGATCAAGCGCATCCTGGCCAAGCTGCCGAAGCAGAACCGTCAGACCCTGCTGTTCTCGGCCACCTTCGAGGACAACATCCGCCAGCTGGCGCTGGAGTTCATGCGCAACCCGGAACAGATCCAGGTGACGCCGAAGAACACCGTGGCCGAAACCATCACCCACCGCGTGCACCCGGTCGATGCCGGCCGCAAGCGCGACCTGCTGCTGCACCTGCTGGCGCAGGACAGCCGCGAGCAGACCCTGGTGTTCGCACGCACCAAGCACGGCAGCGACAAGCTGGCCGCGTTCCTGGAAAAGTCGGGCATCAAGACCGCGGCAATCCATGGCAACAAGAGCCAGGGCCAGCGCCTGCGTGCACTGGGCGATTTCAAGGCCGGCCGCGTGACCGTGCTGGTGGCCACCGACATCGCCGCGCGTGGCATCGACATCAACGAGTTGCCGAAGGTGATCAACTTCGATCTGCCGATGGTGGCCGAGGATTACGTGCACCGCATCGGCCGTACCGGCCGCAATGGTTCCACCGGCCAGGCGATTTCGCTGGTGGCGCAGGATGAAGTGAAGCTGCTGCGCGCGATCGTGCGCCTGCTGGGCCGCGACATGGACATCCGCGATGTGCCGGGCTTCGAGCTGCAGGTGCCGATCCGCTGGGGCAACAGTGCGCCGGGCAAGGCCGAGCACGAGACCGGCGAGCGCGCGCCGCGCAAGAGCCACGCACGTCGTCCGCACGGCGATGCACCGCGCCATGCGCATGCGGGCCCGAAGAAGGCCGGTGGTGGCCGTCGCGAGGGCGGTGGCAATGGCCAGCAGCGTGCGGGCGCGGGTCAGGGCCAGCGTCGTGGCGGTGGCGGCAATGGTGGCGGCCGTGGCCGCGGCCAGGGTGGCAACGGCGGCGGTCGCGCCGGCTGATCCCAGCTGAATTGGATGACGTCTCCCGCTGCGCGGGGGCATATCGAGGGACGGCGCTGACGCGCCGTCCTTTTTTGTTGCTGGCTGCCGGGTGATAAAGCGCGCGGTGTGTTGCGCTGAGGGCGGATGGGCGTGGGGCCAGCGCAGAACACGCCGTAAACCCATCCATGGGGGCTCGATCGGCGCATCTACAGCGTGTCCTGCGCAGCCCGCCCGGCCTCCCCCACACGCATCAATCAAGGCGCGTAAAACCTCAACCCCGCGCTTTACTCGGATTCACCAGATTCCCGAAGAAGATCGCGTTGATCAACAGCCGATCCGTCCCGTGCCAGTACTTCCGATGCGCCGGGTCATCGGCGAACAGCACCACATTGCCCTGCCCCTGCGCCGACACCAGCAGCCATGCGCTGCCCGCCACCCGCGCGCGGTTACGCTCTGACAGATAGCCGTTCACCCGCGGCGGCGTGTCGATGCGTACCACCGTCGAGAACGGATTCGCGCTTGGCTGCAGCGTCACCGTGTTCTCCTTGTTGATCGCCAGCTGCCGGCGCGGCACGCCGAAGGCCAGCGGATGGCTGGTATCGACGTCGGCACTGAGAATGTTGCCGCTGACCCGCTCGATCGCGGCGATATCGCGCTGGTCACCGAAGGCGCGACGGCCCGCTTCGGTCGCCTCTTCATCCTTGCCGACCGTCTCGCCGTCGGCCAGCTTCTGCTCGATCGCCCATTTCGAGGCGCTGCCATAAGTCACCAGCGAGCCCCCAGCCTGCACCCAGCGCTTGAGCGCCGCCACGGCCGTGCCATCCACGCCGTTGTAGGTTCCGCCGGACAGCACGATGGTGGTGTAGCGGTCCAACGCCACCTTGCCCAGTTGCTGCGGGTCCAGCTTGCTGGCGGGAAGCCGCAGCTGCTTATCGAGCAGGAACCAGGCCGAGCCGATCTCGGTCGCGGCCACACCTTCGCCCATCACCAGCGCGACCGAGGGCGTGCGCAGCGCCCTGACGCCATCGCTGCCGAGATCGATGCCTTCGTGGCTGCGGCCACTGGACAGTGCGTGCACCTGCACACCGGCCTCGCGCGCGGCGGCGCTGAGGGCCTCCAGCAGCGCGGCGCCCTGCAGGGGTTGCCCGGCCACCGGAATCACCAGGCTGCCGGCGGCGAAGTGGACTTCGCCCTGTGCGGTGGCGGTGGTGAAGGGCTGGAACGCCGCACGCGCGTTCAACCCCTTGCCCTGCAGCGCGGCCAGCGCGCGCCCGGCGTTGTAATCGCGCCAGTCGATGGCATAGGCAAAGCTGGCCTGGCCGCCATTGACTGTGCCCTGCTCCGCCGGCAGCGCGGTCACACGGGCTCCGCCGTCGATACGGCTGCGGCTACCCGCGAACGCCACACCGTAGGCGGGCGCAATCGCATAGCTGGTGCTGCCATAGAACACATCGCCCTTGATCGGTGGGGTCTCGGCAAAGATCGAATGCACCAGGCGGAACTGCGCCTGCTGCACCGGCACCACGTAGGCGCTGCCGGCATCGAAACGCTGTCCATCGACAGTGACGGCACGATCCAGAGCGTGCACCTCGATGCGATGCAGCAGCAACAGTTCCAGCAGGCGACGGGTCAGTGCCGGGTCATGCGCATCACCGAACACGAAGCTTTTCACCGGCTGCTGTGCGGCCTGCTTCAGTGCACTCTGGAAGAACTGCTTCTGCAGATCGAACAGGCCGCTGCGCTCGGTCACTGCACCACGCACGGTGCCCAGCCCGGTGGCGATCTGGTTGCGGATGGTGAACGGGAAGGTCAGCAGCCCATTCACCGATTCCTGCACGCGGCCGCGCGAGCTGGCCTGTTCGACGGTCACGCCGACAGCACCATGGAAGTCCGGATAGGTAGAACCGTACACCGGCGAGAAGTTGTCGAAATTCTCGCCGGTGTAGTACAGCGATCCCAACGCATCCAGCGCCTGCGCGTGGTATTTGGCCAGGGTCTTGTTGAACTCGTACGACGCCGGCGGAATCAGCGGGCTGTGCATGCTCTTCGGCGAGGGCTCGAAGTAGTAGGTGCTGTCCTTGCCCATTTCGTGGAAGTCGATCTGCACGTTGGGATACCACTGATGGAACACCTCCACCTTCGGCCGCGACTCGCGCTGGGTCAGGGCCAGCCAGTCGCGGTTGAGATCGGTGAAGTAGTGGTTGGTGCGGCCCTGCGGGAAAGGTTCGACGTGCTCCTTGTCAGCCGGGTCGGCCGAGGCCGGATCCGAAGCCCAGGCGTTGTGCCAGTTGGCGGCGCGGTCGCGGCCATCCGGGTTCTGCGCCGGGTCGAACAGCACCACGGCCTGTTGCAGCCACTGCCGGGTTTCGGCGCTGCGGTTGGCCACCAGGTAGTAGGCGGTCAGCATCGCCGCTTCGGCGCTGGACGTTTCATTACCATGCACGCTGTAGCCCAGCCAGACCACCACCGGGCTGTCGCCGGCGGCGCTGCGCGGCTGCGCCGGATCGACCAGGGTGGCGTGCTGCTGGCGGATCTGCTCCAGCCGCGCGTGGTTGCTGGCGGCGGTGACGGTAGCGATCAGCAGCGGGCGACCCTCGTAACTGCGACCGATCTCGCGCACGCTGATCGACTCCGAACGGCGGGCCAGTTCCTGCAGGTACGCCACCAGCTGGTCATGCCGGGTGTAGCGGCTGCCGATCGGATAGCCCAGGAACTGCTCCGGCGTGGGAATGGACGTATCGAATGCGCCCGCGTCGGTAGCCTGCGGGAAGAAGTACGCGCTCTGCGCCTGCGCCGGCTGCGGGCAGGACAGTGCGGTGGCGGCGGCAAGCAGCAACGGAAGAACAGCACGGCGATGCAAGGACACGGTAACTCCCCAGGAACACAACGGCAGGTAATCGCGCGGCCGGCCCTTGAAGGTGACCGGCCGCGGCGGATGGATCAGAAGCGGTAATCGAAGCCCAGCGTGAAGTAGCGGCCGCGCAGGTCGTACTGGCTGAAGTCGTACGGCGCGCGGATGCCCGGGAACGAGGCGTCATACGGCGGCGTCTTGTCTGCCAGGTTCTGCACCTTGGCGTACACGGTCAGCTTGTCCACGCCGGTGTAGGCCAGGTACAGGTCGTACTGGCTGTAGCTGCCGACGCGCGTCTGCACGGCCTTGGCTGCGGTGCTGGCTTCCTGCCGGTAGCCGCTGGTGTAGTACCAGGTCACCGCCGCGTTGAAGTCGCCCTGCTTCCAGTCCAGCGTGGTGGTGGCCTTGTCCTTGGGCAGGGTCGCGCCCAGGTTGCTGCCGGCGTAATCGACCAGCGGGCCGCCGACCACGGTCGGCCGACGGTAGTCGCGCACATGGGTGTAGGCCGAGGACACGGTGAAGTCACCCAGTGCAGCGGTCGGGATGCGCTGGCGCAGTTCGACGTCGATGCCGGAGGTCTTCAGTTCGCTCAGGTTCTGGTAGCGGTTGTAGACCGCCTGCAGCTTGCCGCGCTCGTCGCGCTGCACCGCGCCGGCCACGTTGTCGTTGACCAGGGTCTGGGTGTTGTTGGTGCCGACCAGGTTGTCCAGCTGGATGCGGTAGTAGTCCACGCTCAGGTTGGTGTTGGCCCACGGCGACAGCACCACGCCGAAGTTCACACTCTTGGTGCGTTCGGGCTTCAGCGCGTTGTTGCCGACGGTGAAGAAGGTCGGGTTCTGCCGCGAGCCCGGCACGTCCGGATCACGCGGGTCGACCACGCTGCCGTAGGCGATGCTGGTGCTGTTGGAGTTCTCCGACAGCGACGGTGCACGGAAGCCCTTCGAGGCCGAGGCGCGCACCAGCAGGATGTCCAGAGGCTGCCAGCGCAGGCCGATCTTCGGCGAGAATGCGTCGCCGAAATCGTCGTAATGGTCGGCGCGCGCCGCAGCGGACAGCTCCAGCGTCGAGGCCAGCGGTACATTCACTTCGGCGTAGGCGGCGCTGACCTGGCGCTCGCCGTGCACTTCGGCGATGGCCGGGCGTACCTGCAGGCCGGCGTCAATCTGCCACGGGTTGTTGGAGTCGAGCTTCTCGCGGCGCCACTCGGCACCGGCGGCGAAGCCGATCTCACCGGCCCAGGTGTGGCCGAGCGTGCCGGAGATCTTCGCGTCGATGCCCTGCAGCTTGGACTCGGCCGGGCGCAGCGTGGCGATGTTGATCGCATCGCGTACCGACTGCGGCGTCGCGGCGGGGTTGAGCAGGTTGTAGCTGCCCGTGGCCAGCGCATCGGCCAGTGCCCAACGGTTGGCGAAACCACCGGACACGGTCTCGCGTTCGCTGCTGCGCGCACCGAATGCGGCCACTTCCCAGTCCCAGTTCGCAGTGGTGCCGCGCAGCCCGAACACGCCGCGATAGGCGGTGGAGCGGTTGGTCTTGATGGTGCCGCCGAGGTCGAAGAAGGTGTACTCGATCGGGATCGCGCGGCCGTACGGGTTGTACGGATTGCTGGCCGGCAGCAGCGACGACACCGGCTCGGCCAGGCCGCTGTCGGCGTTCAACGCGAAGCGACCGCTTTCGAGGGTGAAGAACGGGCTGCTGCCGAACCATGCAGCGCTCTTGATCTGGCTGTACAGCACTTCGCCGAAGGCTTCGACGTTGTCGTTCAGGCGGAAGGTGCCGTTGGCATAGGCCTGGTAGCGCTTGGTTGAAGGAATCAGCGTGGTGAACGGCGCCTGGTTGAAACCGCAGGTATCGCCGGCCAGGCCGTCGATCGGCGCACTGGCGACGCGGGTGGTGCCGGCCGGGCAGTTGCCGCTGGCATCGAGCATCGGCACCGACACGCCGTTGACCAGGTAACGCGCGCCCTTGGCCGACCAGCCGTTCCAGCGGCCGCCCGGTTGGTCGCTGTAGATGCCACTCTTGGTGAGGTTGCGTTCGTCCTGGTCCAGGCGTTCGCGGTTGTAACCCTGCAGGCTGAAGAGGATGTTGTAGCCGTCGGTGTCGAGATCACCCAGGCCGCCGACGAACTTCAGGTTCTGCTCGTGCAGGCCGCCCTGGTCGGCACCGCCGAAGCTGCCGCCGATCTCGGCGCCTTCGAAGTTCTGCCGGGTGATGATGTTGACCACGCCGGCCACCGCGTCGGAACCGTACACGGCCGAGGCGCCGTCCTTGAGCACTTCGATGCGCTCCACCGCCACCAGCGGCAGTGCATTGAGATCGACGAAGGTGTCGGACAGGCCACCGGCCGGGAAACCGTAGTTGGCCAGGCGGCGACCGTTGAGCAGCACCAGCGTGTTCTTCTGCGACAGGCCACGCAGGCCGATGCCGGCCGAACCGGAGGCCCAGCCATTGTTGGTGGTTTCGTTGGCCGCATTACCGGTGTTGGCCGAGATCGAGCGCAGCACATCGGCCACGGTGGCCTTGCCGGTCTGCTCCAGCTGCTGACGGCCGATCACCTGCACCGGGTTGGAGGCTTCGGTATCGGCGCGCTTGATGTTGGAGCCGGTGACGCGCACGGCAGCCAGTGTGCTGGCTTCGCCACTGGCGTTGGCGGAGGTTTCGGCGGCGGCGGACAAAGGCGCGGCCAGAGCGACGGCCAGGGCCGCCACGAGCAGGGTGTGCTGGGGCATGACGATGTGGGGGAGGTAGTGGAAGGACGACGTAAGTTCCGCAGTAGTCCATGCCTGGCCGGGGGCCGGCCAATAACATCTCTTCATACGGATATAAGAGAAACTATCATCTCTTCATCCGGATGGAAAGAATTTCTTCACAGGCTCTCCCGCGCCGACCGGCCGTAGGCGACACCTGCGACGTACAATGGGCGCCATGGAAATCTTCAAAGTCTTCATGATCGAGGCGGCGCACCGCCTCCCCAACGTGCCGCCCGGGCACAAGTGCGCGCGCCTGCATGGACACTCGTTCCGGGTGGAACTGAAGGTCGAGGGCGAGCCGGGCGCGCAGACCGGCTGGATCATGGATTTCGGAGACGTGAAAGCCGCCTTCCAGCCGATCTACGACCGCTTGGACCACCACTACCTCAACGATATCCCTGGCCTGGAGAACCCGACCAGCGAGAACCTGGCGGTGTGGATCTGGAAGGAACTCAAGCCCGGCCTGCCAGCGCTGAGCGAGATCACCGTGCACGAAACCTGCACCTCCGGCTGCCGTTACCGTGGCCCGTCCACCTGATCAACCCATTGATCTTCAAGGATTTTCAAAGGCGCCCAGGGCGCCTTTGTTATTTTTGTTGCATTGCCGCATCAACGGCGTATGCTGCATTGCATCAAGTCACTCCCTGATGCCCCATGGCCGCCGCCTTCAGCGATCGCTTCAGTGATGCCACCCGCCAGCTCGCCGCTGCGGCTACGCGCGCGAACCGGTTGGCGCTGGAGAACGCGGAAAGCATGTTCGGCGTACAGCTGAAGGCGATGGAGCGCAACCTGACCGCCACCGGCGGCTGGCTGGGCGAACTGGCCCGCAGCGAGGACGCGGCCGGTGCCCTCTCCAGGGGCGCACAGCTGTGGCAGGACAACCTGCAGCGGCTGGGCCAGGCGCAGCAGGACGTGGTCGGTCTCGGCCTGCAGGCCAGCAAGGCCTGGTCCGAACTGGTGCAGGGTTACAACGAAACAACGGCGGACGCGAACAGTCACTGACGCGACGCAACGCTCATTGCATGGGTCCCTCCCCCCATGCAATCCGGACCCGGCAGATCCCTCCCTCTGCCGGGTCTTTTTTTGCCTGGTGTCTGCATTTCGAAGTGCGTCTTCGTCCGGAGTCTCTGCGAACTGAAGGGCCCCGCCGGGGCAGCCTTTCAATGAGGCGCCGATAGATTCCGAACGCAGGGCGGAGGCCCTTGCGTACGAAGTAAAGGAGGAGGTGACGGCCAACGGCCGGCGCCGGAGGACATTCGTACGCAAGGGCCTCCGCCCTGCGCCACGCACAACACACCGCGAGGGAGCCTCAGCGCCCGCGATTACCGTGCCAGTGCTGGTGCCACGCCTGGAACATCAACACATTCCACAGGTGCGTGTGCCATTTGCGCTCGCCGCGCAGGAACGCCTCCCAGATGCCGCGCACGCGTACCGCATCGAAGCAGCCCTGGTTGCGCAGCCGCTGCGGATCCAGCAATGCCTCGGCCCAATCGCGCAGCGGGCCAGCCAGCCAGCGCGCCATCGGTGGCCCGAAGCCGCGCTTGGGGCGATACACCAGCGGCTCGGGCAGGTAGCGCGCCAGCAGATGCTTGAGGATCCGCTTGTGCTCGCCATCGTGGTACTTCAGGTGCTGCGGCAGGCGCCAGGCAAGACGCACCACGTCCATGTCCAGCAGCGGCGCGCGCGTTTCCACCCCCGCCGCCATGCCGGCACGATCGACCTTGGCGAGGATGCCCTCGGCCAGATCCATGCGGAAATCCAGCAGCTGGATGCGCGCCTCCGCCGGCAGCCCGGTGTCCTGCTGTTGGAAGATCGTCATCGGTTCACGTGCCCCCAGCACCACCTGCGCCGGCTGCCGCCAGCGGGTGACGCGCTGCAGGTAGTGGCCTTCCACATCATTGGCCGCCACTTCGGCCACCAGCGCTCGCCAGCCCCCCAGCCGGCCGCGTTCGGCGTTCATGCGGGTGCCGCTGCGCCGCGCCAGATCGCGCACCCAGTCCGGCAGGCCACCGCACAGGCGGGCATTGCGCAGCGCACGGCCGTAACTGGGATGGCCAAAGAACAGCTCGTCGCCGCCATCACCGGTCAACGCCACCGGCTTGCGTGCACCCAGCAGTTCGCTGGCCAGCAGGGTCGGCAGCTGCGACGCATCGGCGAACGGCTCGCACCAGACCTGCGGCAGGCGTTGCAGCAGGTCCAGGCCCTGGCGCGCATCCATGCGGTGCAGGTGGTGCTGCACGCCCAGATGCCGCGCAACCTGCGAGGCCCAGTCGCTCTCGTCATGCCCCGGATCGTCGAAGCCCACCGTCCACGCTTCGATCGGAAGCGCCGACTGCGCCTGCATCATCGCCGTCACCAGCGACGAATCAGTGCCGCCGGACAGGAACGCGCCACAGGCCAGCGGCGAGTGCATGCGCGCGGCGATGGCCTTCTGCAGCACGGCCTCCAGCTGATCGGTGGCCTGCTCAAGGTCGGGTGCCGGCTGCAGCGGTTCCTGCAGCGCGCTGTGCATCGCATCGCGCGCGCACCAGTAGCGCGAACCGCCCTGCGCGGCCTGCGCGGAACCACGCGCGGCGTGGTCGGCAAGATCGATGCGCAGCATGGCACCGGCCACCAGCTTGTGGATGCCGCGATAGATCGTGTGCGGTGCCGGCACGTAGTCGTGGCGCAGCAGCAGGCTCAGCGCGTCCTGGTCGATGCTGGGCGAGAAACCGGCGAACGCCTGCAGCGCCTTCAGCTCGGAGGCGAACAGGAACTGCCCCTGGTGCCAGCCGTAGTACAGCGGGCGCTCGCCCACCGGGTCGCGGGCCAGCCAGAGTTCGCGCGACTGGCGATCCCAGACACTGAAACCGAAGGCACCTTCGATGCGAGACAGCGCCCGCTGTACGCCCCATTCCACGATTGCCTGCAACAGCAACCGCGCGTCGCTGCAGCTGCGTGGCAGGTCGCGCAGTTGCCCCTGCAGGTGGGCGCGGTTGTACAGCCGGCCATCCAGGCACAGCACGTAGCGGCCACAATCCGAGCTGAGCGGCTGCAACGGCGTATCGCTGGGTGCCCGGCAGTGGCCCAGGGCGAGGCCGGCGTCAGCGTCGGTCCAGTAACCGATGCGACCGCGACCGCGCTGCTGCAGGGCCCGCAGCATCGGCGCCAGCTGCTGGAGCAGCTGCTCATCGTCGGCGGGCGGCAGCCAGGCGCCAACCACGCCGCTCATCGCAGGCCCCCATGACGGCAGCGGCAGGACAGGTTGGGCAGGCAGGGGGCAGCGGCTGACATGGGGACGGCACGCGGAGCGGAGGAGACTCCATGCTCGGCGCGGCCGGCGGGCGCTGTCAGTCGCTTTGCTGTCAGCGATCGTCACCGGCCGTGGCCGCCACGTAACGTTTTGTAACTGCAACCGGCTATGCTGGGCGGCAAGGTGTTGCCGGGACTGAGACCCGGCCCGCGCGTCAGCAACCCCGGCTGAATGGCGCCCGCCCCCGGGACCCGGGCGGCCCGAAGGCTGGGATAGGATCGCCGCGCTCGTGCCGTGGCGGTACGTTTGCGCCCACGGAGGCCTTGATAATGCTGGATATCGTACTGGTCGAAGACGATGCCCGCCTGGGTACGATGGTCAGCGACTATCTGCAGCGGCATGGCTACCAGGTGGCCCACGAGCGCACCGGCGCGCGTGCGGTGACCCGCATCCTGGCCGAAAAGCCGGCGCTGGTGCTGCTCGACGTCGGCCTGCCCGACCAGGATGGTTTCGAAGTGTGTCGGCAGATCCGCCCCCACTATGACGGCATCATCTGCGTGCTGACCGCCCGCACCGACAACATCGACCAGGTGCTGGGGCTGGAACTGGGTGCCGACGATTACATCGGCAAGCCGATCGAACCGCGGGTCCTGCTGGCCCGTCTGCGCGCCCACCTGCGTCGCCACCGCCGGGTTGAACCGCGTGACGGCAGCCTGCGCTTCGGCGAGCTGAACATCGACCCGTCCACCCGCAACGTGCACCTGCAGGGCGGCCTGCTGGAACTGACCACCGCCGAGTTCGACCTGCTGTTCCTGCTGGCCAGCAACGCCGGCCAGATCCTGGACCGCGACGCGCTGCTGCGCGGCCTGCGCGGGATCGCCTTCGACGGCCTGGACCGCTCGATCGATGCGCGCATCTCGCGCCTGCGGCGCAAGCTGGGCGACAACCCCGAGCAACCGGAACGGATCAAGACCGTCCGCGGCCGCGGCTACCTGTTCAGCCGCTCGGCATGGGGATGAAACGCACGCCCTCGGCGATGCGCGGTCACGCCTTTCATTTCCTGCGCTACGGCATCGGCTTCCTGGTCGCCCACCTGCTGTTGATCGTGCTTGGCCTGTGGGCCTGGGACGCGCTGCTGGAAGACCGCACCGAAGCGGGCCTGCAGGCCGAGATGCGCGGTACTCATGCGCTGCTGCAGCACCGCTTCGCCGAGACGCCGCGCGAACAGTGGCCGGCACTGGCGCGCCAGCTCGACACCGATTTCGCCTACGCCCTGCGCATGGTGCCGCTGGCCGAGGCAGTGAAGGAACTGCCCGCCAGCCAGCGCCCGCCCTTCAACAATGGCCGGGTGCAGATCGATCTGGAGCACATGCGCAGCCTGCAGCGCATCGGCGACAGCGACTATGCGGTGATGCTGGGCCCACTGGACGAAGCGTTGCCCGACGAAGGCTGGCAGGACAGCGATGTCTCCGGCGTGGCGATCCTGCTGCTGATCCTGATGGTGGCCGTGGCGCTGCCGATGTACGTGATGGTCTACCGCCTGTGGCGCGATGTCTCGCAGCTGGCACAGGCCGCGCGGCGCATGCGCGATGGCCAGCTGGATACGCGTGCGCCGCGCGCCGGCACCGCACTGGTGCGGCCGTTGGCCAATGCCTTCAACCACATGGCCGAACAGCTGCAGCAGCTGCTGGAAAGCCAGCGCGTGCTGGCGCAGGCGGTGGCACATGAAGTGCGCACGCCGCTGGCCCGCATGCGCTTCGGCCTGGCCGACCTGGAGGACACCGCGCTGGACGAGATCCAGCGCGATGCCCTGGGCGGGCTGCGCACCGATGTCGATCGTCTGCAGCACCTGACCGATGCCGGCGTCCAGTACGCCGCGCTCGGCCGTTGTCATCAGCTGACCCGCCAGCGCCTGCAGCTGGCCGCGCTGGTGCGCGGCGTGGTCGCCCAGTTCGCGCCGCTGCCGATGCCGGTGCAGCAGGCGCTGTCGCCGGCCGGCCTGGTCAACGTCAACCGGCACATGCTGGAGCTGGCCCTGCGCAACCTGCTGGGCAACGCGCTGCGCTATGCACGCCGGCAGATCCGAATTGCCAGCACGGTCAATGATGGCTGGCTGTGCCTGCAGGTGGAGGACGACGGCCCCGGCATCGCGCCCGAACTGCGTGGCCAGGTGCTGCAGCCCTACGTACGGCTCGACCCCGGCAGCCCCGGTTTCGGGCTGGGCCTGGCCTTGGTGCAGGTGGTGGCCGACAAGCACGACGGCCACGTCGAGGTGACCGATTCCGAGCTGGGCGGCGCCTGCATCCGCCTGCACCTGCCGCTGGAAAGCAGCGGCGTGGTGGAGTGCGAGGCCGCCTGCTAGGCCGCCGCTTCCGCGCGCGGCAACGCGAACACGAACAACGCACCCTGCTCGCTGTCGCGCAGTTCGATGCGGCGGCCATGCAGCTGCACGATGCGCTGCACGATCAACAGGCCCAGGCCACCGTTCTCGCCACGGCGCGCGCCCAGCGCAGCCGGTGCCTGGAACAGCTGCGCGCGCAGTGCCGGCGCTACACCCGGGCCATCATCGGCCACACTCACCTCGACGCTGTCCGGTGTCGCACGCAGGCGTACCTCGATCCGGCCACCCTCGGGCGCATGACGCAGGGCGTTGTCGAGCAGATTGGTCAACACCCGCTCGACCAGGCCCAGGTCGGCGCGCACCAGTGGCAGGCCCGGCGGGAAGTCCGCATGCAACCTCTGGTTGCGGGCCTGCGCGGCCAGCTCGAACTTCTGCAGTACGTCCTGCAGCAGCTCCGGCAGCGCGAACACCTCCCACTCCAGCCGCACTTCGCCATGCTCCAGCCGCGCCAGCTCGAACAGCGCGCGTGCAAGGCGGCCGACCTTGGCGCTCTGCGCCAGCGCGATGCCGAGGTAGCGGCGGCGCTCGTCCGGCGACAGCGTGGCATCCTTCAACGCCAGCGTCTCCAGATAGCCGTGCAGCGATGACAGCGGAGTGCGCAGGTCATGCGAGATGTTGGCCACCAGCTCGCGCCGCTGCAGGTCCTGCTGGCGCAGCTGCTGCCATTGCTCTCCCAGCCGCTGCGCCATCTGCGCATGCGCGTGTTCGAGGATCACCAGCTCGTCGCGCTCACCCGGCCGCAGCGGTTCCGGCGGCGGCAACGGCGTGGGGGCGTCGATGTCGAAGGCCTGGATGCGACGGGTCAGCCGGCGCAGCGGCCGGGTCACCCAGTAGAAGGCCACCAGCCCGGCCAGCAGACCGAGGCCACCGACCAGCACCACCGACCACCATGTGGTGTTCCACTGGCTGCCGGCGGCAAGATCATCGGACAGCATCTGCCGGTGCTCGCCCACCAGCACCACGTACACGTAACCGGCCTGGCGTCCCTGCACGATCAGCGGCGCGGCACTGAACACCTTGCGCCCGTCCGCACTGCGCGGGTCATCGCCAAGGATCGGCAACGGCGCACCGGACAGCAGGCGGCGCAATGGCGCCACGTCCACCCGGTTGCGCACCAGATGGCCGCTGGGCGCATCGTGGCCGAGGATGCGGCCCTGATCGTCCAGCAGATACACCTCGACGCTGGGATTGACCGCCATCAGCTGCCCGAACAGCGCGCGCACCGCGGCGTCGCGCATGCCGCTGGTGTCCATCAGCTCGCTGCGCTGGGCAATGTGCTCGGCCAGGCCCAGCGACAGCCGCTGCACGACTTCCTGTTCGTGGCGCGTGTTGGCGCGCATCTGCAGGGCCAGCAGCGCCATGCAGCACATCAGCATCAGCGCGGCGATCACCGCCGCCAGCTTCTGCCACAGGTTGGGCTTGATCATGCCGCCGCCCCGGCCGGATCGACCAGCTTGTAGCCGCGTCCCCACACCGTCAGCAGCCGCCGCGGGTTGGCCGGGTCCGGCTCGATCTTGCTGCGCAGCCGATTGATGTGGGTGTTGACCGTGTGCTCGTAACCATCGTGCTGGTAGCCCCAGACCTGGTTGAGCAGCTCCATGCGCGCGAACACCTGGTCCGGGTGGCGCGCGAAGAACAGCAGCAGGTCGAACTCGCGCGGGGTCAGCTCCAGCGCGTTGCCATCCACCGAAGCGGTGCGTGCCACCGGGTCCAGCTGCAACCCGCCCAGCTCGATAGCACCGGCATCGATGCGCGCGCTCTGCGCCATCGCCTCGGCACGGCGCAACAGCGCACGTACCCGCGCCACCAGCTCCGGCATCGAGAACGGCTTGGCCAGATAGTCGTCCGCGCCCAGTTCCAGGCCGACGATGCGCTGGGTCTCGCTGCCGCGCGCACTGATGATGATGATCGGCACGTAACGCGCCATCGCGCGTGCACGCTGGCACACCTGCAGGCCATCCACGCCGGGCAGCATCACGTCCAGCACCAGCGCATCCCACGGTCCGTCCTGTTCGAGCAGGCGCAGGCCGGCGTCGCCGCTGGCGGCGTGGGCGACGTCGTAGCCTTCATCGCCCAGGTGCATGCGCAGCAGGTCGGCGATGTGGGCATCGTCTTCAACGATCAGCACGCGTTTGGTGGACATCGGCAGCTCAGGGCCAGTGGGGAGGCTGCCCGCATTGTGGCGCGGGACGGCCGCCGATACCTCACGAAAAATTGAATCCTGCGTGAGGATTCGTTGACCCGGGCAGGCGCAGCATGGCCCCGTCGCCCCTTCCCGGAGTCCGCCATGCCCCTCACCCGACGCCATCTGCTGGGCCTGGGCGGTGTCGCCACCGCCGCCGGCCTGTTCGGACTGGGCGCCTGCAGCCGAGCCGCACCGGCCGCCGCCGAGGCACGGCCGGTGCGCCAGTTCGAGGTCATGCACAGCGATGCGCAATGGCGCCAGCAGCTGACCCCGGCGCAGTACGCGGTGCTGCGCCAGCAGGCCACCGAACGGCCCTGGAGCAGCTCACTCAACAAGGAACACCGGCAGGGTACCTTCGCCTGCGCCGGCTGCGCGCTGCCGCTGTTCTCCTCCTCCACCAAGTTCGAGAGCGGTACCGGCTGGCCCAGCTTCTGGGCACCGCTGCACAACGCAATCGGCGAGGACCGCGACGTCACCTTCGGCATGCTGCGGGTGGAAGTGCACTGCCGGCGCTGTGGCGGCCATCTCGGCCACGTCTTCAACGATGGCCCGCGCCCGACCGGGCTGCGCTACTGCATGAACGGTGCGGCCATGGTGTTTGTTCCCGGCGCCGGTGATGGCGCTGCCGACGGCTGGCGCGTGCCGGTCGGTTCTTCCCCTGTTTCCGGAGCCTGACGATGCTGCTGTTGCTGCTTGCCTACCTGGGGGGCGCACTGACCCTGCTCAGCCCATGCATCCTGCCGGTGCTGCCGTTCGTGTTCGCACGCGCCGACCGCCCCTTCCTGCGCAGCACGCTGCCGCTGCTGCTGGGCATGGCACTCACCTTCACCGTGGTTGCCAGCCTGGCCGCGGTGGGCAGCCAATGGGTGGCACAGGCCAACCAGATCGGACGCTGGATCGCCCTGCTGCTGATGGCGCTGTTCGCGCTGGCCTTGCTGTGGCCGCGGCTGGCCGACCATCTGCTGGCGCCGTTCCAGCGCGTGGGTGCGCGGCTGAGTGCGCGCGCCGATGCCGCTGATGCCGCCGGCCGTGGCGGGGCGTGGACCTCGCTGCTGATCGGCATCGCCACCGGCCTGCTGTGGGCGCCCTGCGCTGGGCCGATCCTTGGTCTGGTGCTGACCGGCGCGGCCCTGCACGGCGCCAGCGCCGGCACCAGCACGCTGCTGCTGGCCTACGCGCTGGGGGCCATTACCGCACTGGCCTTGGCGGTCTGGGTGGGCGGCCGCGTGTTCCGCGCCCTGCAGGCACGCCTCGGCCTGGGTGACGTGCTGCGCAAGATGTTGGGCGTGGCCGCGCTGCTGGCGGTGGTGGCGATCGGTCTGGGCTGGGATACCGGCCTGCTGACCCGCCTGTCCACGCTCAGCACAGCGCGCATCGAACAGGGCCTGCTCGATGCGGTGCCCGGCGCGCAGCCGGCGGCACCGCCGATGATGATGATGGCCGGTGCCAACGCCGCTGCCGATGCACCGCTGCCGGTGGAAGGCACCCTGCCCGCGCTGGACGGTGCCACCGGCTGGCTCAACAGCCCGCCGCTGAGCGCCCAGCAGCTGCGCGGCAAGGTAGTACTGGTCGATTTCTGGACATACTCCTGCATCAACTGCCTGCGCGCGATGCCGTTCGTGCACGAATGGGAGCGCCGCTACCGCGACCACGGCCTGGTGGTGATCGGCGTGCACACCCCGGAGTTCGCTTTCGAACGTGACCCACGCAACGTGATGAAGGCGGTTGAGCAGTTGAAGGTCGCCTACCCGGTGGCGCTGGACAACCAGTACACGATCTGGCGCGCGTTCAACAACCGCTACTGGCCAGCGCAGTACTTCGTCGATGCCCAGGGCAACATCCGTGGCCACCAGTTCGGTGAAGGCAACTACGCGCGTTCGGAACAGGTGATCCGCCGCCTGCTGGCCGAGGCCGGCCAGACGAATCTGCCGCCACCGGCCGATCCCGCCGCTGCCGAGCTGAAGGGCGTGGCCGCGCAGGCCGACATGGGCAACCTGCGTTCGCCGGAGACCTACCTGGGCCACGCCCGCGCCGAGCAGTTCGCCTCGCCCGGTGGACAGCGTGCCGATACCGCCTTCGACTACTCGCTGCCCACTGCGCTGGCGCTGAACCAGTGGGGACTGTCCGGCCACTGGACGGTCACCGACGAGGCGGCACAGCTGCAACAGGCCGGCGGCCGTATCGCCTTCCAGTTCCATGCGCGCGACCTGCACCTGGTGCTGGCGCCGAGCCAGGAAGGAAAGCCGGTGCGCTTCCGCGTGCTGCTCGATGGCAAGCCGCTGCCGGCCACTGACGCCGGCAGCGATGTGGGCGCCGACGGCAGTGGCGTGGTCGACGAACACCGCCTGTACCAGCTGGTGCGCCAGCGCGGCACGGTCGGCCCGCACCGCTTCGAGATCGAGTTCCTCGATGCGGGCGTACAGGCCTATGCCTTCACCTTCGGTTGAACCAGGAGGACACGATGAAACTCTCCCTTGAACAGGGCGTCGCGGCGGGTGTTGCCGGGCTGGTCGCCACCGCGCTGATCGCTGCGGTGCTGCTGGTCGATCACGGTGCGATGGCGGCCCCTTCCGAGGCGGCGGCACCGCTGAAGGCGCTGCCCGCACCCACCGGCGATGCTGCGTTCGGCGATAACGCCACTCATGCCAGCGTGGTGTTTGCCGGCGGCTGCTTCTGGGGCGTGCAGGGTGTGTTCCAGCACGTCAAGGGCGTGAGCAATGCGGTGTCCGGCTATATCGGCGGCAGCGCTGCCAACGCGCGGTACGAACGGGTCAGCAGCGGCCAGACCGGCCACGCCGAAGCGGTGAAGATCGACTACGACCCGCGCCAGGTGAGCTACGGGCAACTGATGCAGGTGTTCTTCGCGGTGGCCCATGACCCGACCCAGCTCAACCGGCAGGGCCCGGACCACGGCAGCCAGTACCGCTCGGCCATCTTCAGCGACGACGCCCGCCAGCAGGCGGCCAGCCGTGCCTACATCGCCCAGCTCGGCCAGGCCGGCAGTTTTTCCGCGCCGATCGTCACCCAGCTGGTCAGCGGCCAGCGCTTCTACCCGGCCGAGAGCTACCACCAGAACTACATGAGCAACTACCCGCAGGCGGCCTACATCCGCTATTACGACGCGCCCAAGCTGGCGGCGCTGGGCAGTCAGTTCCCGGCGCTGTACCGGCGCGACGCGGTGCTGGTGCCGATGCGGTAACGACCCGGATAGGGCCGGCCGCTGGCCGGCTCCTCTGTAGAGCCGAGCCCACGCTCGGCTGCCGCTGAGGGAAGAGCAGCCGAGCATGGGCTCGGCTCTACACGCAACGAAAAAAAGCGCACGGCCATCCAGCCGTGCGCATGGAAAGTATCGCCCAGGCACCGATCAGGCCTGGCCGACAACAGCATGCTAGGCTCGCCGTCATCATGGGTACAGCTCCAGATGACGGGACATTCGATGGATACAGATGACCACAGCGCGATGATCCCTCCCCGCTACCAGCGGCTGTCCGATGAACTGGCCGAGGCCATCCACGGTGGCCGCCTGCCCGTAGGCAGCCGCCTGCCGTCGTTGCGGCAGATGGCATCGCAGCGGCAGCTCAGCCTGAACACCGTGATTGCCGCCTATCGCCAGCTGGAGGATGCCGGCCTGGTGATTCCGCGGCCCAAGGCCGGCTTCGAGGTGGCGCCGCGGCTGTCAGTGCCGGATCGCTCGCTGCGCGATGTGCCCTCGGCACCGACCGCGCCGCTGCAGCAGGTGCTGATGGCCCGAGTACTGGAAGCGCAACGGAGCCCCGGTGTGATCGACCTGGCCTTCGCCGGCCCGCGCGGTCGCCAGTTCTATCCCGGTGCGCAGCTGGTCAAGCACACCGCGCAGGTGCTGCGCCATGGCCAGCAGACGGTGGAGACCTATGCGCGTCCGAATGGATCACCACGGTTGCTGGCGCAGATCGTACGGCGCGGCCCGCGCATGGGCCTGCACACCCACAGCGAGCGTCTGCTGCTCACCCATGGCGCGATGGAGGCCCTGCAGCTGGCACTGCGTGCGGTCACCCAGCCCGGTGATGCGGTGGGCATCGAAGCGCCGTCGTACTTCAACCTGTACCCGCTGCTGGCCACGCTGGGCCTGCAGGCCATCGAACTACCGACCCATCCACAACACGGCCTGGAGGTGGACGCACTGGAGGCCCTGCTGGAGCACACACCGCTGGCGGCGCTGGTGGTGATGCCGACGGTGCACAACCCGTTGGGCTGCACCATGCCAATGGCCGCCAAGCAGCGCTTGGCCGAGCTGGTCAACGCGCGCCAGTTGCCGCTGATCGAAGATGCGGTGTATGCCGAGCTGCAGTTCTGCGAGCCACCGGCACCGCTGCTGAAGGCCTTCGATCGCGACGGTTGGGTGATGGTGGTCGGTGGCTTTTCCAAGACGCTGGCGCCGGACTACCGCATCGGCTGGCTCGATGGCGGGCGCTTCGCCGAGCGCATCGCATTGCTGAAGTTCCAGTCCACCGGCGGCGAGCCGCAGCTGCTGGGTGACGCGGTGGCTGCGTATCTGGAAGCGGGCAGCTACGAGCACCACCTGCACCGCATGCGCCGCCTGTATCGCGAACAGGTCGGACGGCTGCGCCAACTGGTGGCCGAGCATTTCCCGGCCGGCACCCGTGCCACCGAACCGCAGGGGGGATTCCTGTTGTGGCTGGAACTACCCGGCGTGGATACCCGCGAGCTGTTCGAGCGTGCGCTGGTGGAGGACATCGTGTTCATGCCCGGCCAGGTGTATTCGCGCGGCGCGCGCTACCGCCATGCCCTGCGCCTGTCGTGCTGCCAGACGCTGGACGCGCGCTTCGTTGGCGCGGTGGAGCGACTGGGTGCGATGGCGTGCGAGCTGGCGGCTGCAACACGGTAGTGCCGGCCGCTGGCCGGCAACTGCACTGCCGGCCAGCAGCCGGCACTACCCCAGGTCGCCAAGCAGGTGCGCGCTCAGCGCTTCGCCATCCGCCCCCGGCAGATGCGGCAGGCGGCCCCAGCACGGCATCGGCAGGCGCTGCTGCAACGTGGCGATGTTCTCGTCCTGGCGCTGCATGGCCGGGTCGATGTGGTTGCCGATCCAGCCCAGGCATTCCACGCCGCTGGCCTGCAGCGATTGCGCGGTCAGCCGCGCGTGGTTGACGCAGCCCAGGCGCATGCCCACCACCAGCAGCACCGGCAGCTGCAGCGCACGCACCAGATCGAGCTGATCCAGCGTGGCCGAGACCGGCGCCAGCCAGCCGCCCACGCCCTCCACCACCACGATGTCGGCCTGCGCGCGCAGGCGCTCGAAGGCGGCCACGATCGGTGCCAGCTGCACCTGCACGCCGTCCTCGGCGGCCGCCAGTTCCGGGGCCAGCGGCTGCCGCAGCGCATAGGGGTTGAGGTCGGCATAGTCCGGTACCGGCCAGCTGGCTGCCTGCAGCGCCAGCGCATCCTCGTTGCGCAGGCCCTGCCCGCGGTCTTCGCTGCCGCTGGCCACCGGCTTCATGCCAACGGCACGCAGGCCGCGCCGGCGCAGCGCATGCAGCAGCGCTGTGCTGGTGGCGGTCTTGCCGATCTCGGTATCGGTGCCGGTCACGAACAGCGCGGGCGGCAGGGTGGCGGGCAACGGCATCGACAGGCTCCAACAGGGCAACAGAGCGTTCATTATCGCCGGCCCGGTGCGCTTGCTAGACTGCACGCATGTTCGCCAATGCCTCGCTGACCGGCAGCAAGCCGGAACAATACGCCCAGCTGCTGGAGCAGGCCCGTGGCCTGGTCTACGGTGAGTCCGACCGCATCGCCAATGCGGCCAATCTCTCCGCGCTGGTCTATCACGCCCTGCCCGATCTGAACTGGGTGGGCTTCTATCTGTACGACGGCAGGGAACTGGTGGTCGGCCCCTTCCAGGGCCTGCCGGCCTGCGTGCGCATTCCGCTGGACAAGGGTGTGTGTGGCGCCGCTGCCAGCCAGCGCGTGACCCAGCGCGTGGAGGACGTCGATGCCTTCCCCGGCCATATCGCCTGCGATTCGGCCTCGCGCTCGGAACTGGTGGTGCCGCTGCTGCGCGGCGATGAGCTGATCGGCGTGTTCGACATCGACAGCCCCAAGGTCGGCCGCTTCGATGCCGACGACCAAGCCGGGCTGGAAGCCATCGCGCGCGTGTTCGTCGAGGCGCTGGGATGAGCGCACCGAAGCTGCGCAACATCGGCCCGAAAAGTGCAGCCTGGCTGCGCCAGGTCGGCCTGCGCAGCCGCGAGGACCTGGCCGCGATCGGTGCGGTCGGTGCGTTCGTCAAGGTCAAGCGGGCCGGCTTCAAGCCCAGCCTGAACCTGCTGTACTCGCTGGAAGGAGCCTTGCTGGAGTGCCACTGGCAGGAACTGAGCGAGCCGCAGCGTCAAGCGCTGGTGCAGGACTACGAAGCACGCATCGCCGCACATCCGCTGAAGGCGGCCGGCCCGGCCTCAGGTCCGGTGCATGAGCAGCGCTTCGATGACGACGGTGACGCTGAGGACAGCCCAGCGGACGACGCCGACGAGGATTGACGGCCTGGTAGTGCCGGCCGCTGGCCGGCAACCTCGGGAACGTTGCAAAGATCGTGCAGCTGCCGGCCAGCGGCCGGCACTACCGCTCGCTTAGGGCTGCTGCAGCTCCAGCAGTTCGCCTACCAGGCCCACCTCACCACGCTCCAGCCACACCCGCAGACGGGTACCGTGGTCGATGCGCAAGGCCCAGCACAGCGACATCGGCAGACCGCAGACCTGCGACAGCACCATGCGCAGCGGCCCACCATGACTGACCACCAGAGTCGGTAGCGGCTCCTCGTCGTCCAGCAGCCGGTCGAGCGCGCGCGCGATGCGCCGTTCGAAGTGGCCCCAGCTTTCACCGTTGGGCGGCGGGAACGCATGCGGATCGGCGTGGAAGGCTGCCAGCGCGTCCTCCGGCAGGTCGAACAGCGACTGCCCGTCCCAATCGCCGAAATCCAGCTCCTCCCATTCCTCGTCTGCGTCCACATCCAGTCCGCGCGGGGTGGCCAGCGCCATCGCCGTATGCAGCGAACGCAGGCGCGGCGAACTGATCACCCGCTGCCATTCCTGCCCGGCGTAAGCCTCCACCAGTTCCTGCGGCAGGCGCGCCAGCTGCGGCGGATCGCTGCGGCCATCGAGGTATTCATCACGGCCGTTGCCCGCGTGGCGGACCAGATCGAGAATCATCGCTGCCGGCCGGTCTGTACCTGCCGGCGCAGCAGCGCCTCGTACAGGCCAGCGGCGGGGATCGGTAGCGGTTGGAACAGAATCATCGGCAACACTTCCAGAACGGATGCCCCGCGACGGGGCGCATCATTCTAGCGTGCGCCGCCCTCTGCCTGCCCACCTGCAACGGCGCTGCGCACCGGCGTGGCGGGCGACATCAGCCGTTTGCCGAGACGGATCATCGGGGCTTCGACGAAGCGATGGCCGAGTGCAGCCAGCGGCAGTACCACCAGCAGCGTCACCGCCGCGCACAGCAGGTAACCGACACTGCCGCCCTGGACGGCAAGCACCCGCGCGAACACCGGACCGAGCACCGCGATGACGATCGGATGCCCGAGATAGAGCGAATAGCTCACCGTGCCCAGCCAGGCGGAAAAGCGGTTCACCAGCCAACGCGGCGGGCACTGCGAGAAGCCCAGCAGCAGGCACAGGTAGCCCAGCCCCGACAACTGCCACTGCCAGGGGCCGGCGGCAGCCCACGCGGCTGAGGACGCGGCCAGCAGCAACAACAGCACACCCGCCAGGTTCAACCCCTGTGCCCAGCGCCGCGCGCGCGGTGCCGGCAACCGCGCCAGTGCAGTAAAGGCATGGAAGCCCACCAGCCCCATCGCGAAGACGGGGGCATGGCGCAGCCAACCGTAGTCACCCAGCGAAGCCTGGAGGCGCGGGCCCAGCACGCCCATCCAGGCCAACGCCACCAGCGCCAGCAACCCGATCAGCAGGGCCCAGGCGCTGCGCGCCTTGCCGACCAGCACGTAGAGCGCGGGAAAGATGGCATAGAACAGCATCTCCACGCCCACCGCCCAACTGGCCCACACGATGCCCGCTTCCCATCCCGGGAACAGGTTGAAGGTGAAGGACAGGTTGGCCGCGATCTCCCCCCACGAATGGCCGGCATGGTCGCCGCGACCATCGCGGAACAGGGAGAACATCAACAGCACATAGAACAGCGGCGCGATGCGAAGGAATCGATGCAGATAGAAGCTCAGCAGCGGCCGGCCGCTGGCCTGGTGCCGGGGCATGGTGTAACACAGGGAAAACGCACTGATGACGAAGAACAGCGCAACGCCGGTGGCCCCCATGTGCACGGCCGGCAGCCAGGCCGCCGCTACCGGCAGGGCCGGTGCCGGCATCGACTGTACGTGGTACAGCACCACGTACACCGCCGCCAGCCCACGCAGTGCATCGAGAAACTGCAGGCGATCCTTCGCAACCATGGCCACTCGCACGAACCTGAAGAGGCCACTACTCTAACGCCCGCGGCAGGCAATGACTTAGACTGCGCGCACTTCCAGGTGACCTGCGGCTTCGGCCGGCAGGTTGAAACGGGAAGCCGGTGACGCGCGATTCCGCGCCATGCCGGCGCTGCCCCCGCAACGGTAAGCACGTCAGTTCCAGGCAATACGCCACTGTGCCGCGCGCACGGGAAGGCGCCTGGACGGTGGCCTCGCGCCACCCGGCGGCGAGCCCGGAGACCGGCCCGGAAGCCTCAGGTCGCGATGCGGTGGGCATGGCGCCAGATGCCTGCAGCCTGCGGGCATCGGCGCGTGCCTGCCTTCGCGGCTCCTCCCCTTCGCCACGCGGGCGTGCGTGGCACCTGGAGTCCCCCCATGAAGCTGCAGTCCCGAATGCTGTCCTTGGCCGTGCTGGCCGCCCTGCCCGCGCTGGCCCATGCCAACCAGGACACCACCGCGCTTGACCAGATCCTGGTCACTGCCACCCGCACCCCGATCGCCCTGCAGGACAGCATCGCGCCAGCGCAGGTGATCGACCGTGCGCAGATCGAATCCAGCCAGGCCACTTCGCTGCAGGAGCTGCTACGCGGCCGTGCCGGCATCAACCTGACCAACGCCGGCGGCCTCGGCAAGCAGAGTTCGCTGTTCCTGCGTGGCACCAACTCCGGCCACACCGTGGTGCTGGTCGATGGCGTGCGCATCAACAGCGCCGACCTCGGCCTGGCCATGTACCAGGACCTGCCGCTGGCGCAGATCGAGCGCGTGGAAATCGTCCGTGGTCCGCAGTCGAGTCTGTACGGCGCCGATGCCATCGGTGGCGTGATCCAGATCTTCACCCGTCGCAACCAGGGTGACTTCGCCCCGCACTTCCAGCTCGGTGGCGGCAGCAACGGCCTGCGCGAGGCCAGCGGTGGCATCGGCGGCGGCACCGAGCGCGGCTGGTTCGGCGCCGACATCGCCTACCAGCATTCCGATGGCATTGATGCCTGCCGTGGCTCGGCCACGCTGTTCACCGGCTGCTTCGCCGACGAGCCTGACCGCGACGGCTACCGCAACCTGTCCAAGAGCCTGCGCGGCGGCTACACCTTCAACGAGCAGTGGAACGTGGAAGGCAGCGCGTTGCGCGCCGATGGCAACAACCATTACGACGGCTACTACAACTACTCCGAAACCCGCCAGCAGGTGCTGGCCGGCAAGGTGCGCTACACCCCGTCCGAGCGCGTGGCCGTCACCGCCAACCTCGGACGCAGCGACAACGAATCGGACAACTTCGGCGCCTTCGATGTGCGTGGCAGCGCGCAGACCCACCGCGACAGCGCTTCGCTGCAGGGTGATTTCGGCGTGGCCGAGGGCCAGCTGCTGAGCGCCGGCGTCGACTGGAGCGAAGACAACCTGGACGGCAGCAGCGCCGGTTACCTCGTCGACAGCCGCCGCAACACCGGCGTGTTCGTGCAGTACCAGGGCCGCTTCGGCCGCCACCAGCTGCAGGCCAGCGCGCGTAACGACGACAACCAGCAGTTCGGCAACCACGCCACCGGCAGCGTCGGCTGGGCGATGGAGCTGGGCCACGGCCTGCGCCTCAACGCCAGCTACGGCACCGCCTTCAAGGCACCGACCTTCAGCGACCTGTACGACCCATGGAGCGGCGTGCCGACCCTGGATCCGGAGAAGTCCAAAAGCGCCAATCTGGGCGTTTCGCAGCAGGGCCAGGGCTGGCACTGGGGCCTGGACGTGTACGAAACGCGTATCGACGACCTGATCACCTACGATGCCGCGACGTTCCGGATGCAACAGGTGGAGAAGGCGCGCATCCGCGGCGCCGAACTGACCGGTGGCGCGCTGCTGGCCGGCTTCGACATCACTGCGCAGCTGAGCTACACCGACCCGCGCAACCGCACCGGGGACAGTGCCCAGTTCGACAACTGGCTGCCGCGCCGCGCGCAGCAGACCGCTCGCCTGGACATCGACCGTCGCTTCGGTGATTTCCGCGCCGGGGCGACCGTGCAGGGTGCCGGCAAGCGCTATGACGATGCCGCCAACACGGTGAAGGTCGGCGGCTACGGCACGCTGGACCTGCGCGCCGAGTACGCATTGACACCATCGTGGTCGCTACTGGCGCGCGCGGCCAACGTGTTCGACCGCAGGTACGAGACGGTGGCGTGGTTCAACCAGCCCGGCCGCGAGTACCAGCTGAGCGTGCGTTACCAGCCGAGGTAGTGCCGGCCGCTGGCCGGCAACATCATGACCTTCGGCAACGCATTGCGGGGTGCCGGCCAGCGGCCGGCGCTACCCATTGGGTTGGCCCGGGTTACCGCCCGACGACCGGCGTTGTCCGTTGAATCAACGCTGCAACCCCGGCAGTTCGCGCAGGTCATCGATCACCGCCACCGCATGCGCGGTGGCCAGATCCAGGCCGCGCGGATAGCCGTAGCGCACCAGTGCGATCGGCATGCCGGCATCTTCGGCGGCGCGGTAATCGGTGAGCGAGTCACCGACCATCAGGCAGTCCTCCACCGGCAGCCCGAAGTGGGTGGCAATGTGGCGCAGCGGCTCGCCGCTGGGCTTGCGCTGTGGCAGAGAATCACCGCCCAGCACCAGCGCGAACGCATCGGCGATGCCCAGGTGCTGCAGCAGTGGCGGCACCAGGGCTTCGGGCTTGTTGGTGCAGATCGCCAGCGGCACGTCGCGGGCACGTAGCTGCGCCAGCGCCCCGGCCACGCCTTCGAACAGCTGCGGGCTGCGCAGCAGGCAGTCGCGGTAATGCACCATGAACACCGGCATCACAGCAGCAAGATCGACCTTGCGACCGGCTGCCTGCATGGCCTGTTCAACCAGCCGGCCCACGCCGTCGCCGATCCAGCCCAGCACGGTGGACTCGGGCACGCGCGCCACGCCGATCTGCTCCAGCGTGCGGTTCAGCGCTTCAGCGATATCGGCGGCGCTGTCCACCAGCGTGCCATCAAGGTCAAACACAACCAGCGGATAGGGATACGACAAGGGACGGCACCTGCACGACGTGGAGCCGTCCATTGTACGCCGCCGGTTTTCCTGCCGGACCGGCCTCAACCGATGCGGCGCGCACGCGTGGCCAGGAAGGTGGGCAGATAGCGATCGATGAGGAAGCGTGGCTGCGGCTGCCAGTCTTCCAGGAAGCGATCGATGACGAAGCCGGCATCGAGCTGGCCGCCGAGCAGTTCGGTCAGGCTGTGGCCGAAGGTCAATGCATCGCCACGGGCCAGTTTCGCTTCGCGCTCGGCCGGCGCCAGGTCTTCCAGATCCGAGTAGGGAATGGCGTACTGCGGCCGGATCAGGCCCTGCGCATCCAGCTGCGGATCGCGTGCACCGACAAACAGCACCGGGTTGTAGAAGCTGGCCATCAACAGGCCATCGCGGGCCAGCACGCGGTGGCACTCGTTCCACACCGGGCGCACGTCGGGCACGTACAGATTGGAGATCGGCTGGAACACCACATCGAAGCTGCCGCTGGCGAAGGCGTGCAGATCGCGCATGTCGCCCTGCACGGTGCGCAGCTGCAGGCCATCGCGCGCGGCCACCGCACGGTCCTGTTCCAGCTGCCCATCGGAAAGGTCGAACACGGTGACCTCGGCACCGGCCGCCGCCAGTACCGGCGCCTGCTGGCCGCCGCCCGAAGCCAGGCACAGGATGCGGCGGCCGCGCACATCACCCAGCCAGTCCAGCGGCAGCGCGCGCGGGGTCAGGTGCACCTGCCATCGACCTTCGCGGGCGGCGGCGACGGTGGCGCTGTCCACGGGGCGCGACCATTCGCGCACCTCGCTGGCCTGGCGGTCCCAGGCAGCGCGGTTGTGGTCGATCAGGGCCTGTCCATGGTTCATGCGTTCTCCTTGCCCGGTGGGCGCCAATCCAGATCCTGGAAGGACGGGCTGGCGAAGCATTCGGCCAGGAAGTCCAGGAATCGCCGCATGATAACGGGCTGCTGGCGCCGCGATGCGTACACCGCATGAATGCCCAGCTCATCCAGACTGAACTCGGGCAACAGCTCGATCAGCTCGCCACTGCGCAGCAGCGGCGCCACCTGGTAGGTCGGCAACATGGCGATGCCGGCGCCGGCACGCACCGCTTCCAGCAACAGCGACGCCTCGTTGGCGCTGATGTTGCCGCCCACCGCCACCGAGAGTGAGCGGCCATCGCGGTGCAGCTGCCACAGGCTCTTGCCCACGTAGTGATGGGTCAGGCAATTGTGCGCGGCCAGATGCTCAGGCGCAGTGGGAGTACCGTGCAGCTGCAGGTAGGCGGGAGTCGCGCACAGCACTGAGCGGCAGGTGGCCAGCCGTCGCGCGATCAGGCTCGGGTCGATCTGGCGGGCGATGCGCACCGCCAGGTCCACCCGTTCCTCCACCAGGTTGACCGTGCGGTCGACCAGCAGCAGCTCGATGCGCGCCGCCGGATGCCGCGCGACGAAGCGGGCCACCGCACGCGCCAGATGGCTCTGTCCGAACGACACGCTGGCCGTCACCCGCAGCGTGCCGTGCGGCTCGGGATCGTCGCTGGCCAGTTCGCCCTGCAGCGCCTCGCCGATGGCCAGCATCTGCCGGAAGCGCGCCAGTGCCGCTTCGCCGGGACCGGTCAGGCTGATCCGCCGCGTGGTCCGGTGCAGCAGGCGCACGCCCAGCCAACCCTCGACCTCGGCCAGGTAGCGGGTGACCATCGCCCGCGACATGTCCAGCACCTCGGCAGCGGCGGTGAGGCTGCCGCGCTCGGCCACCTCGACGAACACGGTCATGGCGGTCAATCGGTCCATCTGCTCGATTCCTGCAACAAACAAGCGCGTTATACGCTGTTTTTCGAGCGACTGCAGCGGCCTAGAGTGAGCCCATTCCCACCCCACACCGCCCCACGGAGTCCTGCCATGAAGATCGCCCTCGTTGGTTCCACCGGCAATATCGGCCGCCAGATCGCCCGCCACGCGCTGGCCCACGGCCATCAACTCACCGTCATCGTGCGCAGCGCGCAGAACCTGCCGGCCGAACTGGCCGGCGCGCATCCGGTGATCGCCTCGCTGGATGACCAGGACGCCCTGGTGGCGGCCATCGCCGGCCACGACGTGCTGGCCAGCGCCTACGGCCCGCGCCCGGGTGATGACGTCGGCCGCGTCGGCGAAGTGGCCGCGCAGCTGGCTGCGGCCGCGCGCAAGGCCGGTGTGCCGCGCCTGGTGGTGGTCGGTGGCGCCGGCAGCCTGGAAGTCGCGCCGGGCGTGCAGCTGGTCGATACCCCGAACTTCCCTGAGGCCTACAAGCTGTACGCGCTGGCCCACCGCGAAGCGTTCAAGCGCCTGCAGGCGGTGGACGACCTGGACTGGACCTTCTTCTCGCCGGCCGCTGAAATCGGCCCGGGCGAAGAACGAGGCCAGTACCGCGTGCAGCCCAAGGCCTTCCTGGCCGACGCCAGCGGCCACAGCCGCATCAGCTACGCCGACTACGGCGCGGCGTTCGTGGCCGAGCTGGAGGCGCACCAGTACCCGAAGCAGATCATCACTGCCGCATATTGATCATGCCGTCCGCCGGGCATGGCCCGGCGCTACCTACGTGTAGAGCCGGAGGCAACGGCAGGAGCCGTTGCCAACGTCGCTTGCGACGGCCCGTAGGGGGCCGGGCAAGGACGCCCGGCATAGCCCACGCTCGGCTCCCCATCCGATACAAGGAATTGCCCATGCGCACCGCCGCCCTGCTGCTTCCCCTTGCCCTGGCCGCCAGTTTCGCCAGCACTCCGCTGCTGGCCGCCCCGGCGGCGCCGGCACCGGCCACGGCAGCGAAATCCCAGCTGCACCTGCAGACCTTCCATCCCGGCCCGCAGGCGATGTTCTCGGTGTCTTCGGTGCTGATCGAGGGCCGCCACGACGCGATCCTGGTCGATGCGCAGTTCGGTACCAGCGATGCGCGCAGGCTGGTGGATCTGATCCGCGCCAGCGGCAAGCAGCTGACCACGATCTACATCAGCCACGGCGATCCGGACTACTACTTCGGTCTGGCCACCGTGCAGGACGCGTTCCCGCAGGCGCGCATCGTTGCCACCGCACAGACCGTCGCCCACATCCAGCAGACCCAGGCCGGCAAGCTGGCCTACTGGGGGCCGAAGATGGGCGCCGATGCACCCGCACGCATCGTGCTGCCGCAGGTGCTCGACGGCGATGCCCTGCAGCTGGAAGGCCAGCGCCTGCCGCTGATCGGTCTGGACGGCCCGACCCCGGACCGCAGCGTGCTGTGGGTGCCCTCGCTGCGTGCGATCGTCGGCGGCATTCCGGTGGTGGCCGGTGAGCATGTGTGGATGGCCGATACGCAGACGCCGAAGTCGCACACCGACTGGCTGCAGACGCTGCAACGCCTGCAGGCACTGAAGCCGAAGGTGGTGGTGCCGGGACATTACGCACCCGGTGCGGCGCTGGACGCCAGCGCGCTGCGCTTCACCGCCGACTACATCCGTGCCTTCGATGCCGAGACGGCCAAGGCCAGGGACAGTGCGGCACTGGTGAAGGCGATGCAGGCGCGCTACCCGACGCTGGCCGGCGAAGCATCGCTGGAGCTGAGCGCGAAGGTGGCCAAGGGCGAGATGCAGTGGCCATGAGGTAGGGAGTTTTCTATTGCAGGGCTGCGCCCTGCACCTGCTCAATGCAACGGCCACAGCCGAAGCAACAGCAACAGCTGGCTATCCGTGGGATGGCGAGGTGGATCCGGTTGCGGGGGACGCCGTGAATCCGTCCATGGAGGCTCGGTCGCGCCATCCATGGCGCTCACGCCCCCGCAACCGGACCCACCCCGCCTTCGACAGATCTCCGCAATCTGTCTGGATGGCATGGCCTGCTCTTGGTGGGTGTCGACCTTGGTCGACACATAGATCAGCTTCGCGGGGAATCGTTGGGTTCGTGCTCGAACAATTCCCCCTGCACCACCGGTTCCTTTTCGCGGAAACCACCCAGGCCCACGCCAACCAGGCGGTAACGGGTATCGGCCGGCAGGTCCACGCGCGCGCGCAGTGCCAAGGCGATATCACGCAGCTCCTGTTCCGATTCGGGTGGGCGCTCGGGGGTGAAGCTGCGGGTGAGGATGCGGAACTGCGCGGTCTTCAGTTTCAGCACCACGGTGTGGCCGATGCGCTCGGTCTTGCGGGTGGCCTTCCAGGTCTTTTCGGCCAGCTGCACGATGGCCTCGCCCAGATCTTCCAGCAGCAGGTCCTCGGCAAAAGTATCTTCGGAGGAAATCGACTGCACCTGCTGGTCCGGTTCCACCGGGCGCTCGTCGATCCCGCGTGCGCGGTTGTACAGGCTGCGGCCGAAGCTGCCGAAGGCCTCTTCCAGATCGATCAGTGCCCATTGCCGCAGGTCGCCACAGGTGACGATGCCGCGCGCGGCCAGCTTGCCTTCCATCACCTTGCCCACGCCCGGCACGCGGTTCACCGGCAGTGGTGCCAGGAACGCATCCACCCGCTGCGGCGGAATCACGAACTGGCCATCGGGCTTGCGCCAGTCCGAGGCGATCTTGGCCAGGAACTTGTTCGGTGCAATCCCGGCTGAAGCAGTCAGGTTCGTTTCCTCGCGGATCTGCGCGCGGATGGTGCGGGCGATCTCGGTGGCCAGTTCGATGCCGCTCTTCGGTTCGGTCACATCCAGGTAGGCCTCGTCCAGCGACAGCGGCTCGACCAGGTCGGTATGGCGCAGGAAGATCGCCCGCACCTGCTGTGACACCGCCTTGTAACGTGCGAAGTCGGGCGGCACGAAGATCGCGTCCGGGCACAGGCGTTCAGCGCGCACCGCAGGCATCGCCGAACGCACGCCGAACACCCGCGC
This sequence comes from Stenotrophomonas maltophilia, assembly GCF_023518235.1. Taxonomy (NCBI): domain Bacteria; kingdom Pseudomonadati; phylum Pseudomonadota; class Gammaproteobacteria; order Lysobacterales; family Lysobacteraceae; genus Stenotrophomonas; species Stenotrophomonas maltophilia. The sequence goes on from NZ_CP090423.1 coordinate 2,822,086, forward strand.
CTCGTACGACGCCGCGCAGACCACTGAACGCGCGCCGCGCCAGGCCACCACCACCGGCCTGCCGCGCAGCGAGGAATCGTCGCGCTGCTCCACCGACGCGTAGAACGCGTCCATGTCGACGTGGATGATCTTGCGCAGTCGGGTCATGTCAGGTGGAAGAGCCGGGGGCAGGCGGTGCGGGCCACACGCCGAAGTATGGTCGTTGCACATCAACAGGATGCGCGTATTCCCTTGAAAACACTACGGTCGCGTACGGTTGAAATGTTTGCTCGGCGCAGTTTCCACGGGCATCCTCGAGCGCTTGTTTCCCTGTTTCCCCGCTTCCAGGATTGTGCTTCATGACCCGTCTCCACGCGTTCAACCGCGAACAGCTGCTGGCCAGCGCACGCGGTGAACTGTTCGGCACCGCTGCCGGCCGTTTGCCCAACGACCCGATGCTGATGTTCGACCGCATCACCGAAATCCGCGAGGACGGCGGACCGCATGGCAAGGGCATGGTACGCGCCGAACTGGATATCCGCCCGGACCTGTGGTTCTTCGGCTGCCATTTCATCGGCGACCCGGTAATGCCCGGCTGCCTGGGCCTGGATGCCATGTGGCAGCTGACCGGCTTCTACCTGACCTGGCTGGGCGCGCCCGGCAAGGGCCGCGCGCTCGGCTGTGGCGAGGTGAAGTTCACCGGCCAGGTGCTGCCGGAGGCCAAGCTTGTGCGCTACGAGATCGACATCAGCCGGGTGATCAACCGCAAGCTGGTGATGGCCCAGTCCGACGCCCGGATGTACGTGGATGATCGCGAAATCTACAGCGCCCGCGACCTGCGCGTGGGCCTGTTCACCGAAACCGGGAGCTTCTGATGCGTCGCGTCGTCATCACCGGCATGGGCATCACGTCCTGCCTCGGCAATGATCTGGATACGGTCTCCAGCGCGCTGCGCGAAGGCCGCTCGGGCATCACCGCACTGGCCGACCATGCCGAGGCCGGCCTGCGCAGCCAGGTGGGTGGTCGTGTCGACCTCGAACTGGAGGCACTGATCGACCGCAAGCAGAAGCGCTTCATGAGCGATGCGGCGGCCTTCGCCTATCTGGCCATGCGCGATGCCATCGCCGATGCCGGGCTCAGCGCCGAGCAGGTCAGCAGCCTTCGTACCGGCCTGATCGCCGGCTCCGGCGGTGGTTCCAGCGAATGGCAGATCGGTGCGGTTGATCTGCTGCGCGAGCGCGGGGTGCGCAAGGTCGGCCCGTACATGGTGCCGCGCACGATGTGCTCCACGGTCTCGGCCTGCCTGGCCACCGCCTATCAGATCAAGGGCGTCAGCTACTCGCTTTCGGCCGCCTGCGCGACCTCGGCGCACTGCATCGGCGCGGCCGCGGACATGATCCGTCACGGCGCGCAGGACATCATGTTCGCCGGTGGCGGCGAAGACCTGCACTGGTCGATGAGCGTGATGTTCGATGCGATGGGCGCGCTGTCGACCAGCTTCAACGACACCCCGGCCAGCGCCTCGCGCCCCTATGACAAGGACCGCGACGGCTTCGTCATCGCCGGTGGCGGCGGCATGCTGGTGCTGGAGGATTACGACCACGCCGTTGCACGCGGTGCACACATCCATGCCGAGCTGATCGGCTATGGCGTCACCTCCGACGGTGCCGACATGGTGGCGCCGTCCGGCGAAGGCGCGGTGCGCTGCATGAAGATGGCACTGCAGGGTGTCGATCGCCCGCTGGACTACCTCAACACCCACGGCACCTCGACCCCGCTGGGCGATGTCACCGAGCTCAACGCGATCCGCGAAGTGTTCGGCGATGCGGTGCCGCCGTTGTCTTCGACCAAGGCGTTGTCCGGCCACTCCTTGGGTGCGGCCAGCGTGCACGAGGCGATCTACTGCCTGCTGATGATGCGCGATGGCTTCGTCGCCGGTTCGGCCAACATCGGCGAGCTGGACCCGAAGGTGGAGAGCTTCCCGATCCTGCGTGAGAGCCGCGAGCAGAAGCTGGACACGGTGATGTCCAACAGCTTCGGTTTCGGTGGCACCAACGCGGCACTGGTGTTCGGGCGGGTGTGATGAGGGCAGGGGTGCCGACCAACGGTCGGCACCCACCCATGAATGTAGAGTCGAGCTTGCTCGACTGCCAACCCCGGTTATTTCGGCAGCAGCGGCAGCAGCAGCGCGTGCGCGTCCACCAGCGAGCCGACGATGCGGTGACCCAGCGCGCGCAGTTCCTCGTCCGGGTGCACCAGATCCGGCACCTGGATGACGGTCATGCCCGCCGCCAGGGCGGCGCGCGTACCGGCCGGTGAATCCTCCAGCGCCAGGCAGCGCTCCGGTGCCTGGCCCAGCCGCTGTGCGGCCAGCAGATAGATGTCCGGTGCCGGCTTCGGCCGCGCCACATCGCCACTGGTGATCACCGCATCGAAGTACGGCAGCAGGCCGGCAGCGGCCAGCTTGCGGTTGGCGCGCGGCTGCCGCGTGGTGGTCGCCACCGCGCGCGGAATCGCGTGCGCCTTCAGCAGTTCCAGCAGCGCCAGGATGCCCGGCCGCAGCGGCAGACCGGTCTGGGTGCGGGCTTCGTACAGCTCATGGCAATGCGCGGCCACCGCTTCGATCACGCTGTCCTCGATGCCCTGCGCACGCAGCAACGCGTGTGAATCGCGGTCACCCAGGCCGACCATGCGCAGGAACACCGCCTCATCCAGGCCCAGGCCGAATGCATCGGCGGCCTCGCTCCAGCAGGCCAGCGAGACCCGCTCGCTGTCGATCATCAGGCCGTCCATGTCGAAGATGACGGCAGCGGGCAGGAACGGCAGCGCAGCGATGGCGGTCATGGAGCGAACAGCGTATCCAGGTCGGTGGAAGTGAGCTGCCGCCACTGCCCCTCGTCCAGCCCCTGCAGATCCAGGCCGCCAACGCGGCTGCGATGCAGGGCCTGCACGTGGTTGCCGGTGGCGGCGAACATGCGGCGTACCTGATGGTAGCGGCCTTCATGCAGCACCAGGCGCGCACGACGCGCGTCCAGCACTTCCAGTTCAGCCGGCAGCAGGGGGGTCTTCTCCGATTCCAGCATCAGCGTACCGCTGGCGAACAGCGCCACTTCGTCGCCGCGCAGATCCTCGCCCAGTTCCACTTCATAGACCTTGGGCAGCTTCGACTTCGGCGAGATGATCCGGTGCAGCAGGCCACCGTCGTCGGTCAGCAGCAGCAGGCCACTGGTGTCCCGATCCAGCCGGCCGACGGTGGACAGCACCGGGTCGCGGTCGCGGAAACGCGGCGGCAGCAGATCGTAGATCAGGCGGCCGGTGTCCTTCGTCGAGCAGGTGTAGCCGGCCGGCTTGTGCAGCGCGATAGACAGGCCCACCGGGGGATCAAGCGGCTCACCATCAACCCGGATGGCCTCGTGCGGCACCTGGTCATCGGCGTACAGCACTTCACCCTCGGCGTCGGTGACGCGGCCTTCGCGGAACATCCACTGCACCTGCTTGCGGCTGCCATAGCCCAGGTTGGCGATGTGCTTGACCAGTTTCATCGGCCCTTCCCCTTCACCGCTTCGACCAGCTTGAAGCCGTCGCGCTCGGCCACCACGCGCACCGCGCCGAAGCTGTCGTTGAGGGTGTGCTCGTACGGCAGATGGCGGTTGGCCACCACATACAGGCGCCCGCCCGGGCGCAGCGCCTGCGCGGCCACGGCGATGAAGCGCTGGCCGATGTCCGGGCGGTCGGCCCGCGAGGGCGTGTGGAACGGCGGATTGCTGATGATGACGTCGTAGCCCGGCTCGATGCCGGCGGTGACGTCACGCCACAGGAAGCGCAGCGGGAGCGGGCGCGGCGGCGGTGCCAGGTTCAGTTCGGCCAGCGCCAGGGCACGCTGCTCGGCCTCGTACAGGTCCAGCGCGGTGATCTTCGGGCAGCGCTCCAGCAGCTCGCGCGACAGGTAGCCGTAGCCGGCACCGAGGTCGGCGGCGCGGCCGGCCAGGTCAGCCGGCAGATGCTCGGCCAGCAGCGCCGACGCCGGGTCGATGCGGTCCCAGGCGAACACGCCCGGGCGGCTGAGGAAGCGCCCGCCGACGATCGGGCGTACCGCGTCCAGGGCGGCCCAGCGCTTGGCCAGGTCGACGTCGTGCTGGCCCTGCATCGGTGCGGTCCAGTAAACGCGGCAATGGTTCTTGGTCAGGCTGCCGCCGAGGCCGGCCAGCTGCTTGAGATCGCCTTCACCGGAGCGCGCGCCTTCATTGTTGGACTGGCAGGCGACGATGCGGCCGCCGTCGGCCACCAGCGCCAGTGCGCGGGCGAACAGCGCCCGGGCTTCCTCGCGCTGACGCGGCGGCAGCACCAGCACCAGCGGGTAGCGGCCCTTGCCGGCCACGTCGTCCAGCTGGCCGCTGACGGTCCAGCCAGCAGCCTGCTGCAGCGGCTGCGCAAACGGGGCAAAACTCTGTTCGCAGTGCAGCTCGCGGTTGCCGGCCACTTCGCGCAGCGGCCAGCCATCGCGGGCGCGCAGGAAGGCCACCGTGCCCTCCGGCCAGCGCAGGGCGCCTTGGGAGAACGGCAGGAGCAGGGTCTGCAGGGGGGCGTCGTCGCTGGAGGCCATCGGCGCGGGTACTTCAAGCGTGAGGGCCGTCCATTGTACCGGCTTGGCCGGGCCCGCCCCGGCGCCGGTTTTGCGAAACCCGAACGGGCCCTTGATGTGCCAGCAACATTGAAACGTTCAGGGTAGAGGCTCCCCCGGAAACCTCAGGAGAACCTGCATGCGAGCCTTGTTCGTCGGTGGCGTGGTCGACAACAGTGAAATGGACCTGGAAGGCAGCCATCCGCCCGTGCATTACCCCGAGGACACCGGCGGCGGCCATTCGCGCTATCGGCTGCACCAGGTCGGCCATGGCGCCGACGGCAGCGTGGCCTATGCGGTGTACGGTGCACCGGAGCTGGCCGATGACGAGGTGGCGCGGGTGGCCGAGGAACGCGCCTATGCGCGGCGGTTCGAGGCTACGCCAACGCTGTTCGAGCATTGACACACCTGTAGCGCCCGAGCCCATGCTCGGGCGACGGCGCAGCCGCGCAGACCACAGGATCAAACCGGCGGTTCGAGGCCACGCCGACGGCGTTTCGCATCAAGGCGCCTTCGGCGGCAACCGGTCGATGCTGGCGATCTCATCCAGCCACACATGGTGCTGCTGCACCGGCGTGTCGTAGTCATCCAGGCGCAGCTGGCCATTGCTGCCTTCATCGCCGGCATCGTTGCGGTACTGCTGCACGGTCGGCTTCACCGCCACCGTACCGAGCAGGCGGCGGCCATCGTGCAGGGTCAGCTGCACCTGTGTTTCACCTTCAAGCTGTGGCAGCAGGGCTTCCAGGCGCGCGATCTGCGCCGGATCGGTATGGATGCGGGGAGCTAAGCGGGACATCGGCGACCTCCTGCGGACAGGGTCGCCGATCGGCCGTGAATGCTCAGTGCAGCGCGCTGTCGACGCGCGGCACCTGCACCTTGCGTACCGCAGACACCAGCTGTGCCACCGAGTACGGCTTGGCGACGTGTTCCTGGAAGCCCGATGCCAGCGCGCGCCGACGATCATCGGCACGTGCCAGCGCGGTCACCGCCACCGCCGGCAGGGTAGCCGCATCCACGCCCATGTCCTCGCGCAGCGTGCGCACCAGCCCATAGCCGTCCATGCCGGGCATGCCGATGTCGGTCAGCATCACGTGGTACTGCAGGTGGCCGGTGTCGGCCAGCAGCGCCAGGGCTTCGCCGGCCGAACTGGCTGCCGACACGCTGGCCCCCTGCTCTTCCAGCATGCGCCGCAGGTACTCCAGCACTTCCGGCTGGTCTTCCACCGCCAGCACATGCATGCCACGCAGCGGATAGGGCTCGACGATCACCGGTTCCAGGATCGGCCCGCTGATCACTTCACGCAACGGCCGCCGTTCGGCATCCGGGATGTGCTTGGGCAGGCGCACGGTAAAGGTGGCGCCGTGGCCATGGCCCTCGCTGGCAGCCGTGACGGTGCCGCCATGCAGTTCCACCAGCTGCTGCACGATCGCCAGGCCCAGGCCCAGGCCGCCGTGGCGGCGGGTGGTGGTGCCATCGGCCTGGCGGAAGCGGCTGAACAGGTGGTTGAGGAATTCCGGCGCGATGCCGTCGCCGCTGTCGCGCACGGTGATCACCCAGTGGTTGCCGTCGGACTGCAGCTGCAGATCGATGCGGCCTTCGGCCGGAGTGAACTTGATCGCGTTCGACAGCAGGTTCCAGAACACCTGTTGCAGGCGGGTGGCGTCGCCCAGCACCTGGCTGGGCTGTTCGGGCAGCTGCAGGGTGACGTCCAGCGCCTTGCCTTCGGCCACCAGTTCCTGCGCGCCGATGGCTTCACCCAGCAGGTCGCGCAGGTCCAGCACTTCCACTTCCAGCTGCACCTTGCCCAGCAGCATGCTGCTGAGGTCGAGCATGTCCGAGATCAGGCGCTTCTGCGCCGCGGCGCTGTTGGCGATCACGTTCAGGCCCTTGAACAGCGGGCTGGTGTTGTCCACGCGCTGCAGCAGCAGTTCACTCCAGCCCAGGATGGTGGTCAGCGGCGTGCGCAGTTCGTGCGACAGCGTGGCCAGGAATTCGTCTTTCAACCGCGCCATGTTCTCGGCGGCACTGCGCGCGGCCCGCTCGGACTGCAGCAGTTCCTCGCGCGCCAGTTCGATCTCGCGGCGTTCGGTCACGTCCGGGCTGCTGCCGGCCAGGCCGATGAAACGGCCCATGCGCGAAAAGCGCGGCCGCGCGTTCATCTCCAGCCAGCGCCACTGGCCATCGGCACGGCGTGCACGCACCAGCGCATGCATCGAACGCTGCGCCTTCAGCGCCTCCTGCAGCTCGTACTCGAACACCGAGGCGTCATCGGGGTGCACCAGGCCGCGCCATACATCCTCCGGCACGCGCGTTTCGTCGCCACCGAAGAATTCGCTGAAGGCACTGTTGACGAAGCGGGCGTGGCCACGTTCGTCGAGCACCCACACCGGCATCGGCAGGCCGTCGGCCAGTGCACTGAAGCGCGCTTCGCTCTCGCCCAGTTCCACTTCCATCTGCTTGCGCGCGGTGATGTCGAAGAACAGGATGCCGACCTTGTCCTCGCCGGGCCGGCCCACGCGCACCGCATCGACCGCGAACGAGCGGCCCAGCGCGCGCGCTTCCATCTCGAACTGGGCCGGACGGCCGCTGCGGGCCACGTCGCCGTAGATCCGGAACCAGTCCTGCTCATGGTTCGGCTCCAGCGCGGTCATGCGCTGGCCCCGCGCATCCTTCAGCCCGGTATGGCGTTCGAAGGCGTCGTTGACTTCGATGAAACGGTAGTCGACGGCACGCTCGCCCTCGAACAGCACCTGGATCACACAGAAACCGGCGTTGATGCGCTCAAGCACGCCATGATGCAGGTCGGGTTCGGGCGCCGGCACCATCATCGGTGGGCGCTCCACGAGGGGCGGCAGAGTGGACAAGGGCGTCTGGACAGGCCGGGTTGGAGGCACAGCATCTTCCAAAGGGCGTATTCACAGCGTCAAGCGCCGTCAGTCATGCTTGACGAGGATGAATTGGCGGCAACCGCTCTTGCGCATGTCGCAATCGGCCATTGCGGCGCTCTGGCAGCAGGATCACACTCGAATCCGTGATCAACGTCGCGCCCCGTTGCGGGACGCAGGAGACCGTCATGAAACTCGCACGTGCAACTGCCCTGCTGCTGGCGGGCGCTCTTCTGGCCGGTGGCGCGCACGCAGCACCGCGCACCGTGACCGCCCCGGATGCACCGCGCGCGCTGCAGGCCAAGGGACCGGTCAGCGTGAAGTGGGACGATCCGGCCACCTTCACCGAGATCCGCCAGAGCACCAACCGCTTCGAGGCCGAACGCGGCAACTGGGTGCAGCAGCTGGCCAGCTATGTGCAGGACACGGCGGCCAAACCGCTGCAGCCCGGGCAGACCCTGGATGTGACGCTGGTCGACATCAAGCGCGCGGGCGACTATGAACCCTGGCACGGCCCGCGCGGCAGCGATATCAGGGTCATGCGCGACATCTATCCGCCGCGCATCACGCTGCAGTACACGCTGAAGGACGCCAGTGGCCGCATTGTCGACGAAGGCGAGGCCAAGCTCAGCGACAGTGGCTACCTGCACAACCTCGGGCTGAGAAGTGACAGCGACCCGCTGCGCTACGAGAAGCGCCTGATCGATGACTGGGTGAAGCGCGAGCTGACGGCGCAGGCCACCGCGGCGCGGTAGGCCCATGGGCAGGTGTCGGCCTTGGTCGGCACGCATGCACGGCGCCGGCCTGCAGCCGGCGCTACCCTCGGATTCCGGTAGTGCCGGCCGCTGGCCGGCACCCCCTCAGTCCTGATAGACGCGTGCCACGCGCTTGACCGCGCACGGCAGCTGATAGGCGCTTACGCCACAACGCGGTGCCAGTTCCGCCAATGTCGGCGCAGTGCCCCACAGCTCCACCACACTGCCGACTGTGGCCTGCGGGTGTGCGGTCAGATCCACGGTCAGCATGTCCATCGATACACGGCCGATCAGCGCACCGGGTTGGCCATCGATCAACACCGGCGTACCGTTCGGCGCGAACTGCGGATAACCATCGGCGTAGCCCAGCGCAACCACGCCCACGCGGGTACGCACCTTGGACACAAAGCGCGCGCCATAGCCGACCGGCTCTCCGGGCTCGATCCAGCGCTCGGCAATCACCTTGGACTGCATGGTCATCACCGGGCGCAGGCGCTCGGTCAGCGCGCTGTTGTCCGGCAGCGGGTTGGCGCCGTACAGCATCAGGCCCGGGCGCACCCAGTCGCTGCGCACATCCGGCCAGCCCAGCAGCGCCGGCGAATTGCACACACTGGTCTCACCCTCGAGGCCATCGATGGCACGCGCAAAGGTGGCTGCCTGCTCATGGGTGCGTTCGCTGTCCAGCTCATCGGCACGCGCCAGGTGGGTCATCAGTACGATGCGCTCGACCTGCGGCAGCGCTGACAGGCGCGCATGCGCGGCGCGGAAGCTGTCCACGGCCAGACCAAGGCGGTGCATGCCACTGTCCAGCTTCAGCCACACCGTCAGCGGGCGCGGGCTGTCGAAGGCGGCCAGTGCTTCCAGCTGCCACGGCGAACCGACCGCGCACCAGAAATCGTGCTCGGCCACCAGCGCCATGTCGCTGGGTTCGAAGATGCCTTCGAGCAGCAGGATCGGCGCACCGATGCCGGCCTGGCGCAGCTCCAGTGCCTCTTCGATGGTGGCCACACCGAAACCATCGGCCTCGCCCTCCAGCGCCTGTGCGCAGCGCACTGCGCCATGGCCATAGGCATCGGCCTTGATGATCGCCAGGGCCTTGCCGCCGCCCAGTTCGCGGGCGAGCCGGTAGTTGCTGCGCAGGGCGCCCAGATCAATCAGCGCGCGGGCAGGACGCATGTGCGGTTCTCATGTTGCGGCGCGTGACCGTACTGGCCGTAGCGGAAAATATCCAGGCCTTCGGTGCTGATCTGCGGCTGACGCGCGCTCATCAGATCGGCCAGGTAGCGGCCCGAACCGCAGGCCATGGTCCAGCCCAGCGTGCCATGGCCGGTGTTGAGGAACAGGTTGCGGAACGGCGTGGCGCCGATCACCGGCGTGCCGTCCGGCGTGGCCGGGCGCAGGCCGGTCCAGAACTGCGCACGCGACAGGTCGCCGCCCTTCGGGTACAGGTCGCGGACCACCAGCTCCAGGGTCTCGCGGCGGCGCTGCGACAACGACAGGTCGAAGCCGGCCACTTCGGCCATGCCACCGACGCGGATGCGGTCGTCGAAACGGGTCACCGCCACCTTGTAGCTCTCATCGAGGATGGTCGAGGTCGGCGCCATCGCCGGGTCGGTGATCGGCAGGGTCAGCGAATAGCCCTTCAGCGGGTACACCGGCAAGCGCATGCCCAGCGGTGCCACCAGCGCCGGCGAATAGCTGCCGAGCGCGACCACGAAGCGGTCGGCGGTTTCCAGCTTGCCGTCGATACGCACACCGGTGATGCGGTCACCATCGAACTCCAGCCCGGTGATGTCCTGGTCGAAGCGGAACTCGACGCCGGCGTCCACGCACATCTGCGCCAGGCGGCGGGTGAACAGCTGGCAGTCGCCGGTCTGGTCACGCGGCAGGCGCAGCGCGCCGACCAGGCCATCGACGTGGGCCAGGGCCGGTTCGGCCTGGATGACGCCGGCACGGTCCAGCACCTGGTACGGCACGCCGTACTGGGCCAGGATCTCGATGTCCTGCGCCGAGGCGTCCAGCTGCTGCTGGGTGCGGAACAGCTGGGTGGTGCCCAGGTCGCGGCCTTCGAACTCGATGCCGACCTGCGCGCGCAGCTCGTTCAGGCAATCGCGGCTGTACTCGGACATGCGCACCATGCGCGCCTTGTTGATCGCATAGCGCTCGTGGGTGCAGTTGCGCAGCATCTGCCACAGCCAGCGGTACTGGGCCAGGTCCATGCCCGGGCGGATCGCCAGTGGCGCGTGTTTCTCGAACAGCCAGCCGATCGCCTTCTTCGGCACGCCCGGGGCCGCCCACGGCGAGGTGTAGCCGAACGACAGCTGGCCGGCGTTGGCGAAGCTGGTCTCCAGCGCCGGGCCGGGCTGGCGGTCGATGACCGTGACTTCAAACCCGGCCTGTCGCAGGTACCAGGCACTGGTGGTGCCGATCACGCCGCTGCCGAGAACTAGGACTCGCATGGGACTTCTCCAACCCGATCATTCCCTGCACTGAAGCGCGCCGGGACCATAATTGGGGAAGTATAGACAGCCAATACCAGTTGATTTGCCTGTTTTGAAACACACCGGCAGGATGTTCTCCTGCAATTCATTCCCGAAGGTTGACGGCCATGGCCACCCGTACCCGCGAACTGGACAAGATCGACCGCAAGATCCTGCGCATCCTGCAGGCCGAAGGCCGTATCTCCTTCACCGAGCTGGGTGAGCGGGTCGGCCTGTCCACCACCCCCTGCACCGAGCGCGTGCGCCGGCTGGAGCGCGAAGGGGTGATCACCGGCTATCACGCCCACCTCGACCCGGCCGCGGTGAAGGCCAGCCTGCTGGTGTTCGTGGAAATCAGCCTGGCCTACAAGTCCGGCGACATCTTCGAGGAATTCCGCCGCGCCGCCCTGAAGCTGCCCAACGTGCTGGAGTGCCACCTGGTGTCGGGCGACTTCGATTACCTGCTCAAGGCACGGATCAGCGAGATGGCCTCCTACCGCAAGCTGCTCGGCAGCACGCTGCTGACGCTGCCGCATGTCCGTGAGTCGAAGAGCTACATCGTGATGGAAGAGGTGAAGGAGACGCTGAGCCTGCCGATTCCGGATTGAGCCCGGCTGGGGGTGGGGTCAGAGCCCGCTGCGCGGGATCCGACCCCGATTCCGTCAGCGCTGCTGCGGATGCTTCTGCGAACGCTGCTCCTGCTGCCTGCCGCCCTTGTGCGGCTGCTGCTGATCCATCTGCTGCTGTTGCTGCTGTTGTTGCTGCGGGTTGCGGCCCTGCGGTTCCTTGCCGGGATGACGGTTCTGCTGGTTTTTCATGATCGCGATCCAGTGGACGAAGGACATGCGGCGGCAGGAGTGCCGACGCACGGCCACGGTGGTCCCGGAACGGTTAATCGCAGGCGAAAAAGCAGTGAGTGCCCGCAGGCTGTTTTCGGCAGTTCAGCTACACCGCCCGGCGCTACCGGACCTGCTGCCCGTCGCCCTGCGGCACGCTGTCGTAATAGCGACCTGTGCGCGAGTCGAACACCCGGTTCGGCCCGGCCGGGCGCACCCCGGGAATGATGCGGCCGTTGCGGTCGTAGACCTTGTCGGCCGGCTTCGGCACCGCCATCGGCGCAACCTGGGCCGGGCCGGTGGACTTGATCGGCTGCGCCGGCTGCGGCGAGGGCAGCACCTGCGGTTGCGGGCGCGCGGCCTGTGGCGGCGGTGGCACCGGTGCGGGCGCCACGGTGGTGCTGCTGCGGGTGGCGGTCGGGTCGGCGGTGGGCACCTGGGCCAGCGCAAGCACCGGCAACAGGGCGATCAACAGCAGGGAAAGAGTCGGTTTCATGGCACGCTCCAGCGTGGATCGGCTCCACCTTGCGCCCGTGCGCGTGTGCCCCCCATGAACGGCCATCACACTTGCAAGCCGGGGCCGGTACCCCCACCTTTTCCCGCATCCCCAGGCCACGACCCCACGGAGCGCCGCCATGACCGCTTTCGACCTGACGCCCCCCACTGCCACCCAGACCGAGGCGCTGGTCGCCGGCCTCAGCAGCGAAGAGCGCCGCGTGCTGCTGCAGCACGGCACCGAGGCTCCGTTCTGCGGCGTGTTCCTGGACAACAAGCGCGAGGGTGTCTACTGCTGCCGGCTGTGTGCGCTGCCGCTGTTCCGCTCCAGCACCAAGTTCGATTCCGGCACCGGCTGGCCCAGCTTCTTCGCGCCGTTCGACCCGGCGCATGTGCGCGAGATCCGCGATACCAGCCACGGCATGGTCCGCACCGAGATCACCTGCGCCCGCTGCGGCAGCCATCTGGGGCACGTGTTCCCGGACGGCCCGCCGCCGACCTACGAGCGCCACTGCCTGAACTCCGTCTCACTTTCGTTCACCGGCAACGGCGAGTCCTGGCCTGATCCCTTGCAGCGTGGCGGCGCCGAAAGCGGCGTGGCGGGCTGAAACACCCTGCTGACCGATTTCACAGAATTCCCTCTTCAGAAAACCCGGTGATGGGCCGACAAGGAGATATCCCCGCTCCTTGCGTTTCGCCATGCTCATCATCGTTGGATTCCTGGTTGTCATCATCAGCGTGCTGGGCGGCTACCTCGGCGCACATGGCCGCCTGGGGGCGCTGTGGCAGCCGTATGAGCTGGTCATCATCGGCGGTGCCGCGCTGGGTGCATTCCTGGTCGGCACCCCGGCCAAGACGGTCAAGCAGACCCTGCAGGCGATGGTGGGCGTGTTCAAGGGCCCGCGCTACAAGCAGCAGGACTACATCGATGTGCTCAGCCTGCTCTACGAACTGCTCAACAAGGCCCGCCGCGAGGGCTTCATGGCGCTGGAAGACCATGTCGAGCGCCCGGCCGAGAGCGCACTGTTCGGCAACTATCCCAAGGTGCAGGCCGATCACCACCTGATCGACTTCATCACCGACTGCCTGCGCCTGATGATCGGCAGCAACATCGAGCCGCACGAGCTGGAGCCGCTGCTGGAACTGGAGCTGGAAAAGCACCACGCCGAGGCCATGGCACCGTCGCAGGTGCTGACCAAGGTCGCCGACGGATTGCCCGGTTTCGGCATCGTGGCGGCGGTGCTGGGCATCGTCATCACCATGGGCTCGATCGGTGGCGACATCGTCGAGGTCGGTGGCCACGTCGCCGGTGCGCTGGTCGGTACCTTCCTCGGCATCCTGCTGGGCTACGGTTTCGTCGGCCCGATGGCGGCGGCGATGGAAGCGCGCGCCGAACAGGACAGCCGCATCTACGAATCAGTGAAGACCGCCCTGCTGGCCTGCCTGCGCGGCTACAACCCGAAGATCGCGCTGGAATTCGCCCGCAAGACGCTGCCCTCGAACGTGCGTCCGGCCTTCTCCGATTTCGAGCAGCACCTGAAGACGGTCAAGTAAGCCATGGCCGAGACCAAGCCCACCGTCATCGTCCGCCGGGTCAAGAAGGCCGGCCACGCCGCCCACCATGGCGGCTCGTGGAAGGTGGCCTACGCCGACTTCGTGACCGCGATGATGGCCTTCTTCCTGGTGCTGTGGCTGATGGCCACCACCAACAAGAACGACCGCGCCGCCATTTCCGAGTACTTCCGTAACCCCAGCCCGTTGAGCGGGCAGAGCGCCACGCCGGCCCCCGGCATGGCCGGCCCGGGCGGCGCCAGTACCTCGATGATCAAGCTGGGCGGTGCCACCGACATCTCGCGCGGCAACAGCAACGACCCCTTCCAGAACCAGAAGGAAGCGGTGCCGCAGCCGGTGGACCAGCAGCAGCGCGACAAGCAGCAGCTGGAGCAGCTGATGAAGGAGCTGCAGGAAGCGATCAGCAAGAGCCAGGCACTGGAGCCGTTCAAGGACCAGCTGCTGCTGGACCTGACCCCGGAAGGCCTGCGCATCCAGATCGTGGACAAGCAGAACCGGCCGATGTTCGACCTCGGCAGCGCCACGCTGAAGCCGTACACGCAGCAGATCCTGCACGAGCTGGCCAATTACCTGAACCATGTGCCGAACCGGATCAGCCTGACCGGCCACACCGACATCACCGCGTATTCGGCCGCACACGGCTACGGCAACTGGGAGCTGAGTGCCGACCGTGCCAACGCCGCACGGCGCGCACTGATCGACGGCGGCCTGGACGACGGCAAGATCACCCGCGTGGTCGGCCTGTCCTCGTCGGTGCTGTTTGACAAGGCCGACCCGCAGAACCCGATCAACCGCCGCATCAGCATCGTGGTGATGACCCAGGCCGCCGAAGCGGCCGCCCTGGCCGGCGCCGGCCCGCAGGTGGGGCTGTCGGCGCCCACCGCCGATCCGGACGTGCAGGCCGCGCAGGGTGAGGCGCACTGAACCGGGGTCAGATCCCCTTCCCCTGGAAAGGGATCTGACCCCACCTGCGCGCGGCCGCTACAATGGCGGTCTTTCCGTTTCCAGGTGACCCCACCTCATGTCCCAGAACTCCAAGGCCAAGCGCGACAAGCGCAAGAAGCAGCAGGGCAAGCGCCCGTTCCTCCGTCTGAACGCCCAGCAGCAGGTGCAGAACCATGCCGTGCTGACCAGCGAAGACGGCCAGGTGGTCGCGGCCATCGGCCTGCAGGGCCGTGAGTGGCTGCTGGCCATCGGCGGCCAGACCATGGGCAACGCCGAGAACCCGGTGCCGATGCTGGCCATGCTCAAGCACCTGGCCAACGTGCAGGAGAAGGAAGGCCGCAAGGTCAACCTGGAATACTCCGAGCTGCTGCAGAAGCTGCTGGACACCCTGGCCGAAGAGTCCGGCCAGACCGCTGACGAATACCTGGACAAGCTGGTCGCCGAGTTCGAAGGCGTCGAAGCTGCCGAGGGCGAGGACGACGCAGACGCCAAGGGTGACGCGGCCGAAGCCGCTGCTACCGACGCCGAGGCCGCCCCGGCCGCCGACAGCGACAGCAAGCCGCAGGCCTGAACCGGCCGCGGCGGTGACGGTCTACGTCGATGACGCGGTGCATGCCTGGCGCGGACAGCGCTGGGCGCACCTGATGGCCGACACCCTGGCCGAGCTGCACGCGATGGCGGCGCAGCTCGGCATCCCACCGCGGGCCTTCCAGAACAAGGCCAGCGGTGCCCACTACGATGTCACCGCCGAGCTGCGCGCGCAGGCCATTGCGCTCGGTGCACGGGCGATTTCCCGGCACACCGACCGCGAGCTGGTCAAAGCGGTGATCGCCAACGCCAGGGCACAGTACCGGCCGTAGTGTGCTCGCCGGGCATGGCCCGGCACGTCGGATCATCGATCAGAACGGGTCGCTGCCCAGCCGGATTTCCACGTTCAGCAGCGAACACAGCGCCAGCATCGCGTCGTCGTCACGGGTCAGCGCCATCACGCCGCTGAAGCCGCCGTTGCCGGCATCCACGCTCCACAGCGTGTAGTTGTGCTCGCGCAGGCGATCAAAGGCGGTGGACATCAGCTGCACCCCGTCCAGATCGGCGGCGAAATCCTCATCGTCCAGGTCGCCGCCCCAGTCCAGCTGCAGGTTGAAGCGCGCCGACAGCTCGTTCACCGCCGACTGCAGCGACTCCAGGTCATCGCGCTCCACCTCGAAACCGGACTGCCAGGCGATGGCCGTGAACAGCGCCGGCAGCCAGTCGCTGTCCGCTTCCAGCGGCTGCCCGTCCTCGGCCAGGTGCTCGCGCCAGCGGTTGAACTGCTGCAGGGCCAGTTCCTCGTCGCCCGGGTTGATCAGCACCAGCAGGTTCCAGACCCGCGCCTCGAAATCGTCCTCGTCGAAATCGTGGGCGTCTTCCTCGAAGTCGAAATAGTCGCTGTTGTCGGGCATGGTCGGCATTCCTTGGGGCAGGCCGGCATTCTACGGTTTATCCTGTGCCGCTGAAGCCGGCCTTGGTGGCCGTCACTGTGAATGAAGCGATGAGCGATACTCCTCCCGACCACCTGGCGATCAACCCGGCCAGCCCCTTCCATGATGCGCAGGCGCTGGAGCGCGGCGTCGGCGTGCGGTTCAACGACGTCGAGCGCGACAATGTCGAGGAATACTCGGTCAGCGAAGGCTGGATCCGCGTGCAGGCGGGCAAGGCCCGCGACCGCCGCGGCAACCCGATGACCATCAAGGTCAAGGGCAAGGTCGAGGCGTATTTCCTGGAAACGAAGCCGGAATAAGCGGCTCTTGTAGAGTCGAGCCATGCTCGACTGCTTTCCGTTCCGGGTTCATGACGCCTGGGACAAGAGCAGTCGAGCATGGCTCGACTCTACATTCAGGGGTCATTCGCGCTTGCGCGACTCCAGCAGGTCCAGGTTGCGGATCAGGCGCCGCGAGATCTCATCGGAGATCACCCCGCGCCGGGTCAGCCGGAACAGTTCCTCGCGCTCGGCATTGAGGCCGGCGCTGCGCAGCTGGCGGTAACCCATTTCCATCCGCCGCACCTTCTCCGGGTCCACGTCGGGCCCCTCGCTGTCGCGCTCCAGGTGGCGCTGGTAGAGCAGGCTCACCCGCGAGGCGGCGTCGTTGTACAGCTGCACGTTCTCGGTGTTCTGGTTCATCACCAGCTGCTGGCGCATGCGCTCGACCCCGGCCAGCGCGGCCTTCGACGACAGCCGGCGCGCCAGGTCCTCTTCCTTGCGTTCGCCCGAATCGGCCGGCAGCTGCAGGCCCTTCAGCAGCTGCGGCAGCGCGATGCTGGCGCCCAGCAGCGAGAACAGGATCACCGAGGCCGCCAGGAAGATCACCAGGTCGCGCGCCGGGAAGGCACTGCCGTCGGGCAGGAACAGCGGCAGGGTCAACACACCGGCCAGAGTGATCGCACCACGCACGCCGGCCACCGAGGTCGCCACCACGATGCGCCAGTTCGGCGCTTCGCCGCGCTCCAGGCCACGCCGCCGTGCACGCAGCAGGTTCCAGCGCAGCGACAGCCACACCCACAGCAGGCGCAGGGTGATCAGCGCCAGGTTGATCACTACCACGTACACCAGCAGCCACCACGCGCTCTGGTGGCCGCTCTCGTTCATGGTGGTGGTGGCGCGTTCGACGATGCCCGGCAGCTGCTCGCCCAGCAGCACGAACATGATGCCGTTGAAGCTGAACTGCAGCATGTTCCAGACCCCGGCACGCTGCACGCGCATGCTGCCGGAGACGCGGCCGGTCAGCTCCACGTAGCTCATCGCGATGCCGGCGGCGACGGCGGCGAGGATGCCCGAGGCATGGATTTCTTCGGCCAGCAGATAGGCCGCGAACGGAATGAGCAGGTTGACCAGCATCGCCGCGCCCGGCTCCTCGCCGAAGCGGCGCCACAGCCAGCGCTGGAAGGTGGACACGCCGAGGGTGACCGCCACGCCCACCGCCAGGCCGGCCACTGCCACCCACACGAAGGTCAGCGAGGCGGTGGCCAGCGAGAAGGTGCCGGTCATCACCGCGGCCACCGCGAAGCGGAAGCAGACCAGGCCGGATGCATCGTTGAGCAGCGATTCGCCTTCCAGGATGTGCATCAGGCGCTTGGGGATCGGTGCCTTGGACGCGATCGCACCGACCGCCACCGGGTCGGTGGGCGAGACGATCGCCGCCAGCGCGAAGCACACCGCCAGCGGCATCACCGGAATCAGCCAGTGGATCAGGAAGCCCGCACCGATCACGGTGAACACCACCAGGCCAAACGCCAGCTCGAGGATCGCGCCCTTGTCGCGGAACAGGCCCTGTTTGGGAATGCGCCAGCCATCGAGGAACAACAGCGGCGGCAGGAACAGCAGGAAGAACACCTCCGGCTCCAGCGCGTGGCCACGGTTGAATACCCCGGCAATCACCGCGCCCAGACCGATCTGCACCAGTGGCAGCGGCAACGAGAACGGCAGGACGCGAACCAGGTAGCCGCTGGCAACAACGGCCACCAGCATCGCCAGGACGACTTCGATGGTATGCATGCTTCTTCCAGGAAGCGGCGCGCGGGGAGAGGCTCGAAGGCCAGCGCCGGAAACCCGGGAAAAACTACCACACGCGGCCGCACCCGCGACAACGGGCGCGGCCGTGCGTCAGCCCCGGCTCATGCCCCGTCGAAGCGGTACAGATCCATGGCCAGGAAGCCGGCATCGATGCCGGCATCGATGCGACGTGCACCGAAGCCGCCCTCGCCCGCCGCGCCCATCGCGAAGAACAGCGGCAGCAGGTGCTCGTCGGTTGGATGCGCGCGCTCGGCGAACGGCGCCTGCCGGCGATAGTCGAACAGGGCCTGGCGGTCATCGGCGGCCAGGCGCTGTTCCACCCACTCGATGAAGGGCCGCACGTACGGTGCTTCCTTGCCGTCCTGGTAGTCGCCCCAGTCGTGCAGGTTGTGGGTGATGCTGCCCGAACCGACCAGCAGCACGCCCTGCTCGCGCAGCGGCGCCAGTGCCCGGCCCAGCGCGAACTGGTGCTCGGGGCCGAGCAGTGGCTGGATCGACACCGGCACCACCGGGATATCGGCCTGCGGGCGCAGCAGGCGCAGCGGCACCCACGCGCCGTGGTCGAGGCCGCGCTGCGGGTCGAGCGCCACCGGCAGGCCGGCGGAAGCGATGCGGCCGGCCACCTCTTCGGCCAGCGCCGGATCACCCGGCGCCGGGTACTGCAGTTCAAACAGCGCGCGCGGGAAGCCGCCGAAGTCGTGGATGGTGGGCGGCTGCGAATGCGCGCCGACCAGCGGCTGCCGGCCCAGCCAGTGCGCTGAGGCCATCACGATGGCACGCGGGGTCGGCAGGTCGCGCGCGAGCTCGGCCAGGCGCACGCCGACCTGGCCTGGATGCAGGGCGGTCATCGGCGAACCATGCGAGATGTACAGCGAAGGCAGACGGGACATGGAATTCTCCAGTTGCAGGATCAGGCGGCGATCAGCGCGAACGCAGGGTCCACTTGCCATCACCGACCAGGAACAGCACCACCAGCGCCAGTGCCCAGAAGGCCGGATATTCCCAGCCACCGCCGGCGTTGGCGAAGCTGAAGCCATTGGCGCCGTGCACGGTAACGATGGTGCCCAGCAGCAGCGGCACGCCGGCCAGGCCGAACCAGCGCGCATAGATGCCCAGCAGCAGCGCAGCGGTGATGGCCAGCTCCACGCCGATGGTGAGGTAGCCGAGTACGCCGGGCAGGCCGATCGACTCGAAGAACGCGGCGGTTCCGGCCGGGGTGAAGACCAGCAGCTTGGTCAGCGCGTGCACCAGGAACAGCACGCCCAGGGCCAGGCGCAGCAGGGTGGCGCCATACGGGGCCAGCGAAGAAACAGGAGCAGTCGTGGTGTGCATGGGGAAGCACCTCGGAAGGAATGGGCACAGGTTATTGCGCCTTCACCGGCCGATAAATACGATCGTTTGACCGTATTTATTTCAAAAGGCGCAACAATGGACACCCTCGAGGCGATGCGCGTGTTCGTGACGGTGGTCGAGCGCAACGGCTTCAGCGCCGCCGCCCAGGCCCTGGACATGTCCACTGCCGGCGTTACCCGCCAGGTGGCCGCGCTGGAAAAGCGCCTGTCCACCCGCCTGCTCCACCGCACCACGCGCCGGGTCAGCCCGACCAGTGCCGGCGCGGCCTACTACGCCCAGTGCGTGCGCCTGCTGGCCGAGTTCGACGCGCTGGAGGCCAGCATCGGCGCGCAGGCGCTGGAGCCCTCCGGCACCCTGCGCATCAATGCACCGGTCAGCTGGGGCATCGCCCGGATGGGTCCATTGCTGGCCGGCTACCGCCAGCGCTTTCCGCAGGTGGAACTGGATCTGGCGCTATCCGACCGGCTGGTGGACATGGTCGAGGAAGGTTACGACGTGGCCATCCGCATCACCCGCGAGCCGAGCCCGGCGTTGATCGCGCGCCGCCTGGGCGAATCCCGGGTGAGCCTGTGTGCCGCGCCGTCGTACCTGGGCGCGCACGGCACCCCGCAGGTCCCGCAGGACCTGCAAGCGCACGCCTGCCTGGGCTACAGCTACTGGTCGGCCGGCGATCACTGGCCGCTGCAGGGACCGGGCGGCGAAGTGAAAGTGGCGGTGCACAGCCTGCTGCACGCCAACAACGGCGATGTGCTGCGCGAAGCGGCGATTGCCGGCATGGGGGTGATCCTGCAGCCGGATTTCCTGTTGCACGACGCACTGGCCGATGGCCGGCT
Source organism: Stenotrophomonas maltophilia (assembly GCF_023518235.1). Lineage (NCBI taxonomy): Bacteria > Pseudomonadati > Pseudomonadota > Gammaproteobacteria > Lysobacterales > Lysobacteraceae > Stenotrophomonas > Stenotrophomonas maltophilia. Next base: position 2,842,390 of record NZ_CP090423.1, read on the forward strand.
GGTGCGCATCCTGCCCGAATGGGAAGCCGCGCCGATCGGCATCTTCGCCGTCTATACCAGCCGCAGCCACCTGGCACCGAAGGTGCGCAGTTTCATCGACCACCTGGTGGAGGTGGGGGTGTAGCTGGGCCTGGCGTCTGCCGGCCAGCGGCCGGCAAATACGAAACCCGATCAGGCGGGGACTTCATCCAACGCGTCGATGATCCGTTCCAGCGGTGCCGGCCGTCCCAGCAGGTAGCCCTGCACCTGGTCGCAGCCGTGCGCGGCCAGCCAGTCCAGCTGCCCTGGCGTCTCCACGCCCTCGGCGATGATGGTCAGCCCCATGCTGTGGCCCAGCGACAGCAGCGCGCGGCAGATCGAGGCGTTGCGCGGATTGGTTTCCACGTCGGCGACGAAACTGCGGTCGATCTTCAGGATGTCCAGCGGCAGGTGCTGCAGGTAGGACATGCTGGAATAACCGGTGCCGAAATCATCCAGCGACACGCTGATGCCCTGCTCGTGCAGGCGCTGCATGGTCTGCATCGCCTGCGCCGGCTTGCGCATCAGGCTGCTCTCGGTCAGTTCAACATGCAGCGCACCACGGGCCAGGCCGAACTCCTGCTGGACGCGGGTGAACTCGGCCACCAGATCGCTGTTGAAGAACTGCACGGCCGAGACATTGACCGCAATCGGCAGCTCGCCCCAACCGGCCTCGACCAGACGCCGCTGCGCCTTGGCCGCCGCGCGGATCACCCAGCGGCCCAGGGCCAGGATCAGGCCGGTGTCCTCGCACAACGGGATGAACTCGTTGGGCGGAATGAAGCTGCCGTCGGCCTGTGGCCAGCGCAGCAGTGCTTCCAGCGCCGCCGGGCTGCCGTCGCCGGCGTGCCGGATCGGCTGGAAGTACAGCTGGAACTCGTTGTCGATGGCCGCATGGATACGTCCGGCCAGGCGCAGGCGGTCGGCCAGCCGTGTGGTCACCGCGGCATCGAACCACACCACCACGTTGCCCTCGGCGCGCGCCGCATGCGCCGCCTGCGCGGCCATGCCGATCACCTGTTCGGCGCTGTGGCCATCACCGGCCACATGCACGGCCACGCCCACGCGCGGCTCGAACTGGTGCAGCGAATCCTTGCCGCGCATCGGTGCCGACACGATCTGCAGCAGGTCGTCGAGCACGCGCTGGGTATCGTGCTCGGCGGCGATGGCGAACACGAAGTCCTCGGCCGGCTGGAACGCCAGCGTGCCGCAGCGGGCACCCAGCCCACCGAGCCGGGTCGCCATCGACTGCAGCACGGCATCGCCGATCTCGCGCCCCAGCGTATCGGCCACCAGCTGCAGGCCGCGCAGCTGCACGAAGGCGATGGTGTAGCCGACATCACGCTCGTCCAGCTGCCCGGTCAGCGCGCGCACATTGAGCAGGCCGGTGGCCGGGTTGTGGCGCGCCTGGTAGGCCAGGTCGCGTTCGTAGGCCAGGCGTTCGCTGACGTCCTCGGCCAGCACCAGACAGGCCGGCTGGCCATCGAAATCGAGCTTGGACAGATGTGCGCGCACTTCGAACACGCTGCCGTCCTTGCGCCGATGCAGGCGTACCGTCGCGTCCTGCAGCTCGCCGACGCGGGCCTTGGCAATGGCGCCCTTCACCTCGTCCCAACCTTCGCGGGGGCGGATGTCGAGAATGCTCATCGCCAGGAATTCCTCGCGGCTGTAGCCGTACTGCCGCACCGCCGCATCGTTGACTTCGATGAAGCGCAGCGTGTCCGGATCGAATACCCAGAACGGGGCCGGGTTGCGGTCGAACAACAGGCGGAAACGGCGTTCGACCTGGCTCATCTGTTCGCGCGCCTGGTAGCGCTCGCTCAGGTCGGTCAGCGCGCCGATCATGCGCCGCTCGCTGTCGGCCACCTCCACGCGCTGGCCGCGCGCACCCACCCAGCGCACATCGCCTCCGGGCAGCACCAGGCGGAACACCTCATCCAGCACCGCACCACCGGCGAAGGCCTGGTCGAACGCCTGCTGCAGGCGCGCGGCGTCGTCGCGGTGCACGCGGGCGAAGAAGTCCGCCACCGGCAGCGCGTCGGTGTGCACGCCGAAGATTTCGCGCGCCAACGGCGACCAGCGCAGCAATGCCGCGTCTTCGTCCACGTACCAGGTGCAGACCCGCCCGACCTGGTGGGCCAGCCGCAGCTCGGCATGGCCGGCCTTCAGTTCCTCGGCCATCGACTGCTGGCGGCGCGTGGTGCGGCGCACCGCATACAGCAGCACCAGCAACACCAGCACGTAGGCCAGCACGATCGCCACCGACGCCTGCAGGTACGGCCACCACGGCGCCAGCACGTCCTCGTCGGCCAACCCCACCTGCACCGCCAGCGGGCTGCGGTCGAGCGTGCTGATGGTGGTGATGCGCGGCACGCCATCCACCACGCCGGCCAGGCTGCCCAGTTCGACCACGGTCTGCTGGCCCAGCAGGTCACGTCGCGGAAGATCGTAACGGCGGCCGACCGTGCCATGCGGATCGGGCACACGGGCCAGCATGTAGCCTTCGGCGTCGCTGATCGAAACCAGCCCGTTCGGGCCCACATCCAGCCCACCGGCAATGCGCTGCAGTTCGGCACAGCGCAGCCGCGCCAGCAGCCAGCGCTCACCGCTCATCGGCAAGGCCAGCGGCACCACCCAGCCGCCGTCGCTGGCCCGCAGCGGCGGGCCGATGTACAGCGCGCTGCCCTGGCCGCGTCGCTGCGGGTCGGTCCACAGCGGCAGCTGCAGGTCGCCGCTGCCGGCGGTCAGTGCGCGCCCATGGCGGTCGAGCACCACGATACTGTGCAGCTCGGCGTGGCGGCGCAGCACGCCGCCGATGGCGGCATCGAGCAAGGCCGGTGCCTGTGCCGGCACGCTGCGGAACAGCTCGCCGGTATCGCCGGCAATGCCGGTCATCGCCCGCTCCAGATTGCGCAGCTCCAGCGCCAGCAGGCGTTCGCTGCCCACCGCCAGCGCACGGCTCTGCCGCTGCGCGGCTTCCAGGCGGCGGTGGTGGTCGTTGACCAGCATCGTGGTCAAGCCGGCCACCAGCAGCACCCCCAGCAGCACGCCGCCCCAGGTGATGGCGCGCAGGGGTCGGGCCAACGCCCGTTTCAACGCGGGCATCGGTTGGGTGTCCTTGTGCAGTCGGCTGGCTTCATGCGCGAACGAATCCTCCACATCCCCGACCTCAACGGCCGGCGGACGCCATTCTTGACGCCTGACCCTGCCCCGCATGGTCACCTCCCCGTGTCCGCGCAGGGCGCCAGCGGCCAGCATGCACCACACCGATGACGGCGTGAAGATCACGCCCGCGCGTTCAGCCAGATGCTGCACAGCACGACCGGCACGCAGGAGCGGCCAGCCGCCCCGCGGCGGATTAGACTTGGTGTTTTCCCGCTGCAAGAGAAGTCCATGTCCAAGCTGCGCCGTCCCACCCTGGCGCTGGCCATCGTTGCCAGCCTGTCCCTGGCCGCCTGCGACCGCCCGGCCGATCCGGCAGCCGGCACCGCCGCGCCGGCCGATGCCACCCCTGCGGCCGCCAAGCCGATGCTGGGCAGCTTCGGCTTCGATGCCAGCGGCATGGACCGCAGCATCGCCGCCGGTGACGACTTCTTCGGCTTCGCCAACGGCACCTGGGTGAAGAACACCGAAATCCCGGCCGACCGCTCGCGCTTCGGCAGTTTCAATGTCATCGCCGAGAAGACCCTGGCCGACACCCGCGCCATCCTCGAAGGCGCCGCCGGCAACCCCCAGGCCAGCGGTGACGACAAGTTGATCGGCGACTACTACGCCGCCTATATGGACGAAGCCGGCATCGAGCAGCACGGCGTCGCGCCGGTGCAGCCGCAGTTGAAGGCGATCGATGCCATCGCCGACAAGGCTGGCCTGGCCCGTGCCCTCGGCGGCGACGTGCGCGCCGACGTCGACCTGCTCAACGCAACCAACTTCTACACCGACCGCCTGTTCGGCCTGTGGGTGTCGGTGGACCTGCTGCAGCCGGACCGCAACGCGCCCTACCTGGTGCAGGGCGGCCTGGGCATGCCCGACCGCGACTTCTACCTCGGTGACGGCCGCATGGCCGAGCTGCGCAAGCAGTACCAGGCCTACATCGCGCAGATGCTGCAGCTGGCCGGCGTGGCCGACCCGGCCGGCAAGGCGCAGCGCATCCTCGCACTCGAAACGAAGATCGCGCAGGCGCACGCCACCCAGGAAGAAACCAACGACGTGACCAAGGGTGCCAACCCGTGGACCCAGGCGGATTTCAGCGCCAAGGCGCCGGGCATGGACTGGGCTGCGTTCCTGGAGGCGGCCAAGCTGGGCCAGCAGCAGGACTTCATCGTGTGGCAGCCCAAGGCCGTGGCCGGCCTGTCCAAGCTGGTGGCCACCGAGCCGCTGGAGGTGTGGAAGGACTACCTGGCGTTCCACGCGCTGGACCGCGCCGCCGCCTACCTGCCGAAGAAGTTCGCCGATGCCCGCTTCGCCTTCCACGGCACCGCCCTGAGCGGCACGCCGCAGCAGAGCGACCGCTGGAAGCGCGCGGTGGACGATGCCAACCATGCAGTCGGCGAGGCCATCGGCAAGCGCTACGTCGAGAAGCACTTCGACGCCAAGACCAAGGAGCGCGCTGACGAGATGGCGAAGAACATCATCGCCGCCTTCGCCAAGCGCATCGATGCACTGTCGTGGATGTCGCCGCAGACCAAGGCGCATGCCAAGGCCAAGGTGGCTGGCCTGACCGTGGGCATGGGCTACCCGGAGAAGTGGCGCGACTACACCGGCCTGGAGATCCGCCGCGATGACGCGCTGGGCAATGCACAGCGTGCCGAACGCTTCGAATACGAGCGCAACATCGCCAAGCTGGGCAAGCCGGTCGACCACAGCGAGTGGGCGATGCTGCCGCAGACCATCAATGCGATGAACGTGCCGCTGGAAAACCGACTGGTGTTCCCGGCCGCGATCCTGCAGCCGCCGTTCTTCGACGGCGCTGCCGACGATGCGGTGAACTACGGTGCGATCGGCGCGGTGATCGGCCATGAGATCAGCCACGGCTTCGACAACGCCGGTGCGCTGTTCGACGAAACCGGCAAACTGCACAACTGGTGGACCGCCGAGGACCTGAAGCAGTTCAACGCCGCCGGCGATGCGCTGGCCGCGCAGTTCAGCAGCTACGAGCCGTTCCCGGGCGTGCATGTGAACGGCAAGCTGACCCTGGGCGAGAACATCGCCGACGTGGCCGGCCTGGGCACCGCCTACGACGCCTACCAGCTGTCGCTGCAGGGCAAGCCGGGCCAGACCCTGGAAGGCTTCACCCCGGACCAGCGCTTCTTCCTCGGCTTCGCCCAGGCCTGGCGCAGCAAGAGCCGCGAGCAGGCGCTGCGCAACTCGCTGCTGACCGATGTGCACGCACCGGGCCAGTTCCGCGCACTGACCGTGCGCAACATCGACGCCTGGTACCCGGCGTTCGAAGTGAAGGAAGGCCAGAAGCTGTACCTGGCCCCGGACAAGCGGGTCAAGGTGTGGTGATGTAACCGGAACGGGCGCCGCAAGGCGCCCGTTTCAATTGGGGACATGCGCCGACCTTGGCTGGCGCTTCTGCGGCACCGCGCGAAATGCGTGCCGACCAGGGTCGGCATCTACCAACGCACGTCGGGCCAACCGCGCAGGATCTCCACCGGCACGCCCATGCGCGCGCAGGCGCGGCTGGCCAGGCCATCAGGCAGCGCGCGACGGAACAGCGGTGCCATGCCCTGCATCAGTTTCGCCGACGCTGCGGCCTGCGCACGCTGGCGGCCCGTGCGTTCCAGCATGGCCTCGGCCCAGTCCGGCAGCAGTGCCGCGCCGGCGCCGAGGAACACCTCGCGCGACAGCCCCGGCACAGGTACCGGCAAGCGCACGCCGGACAACACCTCCAGCACTTCCCGCGAGCGCCCATCCACCCGCAGCTGCGGTTGCCGCGCGCAGAAATACGCCGCCACTTCCGCTTCGCTGCGCGGCACATCCACCGCGCCCAGTGCTTCAGCCACGCGGCGATACTCGTCGTAGTAGCGGTCGGCGATGGGCTCCGGCACCTCACGCCCATAGCGGCGGAAGCCCTGCAGGAAGCCAAACGCTTCGGTCACGTGCACCCAGGTCAGCAACTGCGGATCATCGGCGGCGTACGGCTCGCCCTGTGCGGTCTGGCCGCGGATCTGCGCATGGATGCGGCGCACCTTGCTCACCAGCGCCTCGACCTCGCCGCGCGGCGCATAGCTGGTGCCGGCGACGAACGCGGTGGTGCGGCGCAGCCGACCCACCAGGTCCTGGCGGAAATTGGAGTGGTCGTAGACGCCTGCCAGCGCGCGCGGGTGCAGGGTCTGCAGCATCAGCGCGCACAACCCGCCGGCCAGCATCGAGGGGAGTTCGGCATGCAGCCGCCAGGTCACGCTGTCCGGGCCGAACCAGCCTGGGTCGCCCAGCGGATGGTCGTAATCGATGCCGCTCTGGTCACGCGGGAATGCCTCCAGCACCCAGCGCCGGATCGGCGCGGTGACGGGGCGGGACAGTCGCTGCAGCAGAGCGGGCATCACAGGTCCAGAAACGGCGGAAGTAGGTCCACGCCTTGCGCGGTCGGCCCCGATTCTGGGCGATCACGACGCCGGCGGCGAGCCTCCGCACTCAGCCACGGTTTCATGTGCGGCCGCAGCACGTTTCACCCTGCGACATCCTGTCGCAGGCTGCGGCCCCGATGCTGCGCCGCATCAATCTTCACCCATTCAGACAAAACCCTTGCCCCGCTTGGCATTGCGCCCATTGCACCGCTCGCTGGAAGTGCTAGAACTGAACCCGCCACACCGTCAAATGCTGATCGACGCACGTTCCACAAGGAGCCAGCCATGATTGCTTTGTTCAAGGGTTTGGGAATTCTGCTTCGCGACAACGAGCTCTACAGCAGCCCGTTCGACAAACAGGTCGCGCACTGGCGCAATCTCAGCGAGCAGCAGATCCGCGATGAAGTAGCGGTGATGGCACAGGCCAAGTGCCAATGGCTGATCGCCTCGATCGTCGGCTGGCAGGCAGCATCGCTGCTGATCCTGGGCCTGATCGCCAACTACCTGTGGCGCGACGACTTCCATATCACCTTCACCCGTGTGGTGATCGTGTTCGGCTCGTGGGTGTCGATCCTGTTCGTGATCTGGTTCATGGCCAACATGTTCGACCGCACGGCCGGTTTCGAGCGCTGGATGAAAGCGTTCAACAGCCGCGCCCGCATCAGCTCCAAGGCCGACAGTGTCGAACACGTGGCCGAGGCGCTGGACCTGGCCGAGCACTACCCGGAAGTGCTGGATTACAAGCAGGCGGTCACCGCCAAGCGCGAACTGCGCCACGAGGACATCCGCATCATGACCGAGATCGGGCGCATGAAGCAGCACTCCGAACTGGTCGGCCGCTTGAACCATGTCGGTGAGAACGAGCATCACCACGACCTGACGTTGCAGCCTGCCTACTGACCCTTCGGGAAAGCGGGGGGACCCACAATGCCACCGTGCGCGATCACGGTGGCATTGTTCTTTCAGCCGCCGGCGTGGATCACATGCCGCGGAACAGGCTCATGAACGGCTGGCTGACCACCAGCGTCTCGGCACGCTCGCGCAGACGCAGCACGCCGCGCCCGGTATCGTCGCGGCTCACCGCGGCCACCGCCTTCATGTTGACGATGGTCGAGCGGTGGATCTGGCGGAAGTGCTGCGGGTCGAGCACGTCCAGCAGCTCACGCAGCGGCGTGCGCAGCAGGCTCTCGCCTGCGGCGGTGACCACCGTGGTGTACTTGTTGTCGGCGCGGAAGTAGGCCACGTCTTCCAGCATGATCAGCTGTGTCTCGCGGCCATTGCTGGCGGTAATCCAAGCCAGCGGCGGGCGTTCGGCCGCGCCCTGCGCCGGGCCCAGCCGCTGCAGCAGGCGTTCCAGCACCGCATCGTCCTGGCGCGTCGATGGCAGCCGCGACAGGATGCGTTCGCGGGTGGCCAGCAGGCGCTCGTCGCTGACCGGCTTGAGCAGGTAATCCATCGCGCCCTGCTCGAACGCATCGATGGCGTACTGGTCGTAGGCGGTCACGAACACCACCTGCGTGCGCGGGCTCAGCTCGGACAGCGAACGCGCTACTTCGATGCCACTGATGCCAGGCATGCGGATATCGAGGAAGGCGATGTCCGGTTGCTTCTCGGCCAGCTGCTCCAGCGCGCTGGCGCCATCCTCGCATTCGGCCACCACCTTCAGTTCCGGCCACAGCCGGCCCAGCTGTTCCAGCAATGACTGCCGCAGCAGTTCTTCGTCTTCGGCGATCAGGGCTTCAAGCGGCATGGCTGCGCTCCTTGTGCGACTGCGGCAGGGTCATGGTCGCGGCCACGCCGCTGGGGAAATTGGCGACGATCGCCACACCGGCCTGCTCGCCGCAGGTCAGGCGCAGGCGCTCGCGCAGGTTCTTCAGGCCGATGCCGGTGCCGCTGGTGCCCTGGCCGAAACCGAGGCCGTCGTCGGCCACGGTCACCGTCACGTGGTCCTCGAAACCACGCGCCAGGATCCAGATCGTGCCACCGCCCGGCTTCGGCTCCAGGCCGTGCTTGATCGCGTTCTCCACCAGCGTCTGCAGCGCCATCGCCGGCAGGTGCACGCCATGCAGTTCGTTGGGCACCTGCACCTCCACCGCCAGGCGTGCGCCCATGCGGATGCGCAGGATCTCCAGGTAGGCGCGGGTGCGATCCAGCTCCACGCCCAGCGTCGACACCGATTCATCCACCTGCGGCAACGAACTGCGCAGGTACTGGATCAGGTGCCCGAGCATCTGTTCGGCGCGCGCCGGATCGGTGCGGGTCAACACCTGCGCGTTGGCCAGGGTGTTGTACAGGAAGTGCGGCTCCACCTGCGCATGCAGCAGGTTCAAGCGCGCCACCGACAGCTCCTTTTCCACCTGGGTCTGTTCGGCGGCCGCCTGCTCGTCGCGACGCTGGTCGGCCACGCGCCGGCTGATCGCGCGGGTGACCGCTTCGGCGTTCTCAAAGTTGCTGCCCTCGTCCAGCGCCAGCAGGTCGGCCCACCAGCCGGCATCGGGTTCAAACAGCAGGGTGACGGTGCTGGTGCCCTGCCCTGGGGTGACCGTGGCCAGCACGCTGTTGCGCTTGATCGCCAGCCGCGCCGGCAGGTTCCAGCGCGAGGGCTGGCGGCCGTTCCAGAGATCGACGCGGCGCACGTAGGCGCGCACCTGCAGGCTGCCGGCCGAGCTTTCCACCTCTTCCACACGCGGCAGTTCGGCGATGGCCGCTTCCACCACCGCGTAGGCGTGGCCGGCATCCATCGGCAGTTCCACCTGCCGGCGCTGGCGCCCGGACAGAGTGGTCGCATCCAGTCGTCCGGCCACCAGCCAGACCCGGCGGATGTGGGTGATCGCGCTGCCCAGCGCCGAGATCATCAGGAACATCGCCAGCAGGCCGAACACCCAGCCCGGGCCATCGTTCATGCCGCTGAAGATGCCGCTCCAGACCATGCCGGCAACAACCAGCGCGGCGGCCCAGGCCAGCAGGTGACGAATCAGGAGAGAGAGGCTGGCGAACACGGCAGCGCCTTGGAGGAAGGGGGTGAGCCGAGCATAGGGCGGCCCGCCGGGTAAACAAGCGGGTTGCGACGAAGGGCCGGAAAGCGGGGATGGAAGCCTTCAGTGCAACGCCGGGCATGGCCCGGCGCTACCAGGGCTGGCGGGGCAGCGCGCCCCGCATTCCCTTACCTGCGCTGGTCGGCGCTGGCGTCACGCACGGCGCGGAACGACTCGTCCTTGCTCCAGTTCGGCCAGGCACGGGAATTGGCCAGCTGGTTGCCCAGCGTGTACAGCACCTCCAGGTCGCGGGCGGCACCGGCGAACACCCAGTCCGGCTGCCATTCGTCGCCCTGCTGGTGGTAACGCTTGGCGGTGTAGTCCTCCGAGGCCTTCTTGCCGGCGGCCACGCCACCGTCCACCCAGTCCTGGCCGGCCGACCACGACAGCGCCGGCACGCCGCGCTTGGCGAACGGGAAGTGATCGGAGCGGAAGAACAGGCCCGCTTCTGGCTTCGGGTCGGGGGTGTAGCGGATGTCCCACCCCTTGGCCACGTCCTTCAGCTGGTCCAACAGCTCGAAGCGCGCAGCACCGTAGATGCCGAAATCGCGCGACGGACCGAACGGCGCCATGCCATCCATGTTGATCACCGCCACGGTTTTTTCCAGCGGGTACAGCGGATGGGTGGCGTAGTACTCCGAACCCAGCAGGCCCTTCTCTTCGGCGGTGACCGCCAGGAACAGCAGCGAGCGCTCCGGGCGCTTGGCCTTGGCAAAGCCACGTGCCAGCTCGATCAGCGAGGCGGTGCCGCTGGCGTTGTCCAGCGCGCCATTGAAGATGCGGTCGCCGCGGGCATCCGGTTCACCCACGCCGATGTGGTCCCAGTGCGCGCTGTAGATGATCGTCTCATCCGGATGGCGGCTGCCTTCCAGGCGTGCGGCCACGTTGTGCGAGGTGATCACTTCGGTCTTCACCGCGTACTTCGCATCCAGGCTGGCGCCGGTCAGCGCCACCGGGGTGAAGTCGCGCTGCTGTGCCTTCTTCTTCAGCGCCTCGAAGTCCTGCCCGGCCGAGCGGAACAGCTCCACCGCCAGGTCACGCTGGATCCAGCCTTCCAGCAGCGGATGGCTGCCGGCCGGGTTGTCGCGCACCACGTCGAACATGGTGTTGGTGTTGGAGCCGGCCACGGTGGCCCAGCCGTACGATGCCGGCGCGGTCTCGTGCACGATCAGCACGCCCAGCGCGCCCTGGCGGGCGCCTTCCTCGTACTTGTAGGTCCAACGACCGTAGTAGGTCATGCCCTTGCCGTCGAAGTCACCCTGGCCGGTCTCGAAGTCCGGATCGTTGATCAGCACCACGGCGATCTTGCCCTTGAGGTCCACGCCCTTGAAGTCATCCCAGTTGCGCTCCGGCGCCTTCACGCCGTAGCCGAGGAACACCAGCGGTGCCTTGCTGATGTCGACGTTGCTGGCGCCGTTCATCGCCGCGCGCACGGCAATCTGCTTGCCCTGGTCAAGCGCAATGGTCTTGTCGCCCTGGTGCAGCGCCAGCTGCGGGGTGCCGACGATGTCGCCCTTGCGCAGCGGCACGGCCTGGGTCCACAGGCGCTTGCCGTCCTTCAGGTCGCCGCCCGGCTGCAGGCCAGCCGCGGCGAACTGCTTGCTGAGATAGGCAACGGTCTTCTCCTCGCCGGCGGTGGCCGGCGAGCGGCCTTCGTAGGCGTCAGAGGCCAGTTCCTTGACGTCGGCGGAGATCCGCGCGCCATCGAATTTCGGGGTGGCCGCCATCAGTGCGCTCGACACCGACAGGGCCAGCACGCCCAGTGCTACTCGCTTCATTGCTCTCTCCAGCAGGGAAATCCTTCCGGAGTGTAATGGGATTCGGAAAGAGGGGGTCAGATCCCTCTCCCGACGGGAGAGGGATCTGACCCCAATGGTCATCCCGCTCCTTGCGCGCGCGACAGCAGGTGCTCGCGTTCGCGTGCGTTGTTGGTCAGCGCGGCGGCAGCGGTGAACGCCTGGCGGGCATCATCGGTTCGACCCAGCTGCTGCAGCAGTTCGCCCCGCACCACCTGTAACGGCGCGTAGTCCTGCAGCCGGGGCTCGACCAGCAACGGCTGCAACTGCGCCCATGCGGCGAAGGCGCCGTCGCTGCGCAGCACCGCCACCACCCGGTTCAGCGCCACCACCGGGGAGGGCTGCACCTGCAACAGCTGCGCATAGAGCGAGGCAATGCGTGGCCAGTCGGTATCCTCGGCACGGCGCGCGCCGGCATGGCAGGCCGCAATGCGGGCCTGCAGCACGTAGGGATCGTCACTGCCACCGGCCGCCAGCGCGCGTGCCAGCAGCTGCTGGCCGCGCTCGATCTGCAACCAGTCCCAGCGGGCACGGTTCTGCTGGTCCAGCACCACCGCCGCGCCGCGGGCATCCACCCGCGCCGCCGCACGCGAGGCCTGCAGTTCCATCAACGCCAGCAGACCCAGCACCGGTGCCACCGGCATGCGGTAGGCCAGGATGCGCGCCAGCCGCAACGCTTCCTCGCACAGCGCCGGACGCATCCAGTCATCGCCGCTGCTGGCGGCATAACCTTCGTTGAACACCAGATAGATCGCCTCCAGCACCGAACCCAGCCGCTCGGGCATCGCCTCGGCGCGTGGCACTTCATACGGCACCTGCTTCTGCGCCAGCGTGCGCTTGGCACGCACGATGCGCTGGGCAATGGTCGGCTCGGGTTGCAGGAACGCGCGGGCGATCTCCAGCGTGGTCAGCCCCCCCAGCAGGCGCAGGGTCAGCGCCACCCGCGCATCGGCGGGCAGCACCGGATGACAGGCCACGAACATCAGCCGCAGCAGATCGTCACCCAGGTCGTCTTCCAGCGCCTGGCTGTCATCCGGCGCCGGCAGCGCGGCCGGATGCAGTTCCTCGCCCCATTGCGCGTGCTGCTGCACCACCCGCTGGTGCTGGCGCAGCACATCGATGGCACGGTTGCGCGCGGTGGTCATCAGCCAGGCTCCGGGATTGTCCGGGATGCCCTGCTCCGGCCAACGCTCCAGCGCGGCCAGCCAGGTGTCCTGGGCCAGCTCCTCGGCACGGCCGACATCGCCGCCGAGCAGCCGCGCCAGGCGCGCGATCAACACTGGCGACTCCATCCGCCAGAGGGTTTCCAGACGCTGCGTCAGTGCGGGCTCGAGCATGCGCCGATCACAGCACGCACGCCCGGCCTGCACAAGCGCCGCCGCTCACGCTTCAACGATCGGCTTGAAGCCGCCCCAGAACATGCGCCGGGTATCGAACGGCATGTCCTTGGGGCCGAGTGACGCCAGCCGCGGGTCGGCCATCACCTTCGCGTTGATGCGGTCGCGCGCGGCGCGCGAGCGGAACACCACGAAGGCCACGATCACCGTCTCGCCGGCCCTGGCCTTCACCGCGCGCGGAAACGAGGTGGACTTCCCCGGCTCCACATCGTCGGCCACGCACTCCATGTACTGCAGCGCGCCCTGTTCCTTCCACACCGCGCCGGCCTTGCGGGCAAGGCGGCGGTAGGCCGCCACCTTGTCCTGCGGGCACGGCAGCACGTAAGCATCCACGTAAGCCATGAGGGTTCTCCCTGCGGCGGCGGTCAGCCCGGCTCGCCGTCCATGTGTGCAATTTCCCAGAGGTGCCCGTCCAGGTCCTGGAAGCCGCGCTGGTACATGAAGCCAAGGTCGCGCGCCGGCTGCGGTTCGCTGGCACCTGCGGCCAGGGCCTTGTCCACCAACACGTCAACGGCCTGGCGACTGGGCGCAGAAAGTGCATTGATCACTTCGGTGTGGGTGTGCGCATCGGCAATCGGCTTGTTGGTGAACTGCTGGAAAAAAGGCTGGGTCAGCAGCATCACGTAGATGCTCTCGCTGATGACCATGCCGGCCGCAACGTCATTGGTGTAGGTGGGATTGAAGCTGTAGCCCAGCGCGGTGAAAAACGCCTTGGATTTTTCCAGATCCTTCACGGGCAGGTTGACGAAGATCATCTGCGGTTGTGGTGCACTCATCGGTAACGCTCCTGGTGGATGGAAGACAGAGGGATCAGGGCTGCTTCATGCAGTTGACCATCCACGGCTTGCCGAAGCGGTCGATCAGCATGCCCCAGCGATGGGCCCAGAAGGTTTCCGCGATCGGCATCTGCACCTGGCCACCTTCGGCCAGTGCGGCGAATACGCGCTCGGCTTCCTCGATGCTGTCGACATCGACATTGATGGTGGTCGAGCCGCCCTCGCCACCGCCGGGGCCGTCGGCCGCCATCAGGATCGCGTTGCCGATCTCCAGCTGGCTGTGCGCCACGTGGTCCAGGGTTTCCGGCGGCATTTCATTGCAGCCCGGCGCGCCATCGGAGGGCGGCATGTCGCGGTACTTCATTTCCGAGGTGACCTGGCCGCCCAGTGCCTTGGCGTAGAACGCCATCGCATCGTGGGTCTGGCCGCTGAAGCCGAGGAAGGGAATCAGTTTCATCGCACTACTCCGTTGTGTGGTTCAGGTCGGTTGCACCGGGCCACGCCCGGCGGGGAATCCGGGTCAATCCTGCAGCTGTGCACGCAGACGCTGTTCCTGCTGCTGTAAGTCGGCGGTGAAGGCTTCGCCGAAATCTTCCGGCGCGATCAGGGGACGCACTTCCAGCGTGCCGCCACTGCGGAACGGCGCACGGCTGGCCCATTCCACCGCCTCCTCCAGCGAGCGCACGTTCCACAGCCAGAAGCCGGCAATCTGCTGGTCGGCCGGGCCGAACGGGCCGGACTCGACCTTCGGCGCGCCGTGGCCGAAATGGATGCGGCGGCCGCGCTGGGTGGCGTGCAGCCCCTCACCGGCCAGCATGATGCCGGCGGCGACCAGCTGCTCGTTGAAGGCGCCCATTTCAGACAGGTCCTGTTCGCTGGGCATGCGGCCGGCTTCGGAGTCGGCGTTGGCCTTCACGATCACCATCACTTTCATTTCGGTCTCCCGTGGGGACGCGTGGTGCGTGCCCTTCACTGGGTACAACGAACCAGCGGGCCGGGAATCGACACGTCTGTTGGAATTTTTTTCTTCCGCGGAAAGCGCGCCTTCGGCGGAGGTCGGCGAACGGCGGAGCCCCTCCGTGGTGGGGTGGGTGGGTCGCTGAGAGCTCGGGTTCCTGTGGGTGGGCCGGGTGGGTAGGCGGGTCGGGGGACGCCGTAAACCCGTCCATGGGGGCTTGGCCGCGGCATCCATGCCGCGGACACCCCCGCCCCGCCTACCCACCCGGCCACGGACAGTTTCCTGCCTCCGATACGCACCACGGGAAGATCAAGAGAAAAGGCAAGAGCAACAGCAACAGCAATTGACTGGCGGCCCCGGCTTTGCGAGCGCAGCGACCCGCTTTTTTGCTCTTGTTGTTGATTTCCCGTGGTGGATCGGCCGCCGGAATCTGTCCGGGGCCGGGCGGGTGGGGTTGGCGGGGTATCCGCGCCATGGATGGCGCGGCTAAGCCCCCATGGACGGGTTCACGGCGTCCCCGCCAATCCCACCCGCCCGGCCCACCCGCAGGAAGCCCGCGTTCAGCGTCCCACCCACCCCACCACGGAGGGGCTCCGCCGTTCGCCGCCACCCGCCGAAGGCGCGCTTCCCGCGCTGCAACATGCCCGTGCGCAGACCTGCGCCATCATGGGCACCCGCCCCCGCCAGGACCGTGCCATGCAGCAGTACCTGCTCCTGATCTACATCGACCCCTCGCTGCTGCAGCGGTTGAGCAGCGACGAGTTCAACGCACTGATGCGCGACTGCCTGGCCCATGCCGACCAGCTGCAGGCCGAAGGCACCCTGCTGGCCGCGCAGAAACTGCAACCGGTCGAAACCGCGCAGACCCTGCGCGTGCGCGATGGCCACAGCCGCGTGCTCGATGGACCGTTCGCCGAAACCCGCGAACTGCTGGCCGGCTTCAACCTGATCGTGGCCCGCGACCGCGAAGAAGCCATGCGCATCGCCCGCGACTTCCCCTGGGCACGCTTCGGCAGCATCGAAGTGCGGCCACTGGAAGACATGGACGCCGAGCGCGAACGCTGTGGCGCCCCGGCCGCCGCTATGGCAGCAACCGCACTCTGATCTCGCGCGGGCCCACACCTTCGTTGCCGCTGTAATCGCGCACGCTGGCGCGCACGATGTACTCGCCCGGCGGTAGCGCCGCCGGCTGCCAGCGCCCGGTTTCCATCAGGCCGTCGCGCACGGTGTTGGTGGCCAGGTAACGGAAACGGGTCACCGCACTGCCATGCACGGTGATGCCGCTGTCCGGCGCATAGGCCACGCGCACCGCTTCCATCTGCGGCGGCATGCGGTTGAACACGATGTTCCAGCGCGGCTGCTCGTAGCCCTGCAAGGGCTGGCCGCCGGCATCGAGGATCTGGTAGCCCACCTGGTACATGCCCAGGCGACGGCGCGGCAGGTTGTTGTCGACCTGGTCCCAGGCTTCGACCACGATCTGCACACCACGGCCCTGGCGCGCCAGCATCACCACGCCGTCGGCGCCGGCGGCCAGCGGCTGGTCGTTGTCGTCCAGCAGCGCCACATCGGTGATGCGTGGCGCGAAGTGATCGGCGTAGTTGTGGAAGCCAAGCGCCACCGCATTGGTCTCGAAGCCGCCGGTGCCCACCGCCAGGTGCACATGGGCCTGGTTGTTGATGCTGCCCAGCCGGTCGCCCACGTGGATGCGGGTGCCACGGCGCACGCGCATCCGCTCCAGCTTGCCCTGCTCGTCGTACAGCACCTGCCAGCGCGCGTCGAACGGTTCATCGCGCGGTGTGCGGCCAACCCGCATGTGGATGTACTTGAGGCGATCCACCGCCAGGCCCTCGGCCTGCCCGCCCAGGCTCCACGCCGCCACCGGGCTGCTGACCTTGCCCTCGGCGATGGCCAGCACGGTCTGGCCGACATCACCACGCACATCGAAGCCACCGTGCAGGTGATGGCGGCTCTCGCCCTTGAAGTTGCCGCGCACCTCGCCCAGCGTGCCGACCACTTCATGCCAGCCCTGCTGCGGCGCCAGCGGCCAGCGGCCACCGGTATCGGGCAGCGCGGCATCGGCGGCGGGGCCAACCAGCGCCGGCGCCGGCAGCTCGCCCACCGGCAGCGGGCGCAGGCGGTGCAGGCGATAGGCCGCCGCGTCGGCCACCAGCACACTGCCATCGGCATCCACCGCCAGCCCGCTGGGGCGGGCCAGGCGCGGCAGGCGACCATTGCCGACCAGCGCGATCTGGTGGCCCTGCGGCGTCACCTGCACGATGCGGCCATCAAGATCGCCCACGTACAGCACACCGTCATGCGTGGTGGCCAGCGACAGCGGGCCATTGATCACACCGCCCGTACCCAGCACCGTGCTGACCGTGCCATCGGCGCCGACCCGGCGCACTGCGTTGTTGAACAGGTCGGCCACCAGCAACGCGCCCTGCGCATCGAAGGCCAGCGCCACCGGGGTATCGAAACGCGCCTCGGCACCGGTGCCATCAGCCAGCCCCGGGCGCTCACCGCCGGCCAGGGTGCGCACCGTGCCATCGGTGCCGATCACCCGGATGCGGTCGTTGTAGGTGTCGGCCACGAAGACCTGGCCCTGCGCATCCACCGCGATGCCCATCGGCGCATCGAAGCGCGCCTGCGCGGCAGGGCCATCGGTGTAGCCCTGCTCTCCGCCGGCCAGCGTGGTCACCTGGCCGTCGCTGCCGATGCGGCGGATCGCATGGTTGCCGGTGTCGGCCACGTACAGGTTGCCCTGCGCATCGGCGGCAATGCCCGAGGGCGTGTTGAAGCTCGCCTGCAACGCCGGGCCGTCGAGGCGTCCTTCGCCCTGCCCGGCCACGGTTTCGACGCGACCATCGGGCAGGCGGCGGCGGATGCGGTTGTTGTCGCCTGCATCGGTGAAATAGACGCTGCCATCGGCCGCGCGCAGCAGCGCATAGGGATCGGCGAAACGGGCCTGCGCCGACGCGCCATCGCGATCACCAGGATGGCCATCGCCGGCCAGCGTCTCGATCTGCGCGGTCCAGGCCAGCGGCGTCGGCAGCGGGCCTGCCGGTTCAGCGAGGGTATGCAGCGGCGTTTCCCACCACGTTGCAGCCAACGCCACCGCCGTTGCCAACGCCACACCTGCCGCCATCCATTGCCACCGTGCCATCGTGCCGTGCCGCCCTGCCTGCTGCCTGAAGAGGCACCGACAATAGACGCTGCGCGCGTGATGCGCCACGGTCGAGCGGGCACTCAAGCATCAACGTTGCATCCATCGTGCTTGTCCTTGCCAGGCGCAGCGGGTTCAATGGGCTGCCACGGATGGAGATCTTCATGCCCCGCCTCGTCCCCCTCACCGTTGTGCTGATGGCCGCACTGGCCGGCGCACCCGCTTCGGCATCGATCACGGTGGCGCCGCAGAAGCCGTCCATCACCACCGATGCGGTGCATGTGGCCTATGCCAACCGCTGGGATGAGGCGATCCAGCAGTCGGACAGCGGCAACACGCTGGCGGCGTTGATCAGCATGGAACGGTTGATGGAAGATCCGCTGCTGGACGACTTCGACGCCGAGCGACAGGGCCGGGCTGCGCAGGCGGCCGGCTGGACCGCGATGATGCAGAAGAAGCCGGCCCTGGCACGCCGCTACCTGCAGCGCGCGCAGCAGACCCTGCCGAACGATGCGCGGATCCTGCTCACCCGGGTATGGCTGGAACTGTCCGACAACCAGCCTGCACCGGCCACCACCTACCTGCTGCAGGCGCTGAAGCACGCCCAGGCTCCGCTGCCGATCGAGCAGCAGTCCGTCCTCTACCTGCAGTACCGCCTGCGCGACCAGCCGCAGCGGCGCATGGAACTGTTGCAGGCCTTGTTCGACAACGGCTGGAAGGGCGACGGCCTGCAACCCAGCGGTCTGTGGCTGGCACTGGCCGCGCTGCAGGCCGAGCACGGTCGCGGCGATGACATTCCTGCCACGCTGGCCCGCATCAAGGGCCCGGCCGAGATCATCCGGCTGCGCAGCGACAAGCGCTTCGACCCCTATGTCGACCACGATGACCCGCGCTTTGATCCACGCCAGGCGGCACAGACGCACCTGGATGATCTGCGCGTGTCGGGCCTGCTCGATCGCGCACTGGATGCGCGCATGGCCGACTTCGCCAGCACGCTGCTGATGCTCGACCGCAGCGAGGAAGTGCTGGCGCTGACCGATGGCATGGCCCGCGCTGCCGCCGCAGGCCAGTCGCCATCGGCGGCCGAGGCGCAATGGGTGGCGTGGCTGCTCAACAGCCGGTCCGCCGCGCTGCGCCGGCTGGGCCGCATCGATGATGCGCTGGCCACGGCGAGGTGGGCTGCGCGCATCGGTGCACCCAGTGCCAACGGCATCGAGCACCAGTTGAATGTCGGCTTTTTCCTGATCTCGCTGGGACGCGCGCAGGAGGGGGCCGCGGCGGTCAATGACATCGCGGGGCTGACCGGTTACGGCAGGGCGGCGCAGGCGCTGGTGCAGTTCGCCGCCGCCCGCGAACGCGGCGATGCGCCAGCCACGCAGGCCGCGCGCGCGGTGATTCTGGCCCAAGGCGAAGACGCGCGCCTGTTCCAGCGCGAGATGCTGCTGGAGGAAGGCGATCTGGACGCCGCGGCTGCGCTGCTGATTGAACAGCTGCGGTCCCCGGTTGAACGTGGCCAGACACTGGCCACCCTGCAGGACATGCGCACCTACCCGTCGCTGCCCGGCGACATGAAGATCGATGCGGCGTGGCGTGCACTGAAACAACGCACCGACGTGCAGGCGGAGATCGCCCGCATCGGCCGCGTCGAGCGCTACGACCTGGTCAGCAGCGGCACCTCGCGCTGATCGGCTCTGCTGTAGAGCCGAGCCCACGCTCGGCGGCTGTTGGCGCAAGCCGAGCATGGGCTCGGCTCTACAACACCACCCGCAGAACCCGGCTAGCGCGCCGGCACCTCGTTGCGGATGCCCATCGCCTCGCGGTAGCGCGCGTACAACGCCATCACCTTGTCCACGTAGGCCAGGGTCTCGGCATACGGCGGCACCCCCTTGTAGCGGGTGACCGCGCCGATACCGGCGTTGTAGGCGGCTGCGGCCAGTGGCCGGTCACCGTTGTAGCGGCGCAGCAGCGCGCGCATGTAACGTGCACCGCCGTCGATCGACTGTTGCGGAGAGAACGGATCGCGTACACCGAACTCCTGCGCGGTCTCGGGCATCAGCTGCATCACGCCCTGCGCGCCCTTGCTCGATACCGCCAACGCATCGAAATTGCTTTCGGCATGCGCGATCGCACGCAGCCAGGCATCGTCGACGCCGGTGGCCTTGGCCGCCGCCTTGAACTGTTTGGCATGCTGCGCCAGCTGCGGCGCGCCGACCTTGCCCAGGCCTTCGTGGGCAGGCTCCCCCGGCGGGGTGGCGACGGTGAACTTCAGGAACACCCGCGAGCCGGGCAGGTTGCGCGTGGAATAGACCAGTGCGCCGTCCTGCTCGCGTTCGTACAGCACGCCACTGAACACCCCCATGTTGCCCCACAGGTTCGGGGTCTGGATGGCGTTGTCGTCGATCTCCTTCGGTGTGCAGCGCGAGCCCGGTTCCGGCGCCGTCGCCAGGCTGACCGTGTTGCCCTGCACGCAGCGGTAGACGGTGCGCGCAGCGGCCAGCCCCGGCCAGAGGCTGGACAGCAGCAACAGCGCGATGGCGGCAGGGCGGGGAAACATGGCGGCCGGATGGTCCGGCCGCAGCCGCTAACGCCGGGTGAATGGGGCCCAGGAAGTGCCGCCGCTGGTCGGCAACCCAACGGGATCTGACCCTTCGGCTTACGTCGCGTTCCTGCGCCGCACCCAATACCCCACGCTCAGCAGCACGAACCACGCCGGGCTGGCCATCAGCGCCTGGCGCGTATCGCCCTGTAGGCTCAGCAGCACCAGCACGCCGGCGAAGAACAGCAGGCACGCCCAGCACATGGCAACGCCGCCGGGCATCTTGAAGATCGAGGCGGCGTGCCGCTCCGGATAGCGGCGGCGATAGACCATGTAGGCCACCAGGATCAGCGACCAGACGAAGATAAACAGCACGGTGGCCAGCGTGGTCACCAGGGTGAAGGCGGTCACCAGGTTCGGAATCAGGTAGATCAACAGCGTGCCGCCCAGCAGGCACAGGCAGGAGAACAGCAGGCCGCGCGCCGGTACCGCCGCGCGCGACAACCGCGACAGCCCGCGCGGCGCGTGGCCCTCTTCGGCCAGGCCGTACAGCATGCGGCTGGTGGAGAAGATGCCGCTGTTGGCCGACGACGTCGCCGAGGTCAGCACCACGAAGTTGATCAGGCTGGCCGCAGCGGGAATGCCGGCCAGCACGAACAGCTGCACGAACGGGCTCTTGTCCGGCACCACCTGGCGCCACGGGGTGACCGCCATGATCGCGATCAGCGCCAGCACGTAGAAGATGATGATGCGCACCGGAATCGAATTGATCGCCTTGGGCAGGTTGCGCTCCGGGTCGGCGGTTTCGGCGGCGGTGGTGCCGACCAGCTCGATGCCGACGAAGGCGAACACGGCAATCTGGAAGCCGGCGAAGAAGCCCACCAGGCCCATCGGGAACATGCCGCCGTCATTCCACAGGTTCGACAGCGAGGCGATATGGCCGCTGGGCGAGGTGAAGCCCCAGGCCACCAGCCCGGCGCCGGTGATGATCAGCGCACAGATGGCCACGATCTTGATCAGCGCGAACCAGAATTCCATTTCGCCGAACAGCTTCACCGTCACCAGGTTCAGTGCCAGCAACAGCAGCACGCAGGCCAGCGCCGGTATCCATGCGTCCAGCCCGGGGAACCAGAACTGCGCGTAGGCCGCGATGGCGATCACATCGGCAATGGCGGTGACGATCCAGCAGAACCAGTAGGTCCATCCACAGAAGAATCCGGCCCAGGGGCCGAGCAGGTCGGTGGAGAAATCGATGAAGGATTTGTACTGCAGATTCGACAGCAGCAGTTCGCCCATCGCGCGCATCACGAAGAACAGCATCGCGCCGATGATCAGGTAGACGAACACGATGGAGGGGCCGGCCAGGCTGATGGTCTTGCCCGAGCCCATGAACAGGCCGGTACCGATGGCACCGCCGATGGCGATCAGTTGCAGGTGGCGGTTGGACAGGCTGCGGCGCAGGTGCTCGGGGGGCGTTGCGGGCTCGGTCATGGGCGTGGGAAGGGGCGGGCGAAGCGTCCGACGGTAGTCCTCCGGGGCCCGGAGCGCCAGCGCCAGACTGGCCTGTTGCGTCAAAGAGGGTCGCTTTCACCACAATGTGACCGAATACCGTATTGATCCCATTCCGCCCGGACCGGCACCGTGTTCAGATAGCCGCACCTGCCCACGGACCGGCCCGACCATGTGCCCAGCCCTGACCGCCCCGCCGGAGCCCCAGCCATGAGCCGCCTGCGCGTCATCATCGGTGGCACCGCGCTGGCGCTGCTGGCCGCGGCCGTGCCCATCGCTGTGATGGCCTACGCCACCTGGGACCGTGCGGTCAGTGTCGAGCAGGAACGCCTGCGCGATATCGCCGGGCGCACCCTGCGCCGCTCGGACCTTTCCTACCAGGAAGCGCTGGCGGCGTTGAAGTCGGTCGAGGCCGGTGCCCACGTGCCGTGCAGCGCCGACCACATCCGGCGCATGCAGACGCTGGTGATGACCACCTCGTCGATCGAGCAGATGGGGTACTTCGAAGGCGGCAAACTGCGCTGCACGTCCTGGGGGCCGTTCCTGTCCGACGTGGACCAGCCCCAGCCCGACCATGTCACCAGCGATGGCGCCGGCATCGCGGTGGACGTGCGCCCCGAAGCGAGCGGGCGCCGCCAGATGCTGGCCATCCTGTACGGCTCCTACGATGTGCTGGTCGACCCGCGCCGCTTCGTCGATGTCATCGTTGATCCGCATGTGCGCCTGGCCCTGGCCAGCCCGGATGGGCGCCTGCTGGCCCAGCAGTCCGGCGTGGACCCGACCCTGCTGCTGGCACTGCTGCGCGACCCCGGCGAAGGCTTGGACCAGAACACGCTGTACGCCACTGCGCGCAACGAGGAATGGCTGGCGATCGCCACCACGCCCCGCACCGCACTGGCCGCCACGTTCCGCCAGCAGGCCTGGTTGTACGTCCCGCTGGGCCTGTTGCTGGCCGCCGCCGCAGTCGGCCTGGTGATCTGGCTGTCGCAGCGCCGCCTGTCGCTGCGTGGCGAGCTGGCCACGGCCATCCGCCGCCGCGAGCTGTACCTGCACTACCAGCCGATCATCGAACTGGATACCGGCATCTGCGTCGGCGCCGAAGCACTGGTGCGCTGGCAGCGCCCCGATGGCACCCAGGTGCGGCCGGATCTGTTCATTCCGCTGGCCGAAGAGGCCGGCATGATCGCCGACGTCACCGACCTGGTGATCGAAAACGTGGTGCGCGACATGCGCGACCTGCTGGTGGCCGACCGCAGCGCGCACATCGCCATCAACCTGGCCGCCGAAGACATCAGCAGTGGCCGCGCGCTGAAGATGATCTCCAAGCACATGGCCGGCAGCGGCATCCTGCCGCAGCAGATCTGGATGGAAGCCACCGAGCGCGGCTTCCTCGACCTGGATCGTGCACGCACCATGCTGGCGGCGGCGCGGCGCGCCGGGCACAGCGTGGCCATCGACGATTTCGGCGTGGGCTTCTCAAGCCTGCAGTACCTGGAGCAGCTGCCGCTGGACGCGCTGAAGATCGACAAGTCCTTCATCGATGCGATCGGTACCGAAAGTGCGACCAGCCCGGTCACCCCGCACATCATCGACATGGCCAAGGAGCTGGGTTTGTGGGTGGTGGCCGAAGGCGTGGAAACCGAAGCACAGCTGGCCTACCTGCACAGCCGGCATGTGGAATTCGGGCAGGGCTGGCTGTTCTCGCGGCCGCTGCCACGCGACGAGTTCGTGGCCTTCCATCACAAGCGGCAGCAGCAGTACGGCGCTGCGCGCGAGCACATGCAGAACCCGCGCAGCGTACCGATCGAGCAGGAGCCGGAGGCGTAGCGCCGCGCCCACGCTCGGCTGCGGGCGCGATCATCCTCTACAACCACGCCTTCGGCCGCGCCAGCAGCCAACCTGCACTGACCACCAGCAGCAGCAACGGCAACCACCCCAGCACGCCGGCACCGCCGGCCTGCAGCAGCACGCCACCGGCCACACCGCCGGCGGCGATGGCCAGGTTCCAGCCCGTCACCAGCATCGACTGCGCCAGATCGGCCGCCGCCCCGGCGCGGCGCGCCAGCGCGGTCTGGAACAGCGTCGGCACCGCACCGAACGCCACCCCCCACACAATCGTGGCCGGCAGCAGCACGCCCGGTGCACCCGGCCACAGCAACAGCGCCAGCACCGGCAACAGGAAGCCCACCACCGCCGCCCAGACCAGCCGGCGCAGGTGACGATCCACGCCCCAGCCGGCAATGCCGATGCCGACGATCGCCGCCACGCCGAACGCCAGCAGCAGCCGGTCCAGCCACGCACCGGCGCCGGCGTCCACGGCCAATGGCTCGATGTAGGTGTAGAGCACGTTGTGCGCCAGCACGTACAACGCCATCACGGCCAGCGCGCTGCGTACCCCCGGCATGCGCCACACCGTGCCCAGCGATGTGCGCTGCCCGGCCCCGGCAGCGGGCAGCGCCGGCAACGCCCAGCGCGCGTAGGCCAGCAATCCGATACCCAGCACGCTCATCAGCGCGAACGCCCAGCGCCAGCCGACCTGCTGGCCGAGCAGCGTGCCTGCCGGAACGCCCAGCGACAGTGCCAGCGGTGAACCCACCATCGCCACCGCGATCGCCCGGCCCTGCAACGACGGCACCACCATGCGCGCGGCGTACCCGGCCACCAGCGACCACAGCAGGCCACCGCAGACGCCAGCCAGGAAGCGTGCCGCCAGGATCAGCGGATAGCTGCTGCTCATCGCCGTCAGCGTGTTGACCACCACGAAGCCGGCGATCGCCGCCAACAGCAGCGGCCGTCGCGGCAGGCGCTGGGTCAGCGCGGTCATCGGCAGCGCGGCCATCACCGAGCCCAGCGCGTACACGCTGACCAGCTGCCCGACCGCCGCGTCGCTCACGCCCAGGCTGTCGCCCATCGGCCGCAGCACGCCGGCCGGCAAGGTCTCGGTCAGCAGCGTGATGAAGCCGCCGCCGGCCAGCGCCAGCAGGCCCGCCCACGGCAGGTGCGTGGCCTCTCCGGCCGGGCTGCGCGCGTCGATCGCATGGCTACTCATCGCGCAGCCTCCAGATCGGCGTACACCGCATCGCGCAGTTCATCGACAAAGGCACCGTCCATGCCCTCGTACAGGGTGTTGGTCAGCGCCACCACGCTCAGCGCCCGTGCCGGGTCAACGAACCAGCTGTGGCCATAGGCACCGCCCCAGCGCCAGGTGCCCACGCTCTGCGGCGTGCCACTGGCCGCCGCATCACGCAGGACCGCAAAGCCCAGCCCGAACCCCCAGCCGGCCGGCTCGGGCGGCCCCTGTTCTCTCACCTGCGGCGTGCCCATCTGTGCCACCAGTGCCGGCGGCAACAGCCCCGACGCCTGCACATCACGCAGTGCCTCCAGCACCGCCATCACCTCGTCGGCGGTGCCCACCAGGCCGGCGCCGGCCGACGCGAAGCGGCTGGCATCGGTGGCGCGCGCCAGGCTGTAGTCGATGCCCACGGTGCCCTCGAACGGCGCCACCACCTCGCCTTCGCGCAGGCGATGCGGTTGCGGCGCATCGCTCACATACGGCGTAGCCAGGCGGGCCGCATCACGCGTGGCGAACGCGGTGTCGCGCAGGCCCAGCGGCGCGGCCAGCAACCGCGCGAACAAGGCCTGCAAGGTCTCGCCGGTCGCCGCCTCGGCCACCGCACCGGCCACGTCCACACCCAGCGAATACAGCCACTGGCTGCCCGGTGCGAACAGCAGCGGCACCTGCGCGATGCGCTGCACGTTGTCGGCCAGGGACAGCGGGTTGGCGTCCATGCCATCACTGACACCGGCGCGTGCATAGGGGCCATCGGCATCGGCTTCCAGGAAGCGATAGCCCAGCCCGCTGCTGTGGCTGAGCAGCTGGCGCAGGCTGATCGGCGGGGTGCTGCCGTCGGCCAGCGCCGGGCGGAACTGCGGCAGCCAGCGCTGCACCGGCGTATCCAGGTCCAGCACGCCGTCGGCCACCAGGCGCAGCAACACGGTGGTCAGCAGCGGCTTGCTCACCGAAGCAAGCCGGAACAGCTGGTCCGCGCGCATCGGCGCGGCCGCTTCACGATCGGACAGCCCGGTGGCGCTGGCATGGCGCAGCACCCCGTGCTGGCGCACGCGCACCACCGCGCCGACCAGGCGCTGCGGGTGCACCTGCTGCAACAGGCGCTGCACCGAGGGCAGGGTCGGCGCGGCTGGAACGGAAGGAGCGGCATTCATCGCGGTGATCCGTGGGGAGAGGCCCGCCACCTTAGGCGGCCCGCCGCGTCGCAAAAAGCGGGGTACCGCTCCGCGCATCGTGGACCGTGTAGTCCGCAATCGGCATGATGGCCGGAACTGCGGGGCCGCAACCTCCCGCGTCCGGTCGCGCACCACAGCGTTGCGGTGGCCGTGCCGCCGGCGGCGGGCCCTTCCCCTACCCTGCCGCTTTCATTGCCCGCACGCCCATGTCAGTCCTGGACAACCTCGCCAACCTGCAGACCTTCGTGCATGCCGCCGACACCCGCAGCTTCGTCGAGACCGGACGCCTGCAGGGCATCTCCGCCTCGGCCGCCGGCAAGTGCGTGGCCCGGCTCGAACACGCGCTGGGCGTGCGCTTGTTCCACCGCAGCACGCGCAGCATCACCCTCACCGCCGAAGGCCAGCTGTTCCTGGCGCGCTGCCGGCGCATCCTCGACGAGCGCGATGCCGCCCGCACCGAACTCGCACAGCCGCATGCCACGCCCAGCGGCACGCTGCGCATCAGCCTGCCGCTGGTGGGCGATCTGACCTTGCCGCTGATGGCCGAGTTCATGGCGGCGTATCCGGACATCCGGCTCGATCTGGATTTCAGCGACCGCCTGGTCGATGTCATCGAGGAAGGGTTCGATGCTGTGCTGCGCGTAGGTGAACCCAGCGACTCGCGCATGAACGCACGACGGCTGGGGGTGTTCCCGCGCCGCATCGTCGCCTCGCCGGCCTACCTGCAGCGTCGCGGCGTTCCGCGCACGCCGGCGGAGCTGATGCAGCACACGCTGCTGCATTATCGTTTTCCCAGCACCGGCAAGCTGGAGGCGTGGCCGATCCACTGGCCCGATGACGAAGTGCCGCAGGAACTGCCGGTCCACATGGTGGCCAACACCATCGAAGCGCGCGTGGCACTGGCGCTGCGTGATGTCGGTGTGGCGTTCGTGCCGGTGCATTCGGTGCGTGATGCGCTGGCCGACGGCCAGCTGGTGACCGTGCTGGAAGAACACGTGCATTCCTGCGGCACCTTCCACCTGCTGTGGCCCTCCGGCCGCCACGTGCTGCCCAAGCTGCGGGTATTCATCGATTTCGTCGGCGAACGCCTGGGCACCGTGCCGTAGATGCAGGCCATGCGCGTATGCTCCTCATGCTCGACTAATCGGAACCCAAACAAAAACCAGCCGAGCATGGCTCGGCTCTACAACTGCACGCAGCCATTCAGCCAACCTCGCTATACTGGCCCCCTCATTCCTCCCAGAGGCTCGCGACCAATGCGCCAGTGATGCCGCCGTCTTCCCAACAGACGGCCTGACTCTTCCCGCCCCTGCGCGCAGGGGAGAACCCGGCATCCCTGGAGGTCGCATGACCCCGCATTCCCTCACGCTCGATCGCGTGTCGTATCGATTGGCCGACGGCCGCGCGCTGTTTTCCGATCTGTCCTTTTCCTTCGAACCGGTGGCCACCGGCCTGGTCGGTGCCAATGGCGCCGGCAAGAGTGTGCTCGCGCGCCTGCTGGCCGGCCGGCTCACCCCCGACAGCGGCCAGGTGCGCGGCAGCGGCCGTGTGTTCCTGCTGCCCACCCCGGGCTACCCTCCGGCCGGCACGGTCGGCGAACTGGCGGGAGTCGGTCGGGAACTGGCCGCGCTGGCGCGCATCGAAGCGGGCAGCGTCGATAAGGCCGACTTCGCCTGCATCGGTGACCGCTGGGATCTGCGCGAGCGCCTGCTGCAACGCTGGCAGGCACTGGGCCTGCCCGATGATCTGGATCCGCTTCACCCTGCCACGCGCCTCAGTGGCGGCCAGGCCATGCAGGTGGCGCTGTCCGGCGCCTGGGCCAGCGGTGCCGACTGGTTGATCCTGGACGAACCCAGCAACCACCTTGATGCGCACCATCGCCAGCAGTTGTACGCGCAGTTGCAGCAGTGGCGCGGTGGCCTGCTGGCCATCAGCCATGATCGCGCGCTGCTCGGCCACATGCAGCAGATCGTCGAACTCGATGCACGCGGCCTGCATCGCTATGGTGGCGCATGGCAGCACTATGCCGATACGCGCGCGGCCGAACGCGAAGCCGCCATCGCACAGCTCGACCATGCGCGCGCGCAGCACCGCCAGCAGCAGCGCAGCGCGCGCGAACAGCACCAGCGCCAACAGCAACGCCAGGCGCGCGGCAACCGCGATGCGAAGCAGGCCAACCAGGCGCCGATCCTGCTCGGCCGCCAGAAGCAGCGCGCCGAGGCCACGCACGCACGCGCGCAGCAGGTGCAGGCCGAGCGCCTGCAGGCCAGCAGCGAACAGCTGCGGGCCGCCGCTTCGGCCGTGCACGTGGCGCCGGAACTGGCGCTGTTCGCCGTGGAAGGTGAACGCAGCAGCGCACGCCTGCTGCAGGCGCAGGATCTGCTGCTGCCGCATGGCTGCGGCGTACCGTTGCAGCTGGACATTCGCCGCGGCCAACGCATCGCCGTGGTCGGCGACAACGGTACCGGCAAATCGACCCTGCTGCGCGTGCTGGCCGGCCAGCTGCCGGCACGCGCGGGCCACGTGCAGCGCCACGCGCCGCTGGCACTGCTGGATCAGCAGCTGCTGGGCATGTCCGGCGAGCGCAGCATCCTCGATACCGTGCAGGCGGCGAACCCGACTGCCGATCCGGGCGAACTGCGCACGCGGCTGGCCCTGCTCGGGCTGGACGCCCAGCGCATCCAACGGCCAGCGGCCAGCCTCAGCGACGGCGAACGGGTGAAGGGCGCATTGGCCAGCGTGCTGTACGCCGCCCCTGCCCCGCAGCTGTTGTTGCTGGATGAGCCCGGCAACGCACTGGACCTGAGCGCGCTGCAGGCACTGGAAGAACTGCTGGCGGCCTGGCCGGGTGCGCTGGTGATGGTCAGCCACGACCACCACCTGTTGCAGGCGCTGCAGCCCACCCAGGTGCTGCACGTCCGCAGCGATGGCTGGCAATGGCGCGACGCGTTGTAGAGTCGAGCTTGCTCGACTCCGCCATGCCTGCATCCACGCATGGCGTGGATCTACCGAAGCAGCAGCCGAGCGTGGGCTCGGCGCTACAACGGCATTCCGCTTACCGCTTCCACACCGGGAACGCCTGCGGCAGCTGCTGCCACAGCAACGGCCCCGCACGTAGTTCCTGGTAGTTGAGCAGGCATGCATCCAGCTCAGCACGCACCGCACGCTCATCCATGTGCACGCCGATCACCACCAGTTCCTGCCGACGGTCACCCCAGAGCGGATGCCACAGGCGGGCCATCGCCGAATGTGCGGCGCTGTCCGGGAATTCCTCCACACCGGGCAGCGGCGCGCTCCAGCATTCGGCCTGCTGCCGTGCCCAGCCCAGATCGCTGTACGGTAGTGGCGTGGGCGGCAGCAGCGGCGTGGTGTCTTCCTGGCCGGCACGCACCCGTTCGCGCGCCGCATACCAGAAGCCGGCGGCCTGAGTGCGGGTGGCCGCGCCCACGCTGTTCAGCTCGCCCACCCAGTCCATGCGGTTGGCCAACCAGAACCAGCCCTTGCTGCGGATCACCCCCGGCATGCCCGACTGCAGTGCCCGCGCAAAGCGCATGGGATGGAACGGACGCCGCGCGCGGTAGACGAAGCTGCCGATGCCGTACTCCTCGGTTTCCGGCGTGTGCTCGCCGCGCAGCTCCTTCACCCAGCCCGGTGCGCGTTGCGCGCGTTCGAAGTCAAAACGGCCGGTATCCAGCAGCTCGGCCAGCGGCACGTCTCCGAAACGGGACAGCAGCAGCTTCGCATCACGGTTCAATCCACGCAGCACCGCCAGCGTGTCCTGCAGCACCTCGTCATCCACCTGGTCGATTTTGCTCACCACAATCACATCGGCGAACTCCACCTGCTCGCACAGCAGATCGACCACGCCACGGTCATCGTCCGGACCCGCCTGCTGGCCACGCTCGGCCAGGCGCAGCGTCGAACCGAAGTCGGCCAGGAACGCGCTGCCGTCCACTACGGTCACCATCGTGTCCAGGCGTGCAATGTCGCTCAGGCTGAAACCGTGCTCGTCGCGCACCGCGAAAGTGGCTGCCACCGGCATCGGCTCGCCGATCCCGGTCGATTCGATCAGCAGATAGTCGTAGCGGCCGGCCTCGGCCAGGCGCCGCACTTCCTGCAGCAGATCGTCGCGCAGGGTGCAGCAGATGCAGCCGTTGCTGAACTCCACCAGCGTTTCTTCGGTACGGCGCAGCTCAGCGCCGCCCTCGCGCAGCAACTGCGCATCGATGTTCACCTCGCTCATGTCGTTGACGATGACCGCCACGCGCAGGCCCTCGCGGTTGCGCAGGATCTGGTTGAGCAGGGTGGTCTTGCCGGCCCCGAGGAAGCCGGACAGCACGGTGACCGGAAGGCGACGGTCGGCGCGGGAAACAGTGTTCATGTCGGAGCGGGTTGGCTGCGGAACGGAAATGTTACTGTATAACAATTGCCGCGCAAGGAACCTCCCCCGATGAAGTCCTCCTCCGCCGCCCTGCTCGATGCCGGCGCGGTCGCCCTGTCCAGCCTGTGCCTGCTGCACTGCCTGGCGCTGCCGCTGCTGGCCGCCGCGCTGCCGCTGTTCGGCGCCTGGGCCGAAGCGGAATGGGTGCACCTGCTGTTCGTGGCCATCGCCCTGCCGCTGACCGGCTATGCGCTGTGGCGCGCCGAGCGTCGCCGTCCCCTGCCCGTGCTGGCCTGGGCCACCGCCGGCAGCGGGCTGGGCCTGCTGCTGGCCGGCGCGCTGGCGCTGCCCTCGCATGACTGGGAAACCCCGATGACCGTCACCGGCAGCCTGCTGCTGGCGGCAACGCATCTCTGGAACGCCCGGCACCGCCATCGGTAATGCCGGCCGCCGGCCGGCAACCGCATGAACGCCGGCCGCCACCTGATATTGCCGGCCAGCGGCCGGCACTACCCCATCACTTGCCGTAGCGGCGCAGCAGCTCCACCAGCACCTCGGCCTCGGCGGCCCGCTGCTGCGGGTCTTCGGCACCCACCACATGCTCCTGCAGATGCTCGTGCAGCAGCTCCATCAGCAGGCTGTGGGCCGCACCGCGCACCGCGGCCACCTGCACCAGCACGTCCGCGCAGTCACCGGCCTCCCCTTCGGGCTTGTCCAGCGCCTGCTCCAACGCCGCCACCTGGCCGCCGATACGGCGCACCCGGGTCAGCAGCTGCTTTCGATTCTTGTGTACATGGGCCATCTGCGTATCGTATACCCTATGGGGGTATCCTTCCACCCTCTGGTTTCCTCATGCACCTGGACGCCCTCGCCGCCGCCCGTCGTCACGAACACCGCTTCGACGACGGCAACCCGCTGGCCGAACGCAATACCCGCCGCGCCCTGTGGCTCACCGTCAGCATGATGCTGGTGGAGATCGTCGGCGGCTGGTGGTTCAACTCCATGGCCGTGCTCGCAGACGGCTGGCACATGAGTTCGCACGCGCTGGCGCTGGGCCTGTCGGTGTTCGCTTACCGCTGTGCGCGCCGCTACGCGCTCGACCCGCGTTTCGCCTTCGGCACCTGGAAGATCGAGATCCTGGCTGGCTACACCAGCGCCATCGCCCTGCTCGGCGTGGCCGCGCTGATGGCGGTGCAGTCACTGGAGCGGCTGTGGGTGCCCGCGCCGATCCACTACGACCAAGCCATCGCCATCGCCGTGGTCGGCCTGGGCGTGAACCTGCTGTGCGCCTGGTGGCTGCATGACAGCCCGGGGCATGCGCATCACCACCACGGGCACGGGCACGACCATGGCGACCACCACGGGCATGATCACGATCACCACGATCACTCGCACGGCCACGACCTCAACCTGCGCTCGGCCTACGTGCACGTGCTGGCCGACGCCGCCACCTCGGTGCTGGCCATCGTCGCCCTGCTCGGTGGCAAGCTGCTGGGCCTGACCTGGCTGGACCCGGTGATGGGCCTGGTCGGCGCGGTGCTGGTCACCGTGTGGGCGATCGGTCTGCTGCGCGACAGCGGCCGCATCCTGCTGGACGCACAGATGGATGCGCCGGTGGTGGCCGAAGTGCGCGAAGTGATCGAGCAGGGCCCGTGGCCGGCACGCCTGGCCGACCTGCACGTCTGGCAGGTAGGCCGCGGCAAGTACGCGGTCAGCGCCAGCGTGGTCACCAGCGACCCCCAGCTGGATGCCGACAGCGTGCGCCAGGCACTGGCCATCCACGAAGAACTGGTGCACGTCACCGTGGAGATCCACCGCATCACGTGAACCCATCGGTAGTGCCGGCCGCTGGCCGGCAACCCCATGGACTGCGAATGCCGGCCAGCGGCCGGCACTACCCCTAGAGCTTCAACAGCATCCGCAGCAGGTACATCAGCAGCGGCGCCGCACTCAGTACCGCGCCGCCAATACCGATCCATGGCCAGCGCTCACCGCGCACGCGCGAGGCCACCGCCAGTCCGCACCCCACCAGCGCGGCCCCCAGCACGCCCACGCCCAGCCCTGCGGCCAGCCCATTGCCGCCGGCCGCCAGTGACGCCTGCGCCGCCAACGTGCCCGCGCCCCAGCCCACTGCAATGCCCAGCCAACTGGCCACGCCGCACCACGGTGCCTTGCCCTGCGCCATCCGAAAACCCCTCTGACCTTGCCGAATTTCTGTACGGGCCACGCCCCACTGCTGCCTACACTAGCCGCACCCGCCCTGTAGGGACATCCCATGCGCACGCTCCGCCTGCTGCTGCCCGGTGCCCTCCTGCTGCTCACCGCCTGCGGTGGTGAGGCAGGGCTTCCCTTCTCTGCCGACCCATTGCAGGGCTGCTTCGCCACCAGCGCGCGCAAGCCCGCCGATTTCCGCATCGACAAGGAAGGCGGCCAGTACTTCGTCTCCTTCGGTCGCGATGGCCAGTGGCAGCGCGACCCGAATGCCCTGCACAAGGCCAGCACCAGCGAGATCGGCCGCTACTTCCGCGATGACGCCGCACAGATCGACAGCGCCCTGATCCGCATGGCCGGCGGCTTCGGCATCTTCCACTTCAACAAGGGCGCCACGCTGAAAGGCAAGGCCAGCGACAGCGACTACATGGCACTGATGCTGATCGGCGCCGGGCCGGTGTATGCGGTGAAGTGTCCGTAAGTTGCAACGATTCTGATGGCCGCTCTCCGCCGGGCGAACACACACTGCCCTCTTTGGGCGGTGGACGATGCTGCTACTGTTCCTTCTGGTTGCGACAAGCACCGCAAAAACCCAAGGCGCGTATGACGAAGTACGCGAGATGCCCGATGGCCAGACCCTGGTGATGCGCACACTGGATTGGGACCACGGCAACGGCAGCCACGAGCGCGTTACCGTGCACTGGCTGCTGCTGGAAGACGGCCGCATGCGCTACGACTTTCATCGGCAGCCTCCGGAGACCCAGGATGCCCACCGTCGCTCATACGCGCTGCAGGGCATGCAGCCCTGACGTGGTGTCGCCATCATCTCAGGGGCAGGCAGCACGCACGGCTTCACCTGTACCCGTACAGAGCGCAGGCTCGGCCCTTAGGGGGTAGATCCACGCCATGCGTGGATGCAGGCACGGTGAAGCCGAGCATGGGCTCGGCTCTACAACAGCTGCGGTACCATGCCCTCCCCCGAACCGCCCCGGTACCCGCCGTGCCCCATTACACCGGCCCCCTGCTGACCCGTGACAGCGCCGACACCCTGCGCCGTGCCCATGACAAGGGCGCCACCGACTGGCAGGGCTCGCTCGATCTGGGGCGCAGCCAGGATACGGTTGCACTGGACGCCGAAGGCTTCGGCTTCCGCGACCAGCACTTCCCGTGGCCGGGCAAGCTGAAGGACCGCACGCTGTACTACTGGGATGGCGAGGACTTCGCGCCGATCTCGCGCTACAGCGGCTCACTCATCAAGCTGGTGCCCACCGAATGGGGCGCGCCGACCTTCGAGATCGACGGCATCAAGATGCTGCCCACCTCGAAGCTGTCGCCGTTCGAGGATGCGCGACGCAAGGTCGAGCTGGTCGCCCCGGCCGGCAAGATCATCCTCGATACCTGCGGCGGCCTGGGCTACTTCGCCGCCTGCGCGCTGGAGGCGGGCGTCGGCCAGATCCGCTCGTTCGAGAAGAACGCCGATGTGATGTGGCTGCGCACGCTCAACCCGTGGTCGCCCGATCCGGATTCGGCTGCTGCCGGGGGCCGCCTGCAGTTCAGCCACGGCGATGTCTCGCAGCAGATCGAACAGGTGGCCAGCAACAGCGTCGACGCAATCCTGCACGACCCGCCGCGCTTCGGCATTGCCGGCGAACTGTACTCGCAGGCGTTCTACGACCACCTCGCCCGCGTCATCCGCAAGGGCGGCCGCCTGTTCCACTACACCGGCGCACCGAATAAGCTCACCAGCGGCCGCGATGTACCCCGCGAAGTGGCCAAGCGGCTGGAAAAGGCCGGTTTCAAGGCAGAGCTGGCACTGGATGGGGTACTGGCTGTGAAGCGCTGAGCCTCACTCCGAATCCACTTTCGCCAGCTGCATCACCCACGCCGGCACCACCGGCTCGCCGGCATAGAAGTCTTTCGGCTTCTTCTCCGCCATCGCCCAGCGGTGCAGCCAGCTGGGGCCATAGCGGCCGTTGTAGCCTTCGGCGCCGCGCGCATAGGCCGGATCGCGCATCGCCTCGTCCAGTGACACGAAGCGATAACCACGGCGCTGGGTCGCCGCCACCAGTTCGGCGAACGTGGCCGCGTTGAGTTCGTTGGCATGCATCAGCCACACCTGCGGCAGCGCGTAGCCCAGCAGCGCCTGCGACTGCTTCTCGTAGTAATCCAGCTTGTTCAGCATGTACGGCACATAGCCCTTGCGCAGCTGTGCCAGCGTGGCCTCGCGTGCAGGCGAATCGGGTTGTTCGTTCATCACGTTGGCATAGGCGAACGCCCACACCCATTCGCCGTTGTCCACCGTCACCGGTGCCACGCGGTAGCCATGCGCCTTGAAGAACGTGTCCATCTGCGCGCGCTCTTCCGGTGTACGACCGGCGCGCAGGTAGGGATGGCGCATCCACTGCGGCGTCTGCCCACGCTCGGCCAGCAGCGGCCGCAGCACGGTTTCACCGCGCAGGAAATCCTGCTGGAACGCCGCCACGCCCTTGGCATTGAGGTCCATGTGCGAATAGGTGTGGTTGCCCAGCACGTAGCCGGCCTGCAGCCAGTCGCGCAGCATCTGCACCCGCGCCGGCTGCACCTGCCCACCCACCTCCAGCTTGTTCTCGTTGACGAAGCCGACCACCGGCACGTTGGCCTGGTGCAGCTGCGCCATCAACGCGGCGTGCCGCGCCTGCAGATCGGCCGGTACGATCGCGTCCACCCGCGCCCACGGCAGGTCATCGATGGTCACCGCAATGCGACGATCGACCTCGGCGGCCTGCACGGCCAGTGACAACAACAGCAACGGCAGGGCTCGCAACAACGCACGCATCGGTACTTCCTTGTCAGGACACTGCGTGGACTGTAGCGCGAATGCAGGCGTTCGCCGAGATGGGCCTCAGCCCTCGACGGATGCGTTGCCGCGTGCCACAGCCCGCCACAGCGCAAGGCTGGCCACCATCGCCATCAACAGCAGCGAGGTCAGCACCAGGGCCAGATCGTCGGGGTTGCGCTGCAGCGGCGCATGCTCGCGGGTGAGAATGTGGAACACCACCTGCTGCGCCTGCGCCAGCGGCACCTTGCCATGCTCGGTCAGATCCACCAGGCATGTCGCAGGTGACAGGGTGGCCAGACTGCGCCAGGCGTTCTCATACAGGTGCAGCGTCCAGCTCGCCAACGCCAATGCGGCGCCATGCAGCAGCGCCAGCGACCCGCCCGCCGCGCGCCATCGTTGGGGCAAGCGCAACGCCTGGCTGGCGCACAACGTCATGGCGCCCAACAGTGCCAGCACGATGCCCAGCAGCGGAATCCAGCGCAGGGGTTGCCAATCATCCAGCGCCTCGGCACGGGCCATCAGCTGCTCGGCCACCTGCAGCCGCGCCGCCGCATCCGGCCCGCCGCAGGCCGGGCTGAGCGGCTCCAGCAGCAGCGCGACGCGATGATGGAAGTAGCCGGCGTCCAGGCCCAGCGCCAGCAACGCGAGCACCTGCAACAGGAACAACATCAACGCTGGCCCGAACAGGCGGCCAAGACGGGAGGCAGTCGCGCGCATGGTTACATCCGTTACAAACTGCGGCCATGCTAACCAAGGGCGCCAGTGTTGTCGGCTAGCAGATGCGACACGCACGGCGCGTATCGGTAGGATGTGCATTCGGAAAGAGGCACGCGTGCAAGGAGTGCGCACGATGGTGACGCTGTACCTGGCGGTCCGCATGCTGCTGCCGCTGTTGACATTCGCGCTGGTGGCCTGGTTGCTGTCGCGCCTGATCAATGCGCGTGCCGCGCGCCTGCCGCCGGTGCCACTGAACCTGCCCGCGCACAGCCGCAGTCCACGCAGAAAGGACCGCCGCCTGTACGCGCGCGCACTGCGCCGCCGCCCGCGCCTGCGCAGCGCCATCGTTCCCGCCAGCGCCCCGCGTCGCTGGTACTTCGCCGGCACGATGGTCGCACTGGCGGCGCTGGCGGCTACGGTGGTGGCAATGCCCGATGGCGCACGCTTCCAGGTGATGGTCGAGAGCCTGCGCGGCTACCCGGTTACGATGGCCGAAGTGCGCGTTCCGGCGGCGGCGCAGCCGGTGGCGCTGCAACGATGGCAGCCCGCACTGGCGCCGCTGGCGCGCCCGGTCGTGATGCGCTACCCGATCGGCCGCTTCGGCGGCGACCATGAAGCGCGCGCCGTGCTGCCGGTACAAGTTCGGCACCTTGATGATCGACTACAGGTGGCCATTCCCTCAGCTGTGGATGCGCTTGCATTGCAGGCCGAACTGGCACGGTTGTCTGGCCTGCCGGCCAATGCGGTGTCGGTGCAGCAGGCAGACGTAGCCCCCTGGGCCGACGCCGGCTGGGCGCCACTGAGCCAGAGGTAGCGCCGAGCCCACGCTCGGCTGCCACCATCAATCACCGCGCGGCAGCTTGGCCGCCCACATGTTGTCCACCAGATTCGGGTACGGGCGCCCGTTCTCCTCCGCCCGCTGCCGCGCCGCCTCCTTCTGTGCGGGCGACAGCGGCTGGGATTTCTGGCCCTTGGGGTTGGGCTTCTTCCACGGTGGGGTCTGGGTCTTGCGCATGGCGCCAGCTTACTTCTTCAGGAAGTTCAGCAGCGCCAGATTGAAGTGGTCGGCATGGCTGGTGTTGCAACCGTGCGGCGCGCCTTCCAGGATCACCACCTCGCTGCCCGCAATGGCCTCATGCGTGCGCTCGCCCGAGCCCTCAAACGGCACGATGGCGTCGCTGTCACCGTGCAGGATCAAGGTCGGCACGGTGATCTTCTTCAGGTCATCGCGGAAATCGGTGGTGGCGAAGGACTGCATGCAGCCCAGCGCGGCCGTCTGGTCGGACTGATGGCACAGCGCGATCGCGGCCTGGCGCTGATCTTCGGTCACCATCAGCTTGCCGTCAGCGCTGAAGAAGTCGCGGGTGAAGCCATCGAAGAACGCCTCGCGATCCTTCTCCAGGCCACGGCGCATCTCATCGGCCTTGTCCTGGGTCAGCGGGCCGTCCGGGTTGTCGTCACTTTTCAGCAGGTACGGCGGCACAGCAGCAGCGAACACCACGCTGTGCAAGCGGTCCTCACCATGGTTGGCCACGTAGCGCGCCACCTCGCCACCGCCCATCGAGAAGCCGACCAACGTCACCTCGCGCAGGTCGCGCTCTTCGATCAAGGCCGCCAGGTCCGCCGCCAAGCTGTCGTAGTCATAGCCGTCGGCGGGCTTTTCGGAGCGGCCGAAGCCACGACGGTCGTAGCTGATCACCCGGTACTGGGCATCGCGCAGGATCGACACCTGCGATTTCCAGGCATCGGCCGACAGCGGCCAGCCATGGATCAGGATGACCGGGCGGCCATCGCCGCCGGTGTCTTCAACGTGCAGGCGGACGTGCAGGCGAATTGGGGAAGCGGACATGGGGGCTCCTGTGGAAGGGCAGAGTTGCAGGCTAGAGCCCCATCCCTATGCCGCCCGTGAGGGAATCGCGGCGCACTGTGACACGGCGTGCACAGGGTGGCCGGGCGGCCGTGCCGCCAAAACCGGGTTTCATCGCGCCCGGCGGCGGTTTCGTCGCAGCACGTCAGCGGGGCGCAGCGGGCCGTGCCAGCCTGCGTGAACCACTTCCGGGAGATTGCCCATGCTGCTGCTCACCCTGCCCCTGTTGGCCGCCGGCCTCGCCGCCGCCCCGACCGCGCCGGACACCCTGCGCGAACAGATCCGCCAGGCCGATACGCAGTTGTTCGCCGCCGCGTTCGATGCCTGCGACGCCGACAAGGCCGCGTCGATGACCACCGAAGACATGGAGTTCTTCCATGACAAGGCCGGCAAGTCCGCCAGCAACCGCGACGACTTCCGCCGCAGCGTGGCCGCGCTGTGCGAAAGCACCCGCGCCAACCACACGGGCCTGCGCCGCGAACTGGTGGAGAGCTCGTTGCAGGTGTTTCCACTGCACGACGAACGGGCGCTGGAGATCGGCGACCACCGCTTCCACGAGCGCGATGCGAAGGGCGTGGAGCGTTGGACCGGGCAGGCGCGCTTCATCCAGGTCTGGCGGCGCGTGGAAGGGCAGTGGCAGGTGGAGCGGGTGATCAGTTACGACCATCGGCCGGCGGATTGAGGGACGCCATGGCGATGGTTCGCGGGCCCGCTCTACATTCCGGGCCGCGGATGGGTGAGCAGGCGCGGAGGCGATTCGATCCCGCTACTCGAACTGCGGCACGAACAGGCCTTCCCGCTTCAGGACGTCCCTTGCCTGCGTGACATATTCGCTCACGGCCACTCGATCCATCGGCAGCATCTCGCCTTTCTTCCTTGCCGGCAGCAGCCTTCCCGCCTGCTGAAGACGGAACGCCTCGTGATCCTTCCGGTTGTTGATGGAGGACACCGTGCCGTGGACCTCCAGCAGCTGCAGTACACACACGTGGAACACCTGCGGCCTGCACTCCAGGATGAACTCTGAAACGGACATCCTGGGGTCGACGATGTACGGCTTGAACCGTTTGAAGAATCCCTTCCTCGCACCGTCCTCCAGGTTCCTGATGTAGACATCCAGCGGAACGTCGATATTGGAGAGATCATGAATGTACTGGTTCCTGATCTCGGCGATGGCCTTGAACATGGATTTCTGTTCGCTGTCGATGATGTTCATCTTGCGCAGGAGATTGATCCTCACCTCCTGCGGAAGATTACTGATCACATCGATTATCAGCGGCTCGCGCAGCGCATCGACCACGGCACGGGTAAAGACGGCCTCGACAAGCTGGGCGAGCTTGGAAATGAAGCTCCACGAGTCCTTCTCCTCATAGAGCGCCACGACGAATCCCTTCGGAATTCCGAGTTCCTTGCTCAGCCTCTCAAATGCGAGCTCGACGAGCGTGGTGTACGTACTCATGGAAAAGTGTCCCCTTAAAGCCCGATGACGCTACACGTCCCGTCTGGCTTCAACAAGCACTCCCCCCATTTGCAACACTTCCTGGTCCATCGCCATCCGAGCCGCATCAATGAGAAAGGGCCCGCACCACGGCCAACGGCCGACGGCACGGGCCCATCAACTCAGCGGATTCACATTACAACTGAATCCGCGCCACGCTCTCGTTCGCGTCCTTGGCATCCTTCTCGCCGTTCTTGATGCTCACGAACAGCACGTTGTTCTTCGCATCCAGCGCCAGGCTGTTCGGGTGGGTCGGCACGGTGTAGGTGGCCACCTTCTGGTAGCTGTCACTGTTGTAGGCCGTCACCGTGCCCGCTTCGCGGTTGGTCACGTACAGGCGCTTGCGCGGTGCGTCCAGCAGGACGCCCAGCGGGCCGGCGTCGGTGGGGATGCTGGCCAGTTCTTTGCCGGTGCTGCGGTCCAGCACCAGCACGCGCTGGCCCGGGTGCTTGCTCACCAGGCCGCTGCTCTTGGCCTGGTAGCCGCGCAGCATCTCCGATCCCTGGTCGGTCACGAACAGGCGCTTGCCGGCCGGGTCCAGCGCGATGTTCATCGGCTGCTCGGCGGCGATCCTGTGCTGGGCCACCACCTTGTTCGAATCGGTGCCCACCACCACCAGATCGGCCAGCAGGTTGCTGGTGTACACGCGCTTGTTGGCCGCATCCAGCGCCAGACCCGGCGCCTTGGCATTGCCCAGGCCGTCGATGGTGTTGATCACCTTCTGCGTGGTGGTGTCGATCACGAACAGCACGCTGCTCACATCCGGCTGGCTGCTGTGGCCGGTCACGTACAGGCGGTTGGCGGCGCTGTCGACCACCAGCTCGCGCAGGTCGTGGGTGTAGGCGGCCTTGCCATCCTTGCCGGTCTTCTTTTCCATCAGCTGGATGGTGCCGATGGCCTTGTTCTGCGCGGTATCGACCACGGTCACCGACAGGTCCACGGTGTTGCCCACGTACAGGCGGTTGTGGGCGTCGTCCAGCACCACGCCGAACGCCTTGCGCTCCAGCGGGATGCGGGTTTCGACGGCCAGCGTGGCCGGGTTCAGGCGCAGCACCTGGGCCGGGCCGGCGTCATCGCCGAAGCCACCCGACGAGGCGACGAACACGGCGTTCTGTTTCGGGCTGTAGGCCAGCTCGTACAGGCCCTTGGCCACGGCCTGGCGCTGCACGGCCATGGTGGCGCTGGCGGCGGGGGCATTATCGGCGAAGGCGGCGGGCGCGCCGAGGCTGAGCGAGACGGCAAGGGCCAGGGCGGCCGAGCGGAAAGCGGAATGACGGAACATGCGAGCATCCTTGAAAGGGCACGGGAGGGTGTCCTGGCTCGCTGGGCCGTACGAAGACGGCCGTTCCGGCGTGTGCGCACGGAAGGGCTGGCTGGGTTAGCGGGGGGAATGGTAGCAGGAGACAGGGGGGCGGGGTGGGCTCCTATACCGGGCGCCCGCGCAATCCCTGCGCAACGCCCAGGGGCCCGCCCTAAAGTTCCACCCGTTGCTGCCGCCTAGCACTAGGTGTTGCAATCATCCCAAGGCGGAATGAGTCCGCCCGCATCGTCAAGTAATGGAAGGCCCGATGTCCGAATTCTTCACACAAGAACATTTCAACCTGCTGCAGTCGCTGCAAGGGAAGAAGTTCGATCAAACCGATGCCGCGCATCAGACCGCCTACAACAAGCTGCGCCAGGCCTACGATTTGACGCAGGACTGGGCGAACCGCATCAAGGCGGCGCGCTTCTCCAATGGCCGCGTCAGTATCCGCCGACGCGCCACCAACCAGGGCAATCACTTCGCTGGCTACAACTGGGCGAAGATTTATCCCGATGCCGCGTCGCCGCCTTCACTGGCCTACACCGTTGGCCTCAACGGCCATGACGGCTTCGTCGTCAAGATCGACACGGTGAAGTTGCAAGACAACAACCCCATGCGTGAGGCCTATCTGAAGTTGCGTGGCCCGTTCCAGTCCTCACCCATTGTTAAAGTGCTACCGATCGACCAAGGGCTGTCGCTTGGCATGGAAGATCTGGTGGCGTGGAGTTTGAACGCCATCGCCGAGTTCGGGCTGAGCTACGACGAAGTGGCAAAGCGCATTGGCCAGCCCGATGAAGTTGAGCCGGATGCCGTGCTGAGACACTTCGATATCAACGAAGACTTCCGCACCATGCGCAAGGGTTGGACCACGGAAGAAACAGCACAGTTCTGCAGACTGGCTCGGCTGGTGCATTACTCGGGAATGGACTGGTGGTTCGCAGGTACCCACACCCATCTGCGCTTTGGCCGGAAGAACGCCGGCAGCGGGCGGGCCGTTTCGGTGGTTGGGCTGGTGACAGGTTCGCTCGCCTGCCGGGTTACCTGGCGACCTGAGTTGCCAAGCATTTCCAAGTTCGTTCGCAAGGTCATCTCAGAGAAGATGGTCGACAACATCGCGACCGCGCTGGATGCCGATGATGAGGCCCTGCAGGAGCTGATTCGAACCGACGAAGAGCGCGAGGGTTTCTGGCCTGGCCAGGCCGACAATGACGCGTCTACCACCTCTGATCTGTCGGACGTAGACGACAATGATGAAGGACTGCCCGCGGTGCAGAGCGAGGTCGCGGAAAGGCTTGCGTTCAATCGCATCTACTTCGGTCCGCCAGGAACCGGCAAAACGTACGAGCTCAAGTTCCTGCTGGATGATCAGTTCACAGCTGAGGCGGACGAGAAGTCGGCGGTTGAAGGCGGGACCGAACGCTACACCTTTGTCACCTTCCACCAGTCCTACGGCTACGAGGATTTCATCGAAGGGCTGCGCCCGGTCATCGAGGATAGCGCGCAGGGCCAGGTACGCTATGAAGTTCGTCCGGGCGTGTTCCTGAAGCTCTGCGAGCGTGCGCGCAAGTATCCCGATGAAATGTTCGCCATCGTTATCGACGAGATCAATCGCGGCAACATCAGCAAGATCTTCGGCGAACTGATCACATTGATTGAACTGGACAAGCGGACCGGCATGAAGAACTGCCATTCGGTCACGCTACCCTACTCACAGCAGCTGTTCTCCGTTCCGCGCAATGTCAGCATCATCGGCACCATGAACACGGCCGACCGATCCCTGGCATCTCTGGACACCGCGCTTCGCCGCCGATTCGAGTTTGAGGAAGTGCTCCCCAACTCAGAAGACGGCGACCTTGCTCCCCTGGGGGGTCTGCGCGTTAACAGGGATGACGTCTCCATTCATATCCCAAAGCTGCTCGCTGCAATGAACCAGCGCATCGAAGCACTCTACGATCGCGAGCATCTGATCGGCCATGCTTACTTCATGCCACTGAAGAACATCAAGGAAGACAGCGAGCGCATGACCGCCCTGACCGCGCTGTTCGAGAAGCAGATCCTGCCTTTGCTGGAAGAGTACTTCTACGACGACTGGCAGAAGATTCGGTTGGTGCTTGGCGACAACCAGAAGCATTCAAGTCTGCAGTTTGTGCAGGAGACCACCAACGATGACCAGACATTGGAACGCCTGTTCGGCGCCAATGCTGCGGCCGAGGGACAGGGTGCACGGCCGCGTTTCAATCGAAATCCGGATGCCCTGAGCAAGCCAGACGCCTACGTGGGCATCTACAACACGCTGCTGGGCAACGAGTGAGCACGGCAGCCACGCTCACCCTGCACGAGTACGACGTACTCGTACCGGCGTCATCATCGGGCACGGCGCCCGGTGGTGCGCGCGTCGTACCCGATGGCGTTTACCGGTGGCTGGAACGGCAGTCGTTGGAACTGATCGACGGCAAGCTCTCCCCATGGGTGCGCCGTTGCCGCCGCGGTGTTCAGGTCACCAGCCATGTGGGCGTGGTTACCGCGCCAGGCGGCCAACAGATCGAGATCCTGCCCAAGGTGGGCAAGGCGCTGGATGCAGGGGCCGGTGAGGCGCGCGGCCTGCTGTTGAGGATGTTGCGTTGCCTGCAGGAGTTCTCGCACCTTCGGTTCGGCAATGCGCAGCTTGCCGCCGAC
Source organism: Stenotrophomonas maltophilia (assembly GCF_023518235.1). NCBI lineage: Bacteria > Pseudomonadati > Pseudomonadota > Gammaproteobacteria > Lysobacterales > Lysobacteraceae > Stenotrophomonas > Stenotrophomonas maltophilia. Next base: position 2,885,860 of record NZ_CP090423.1, read on the forward strand.
AGCATGCCACTGCTGGACGTGTTCGTTGGCGAGTTCCTGCGCACGGTGGTGGCGGTCACCCGCACCGGGCTGCGCGGCCAGTACCAGACGCGCGAGGATGACCTGCCCGCGCTGCGCGGAAGGCTGCTCGTTGCCCAGCATCTACGCCGCAATCTGGTTCGTGCCGATCGCTTCCACACCGCCCATGATGAATTCAGCATCGACAGGCCGGAGAACCGACTGATCCACACGGCGTTGCGCAGGGTGCTTGGCGCGACCCGGGTGACCAACCATCAGCGCTTGGCGCGGGAGCTGCTCGCGTTCTTCGCTGAGGTGCCGGTCAGCCACACCCCAGACCAGGACATGCAGCGGGTGCAGCTGGACCGCAACATGCGCACCTATCGCGAAGCGCTGGATTGGACCCGTTTGATCCTGCAAGGGCTCTCGCCCACATCGGCGGTGGGCGCGCAGCAGGCACCATCGTTGCTGTTCCCGATGGAACGGCTGTTCGAGGCGTACGTGGCCAGGCACTTCCAGAAGCAGCTACCGGCGCATCTTGCGCTGGATACCCAGGTAAGGCGGCATCATCTGGTGCATCACGGCGGTGCGAAATGGTTCCAGCTGCGCCCGGACATGGTGGTGAGCCGGCAGAAGACAGACGTACTGGTGTTGGACACCAAGTGGAAGCTGCTGGACGCCGGCCAGGCCAATGGCACCCACAAGTACGGCCTGCAGCAGGATGACTTCTACCAGCTGCACGCCTATGGGCGCAGCTATCTGGATGGACAGGGTGTGGTTGCGCTGGTCTACCCGCGTACCGACAAGCTGAATCAGCCGCTGCCGGTGTTCGACTTTCCGGGCAGCGAAGGGCTGCGGTTGTGGGTGCTGCCGTTCTGCCTGACGCGGGCCGAGGTATTGCTGCCTGAGGGGTGGGTATGGCCGGAGGACAGTGTGGCGGGTTGAATCCAACATCTTGAGACGAGGGCGCGTCATCCTCCCGTCCCACTGGAGGATGACCATGACCCGAATCGACGCCACATGGCTGGAAGCGTTCGACAAGGAGTTGCTGCATCTGTTCGCCATCGACCATGGCGATGCCGGTATGGATGAGTATCTGCTGGGTTGCTACGCGGATCTGCCACCGCGCGAGGCGGCGCTGGCATTCGGCAGCGACTACGACCTGGAGCGCGACGATGCCTTGTGGCCACGGCCGGGCGTAGCGCCGAAGCGTTAAGCCGTGTCGTAATTGGCACGCCTCGCCTACCGCCGCTTTGAGCTGAGTGTCGCTTTTGGAACCGCGGGCGGCGGCAAACCGTGCTTTTAGGAGCGCATTCAGGCGGTAACTTAACAACGGCCGAGACCGCTGCACGGCAAGGGTTCCGCCCTGTGCCTGCCATGCAACAATGCCGGAAGCGTCAGCATCTGAGGCCCTTGTGGCCTACGAATTCTTGGCAATTCGCATTAGTGCGGGTACATCTTGGCGTGCCACCGGAAAAGGGTGGCGCGGGACTCGAAAACCCGTCCATGTACCAGATGTATGCGCTTGCCGGCCGGCGTCACCTTTTGTGGGGCGCCGGCTGGCAATCCGTTCGCGTTCTATGGCGGACGGTGCGTGGGGATCTTCGGATCCGCCGGTCTGGTACATACCGGTTTTCGAGCCCGCACCGTCCGCCGCCTTTACTGGTGGCGCTGCTATCTGTCCTGTACGGAGCATTGCCATGAGCACCTCGGACTTCCGTTCCCTGCACGCGCTATACGATCCGGACAACGCCGACGCCGACGCCGAGCGCGAACCGTCCACCGATCCCAACTCCTTCGTCGCCACGTTGCGCCGCATCGGAACCGGTGCGGCGGCAGACGGCCAGCCTTGGCCGGAGCGGCATCAGCTGCCTGGACGCTGCCTTCAGTTGGCAGATGCGGACTGCGCCGTGGCCGGTCTGCGTGTGGTCGCGGAGTTGATGCTGGCTGCGGAGCGCACGCGCCAGAATGGTGCGCCCGAGGAGTACCTGGGGGATCGGGTGATGGAAGGGTTGAAGATGGCGTGCGTGGCGTTGACGGCGCAGGTGGCTGATCGGTTGCAGGTGCGGGAGTAGCACGCGCTTCGCTACGCACATCCGCTGCAATGCACCGGATCGTGTCCGCGATGCGAGACATCCGCCGCAGCCTGAGCCTTATGGCCTCCAACGCTGGCCTCACTATGCCAAGCCGGACTTTACTTGCCCTGGCGGCGGCAGCGCTGCTGGGATTGCTCATTGGCCGGGTGTATGTACCGGCCACCACCATGAATCTTGAGATCTACCCAAGTCTCGCCGACTCGGAGTTCTCGATGTTTCAGGCCGAAGCCAAGCGCTTCGCCGAAGAGTTGACCTGCCAAGGAGTCACCATCGGAAAGCATGATTCCGGCGCGCACTTCTTTGTCGTGAGCGTGCGGACTGATCCTATCCTGTTCGCGGACAACTCTGGCCCTAGGCTGTTGGTCGTCACCATGCCTGCGGTTGCGGGCGATGCAATGGACCTACAACACTGGAAAGATGGATGGGACTCACCAGAGAAACGAAGGAGAAATTTGAGCTCGCCTGAGAGCAGCTGCGCTCGTTCCGCATCCCAGTAGCGCCCATCTGCATCTTTCCCATCAGCCAAACGCGTCAACCAATGACACAAGTAACCTGGTTCTGGCTAGAATCCTGGGCACTTAGCTTCTGGGACAGGGATCTAGGATGGAACTCCCATTCGAGGTGGGCGCGCTCTACAACCGTCAAAAGCAGATCCATGGCGTCTTTGGCGGGCAGCAGCAAGGCGGCATTTCGACACCCAAGGATCATCCGCTAGTCATCGCGTTCACTGGCGAGGCCGGCGTGTCTCACGGCTACCATGATTTCTGGGACGACGACGAAGTCTTTCATTACTTCGGCGAGGGCCAAGTCGGAGACATGAAGTATGTGGCGGGCAACCGAGCGATTGGTGAGCACGTCAAGGATGGCAAGACGCTCATAGTGTTTCAGATGATGGGCAAGGGGCGGCCCTATCGGTACCTTGGTAGGTTCATGTGCCAGTCCTCTTACGTTCAACCTGGCACGCCCGATCGAGAAGGGCAGCCACGATCTGCCATCGTGTTCCGTTTGAGATCACTGGACGCTTCACTTGGCCTCGCGGCAGGAGAGACGGACCAGGCAGAGATCGATTCCTCTATCGATGACGTTGGCGCGACGACCACAAGACGCGAAACCGAAGTGCGGACGAAGCAACGCCTGTTCCGCGAGCGCTTGATCGGCGTCGAGAAGGGCTGCCGGCTGACTGGCATTGAGGATCTAAGGTTCCTCCGCGCAAGCCATATCAAGCCATGGGCGGACAGCACTCATAGCGAGCGCGTTGATGGGGAGAACGGGCTTCTGCTCGCTCCCCATGCGGATCTGCTGTTTGATCGGGGGTGGATTAGCTTTTCGGCAAGCGGTCTACTGCTCGTTTCCAACTATCTACCCTCCGATGTAAAAGATCGGATCGGCCTGAACTTGGATGCGCATCCTCATTACAGGAAGTTCTCCCAAAAGCAGCTTGGCTTCTTGGAATTTCACCGCAATCTTATATTCGATAGACGATAGTAGAAGCTGAGGAATCTGGCGCGATCATCGCGTCATCTTCCGTCCACTCCAGGAAAAATGGCAACAGCATCGACTACGCCACAGTCATTCAACTTCATCCAACAGAATCCGCTTGAGATCTAAAGCATCTCGATCTCGATGGTTAGCAGACAAGACAAATGACGCCTTTCCAAGATAATAATCACTGGCACTTGATCGCCGCTCATTCAAATATGCGAGATGATTATCAAGCCCAAACCTATCTACGTAATACGCAACTTTTCGCAATTCACGCCTATACTCCCGCGGGGCATTAACCTTCCCATTCACAACATGTCCAAGTACAACTTGCCGGCCACCAGATCTACTTACCCTAGTCTTCTTCTGATTGACAGTAAATCCTTCAGACTTAATAACGCTCATAACTTCTTCAATGATTGATTTCGAGAACTTCTGACCCGAAACCGTGAAGTCATCAGCGTATCTTGTATAGCGCAGCGAGTTCTCTCTAGCGTACGCAAGAAGGCGTCGATCTGCGGATCTCATAATAATGTTAGACAGGTATGGACTACATACGCCACCTTGAGGCAAGCAGTCGCAAACACAGCAAAGACTCGCAAGATCCCCTGAAACCTCAGATGAATAGCCAAGCGATCTAAATAGACCAAATACTCTCCCTCTCGTTATGCTTGGAAAGAAATCTGCAATGTCAACTCTAATTACAAACTTCTGTCCAACATGGAACCTAACCCCATCCCGCAGCTTCTTCCCGGGGACAAAAGCTTTTGCCGCAACAGACACAGGAATCCTCAGAAGCAAATTCTGATAAATCCATCGCTGAACGTCCTTAAGCGAAGGAAGAGGCTCGGATATCTCGCGAAATCCACCGGATTTCTTGGGGATCTCAAAATTCCGATAAAACAGGTGCGGAGAACCAACTGCCGACTCTATAAATCGGCTTGAATAGCCAGTCAGAGCACATAGATGCTCCCGGTCAAAGATTACGGGCAATCGTCTTTCAAGAAGGCCCTTCGCATAACTGAGGCAGCGGGAAAGATAAGATGGATCGTAATCTTCGCCGTCTCGCGAGATCAGCGCTTCAGTGAATCTTGCCGAATACTCATTAAAATCGGGAAGCGACTGTAGGGAGTGAGCGGTCAAATCACATTGTCCTTTCTGTTTTCACTGAAGCCGCTCTTTGGCTTCAGTGCGCCGGCTTCATGGCGCAGGTCGAAGGCGGCGTTGCGAGCTCCTGCTCGCGACGACGGATTCGGCCTGAGGCTTGAATGACAGTTCTTTCCAGATACGGCGACTCGCCGATCCTGCCTTGCGGCATGTGCTAACTCGCCGCTCACTCCCTACAGGCGCCTCTCAGTCCAATCTTACGTACTCTTGCGGCAAAAATACATCGAGAACAGATATTCCACTCCCAACTCTAGCTCCTTCAAGTGGAGATACCCATCCACTATGCTCGATGCTTTTATCACCCTCTGTCAAGGCTTTCAAACCACTCTCACTCAAGGCGAGGCCTTGATCGCTATCGATGATCATCCCGAGATCTTCAAGCGCTAGAAGTGCCCGCGCCACCTGACCAGGCGTGAACCCCTCCTTTACAACTTGTGGCATCGAAACTCTCTTTCGAACAAGAGCCAAGACTAGAACATTGAGTCGAGTAGCCCCCTGCTCATCATTCATCTCTCGAATACCCCCCCCCATGTCGGCCCCTTCCACCAAAACACAGGAAACGTATTATTAGGACAGAAACACATCAACACCAACGCCTCAGTGCGCTCATAGCCTAACTCAAATCGTCGCCCCACCTTCATTTTATTCTCCATACGCAACATTACTTCAATTGCGTAATTCTTATTTGAAATTCGAGAAGAACCACTGATTCCCTTTGGAAGATTTGCTAGGAAGATCGTACGAACTCCGGCTGACGCAAGTCTCGTACCCGCCTCTGCCATACCAACAAAAGCTGCGACGGATATTTGAGCTGCATGCACTCCTTGCTGCACCAACCCCTCCACCGCGCCAAGGGCAGTATTGCCGCTGCCGATATAGTCATCGACCATAAAGAAAGCCGTGGCATCTCCGCGTGAAATTATTTCCGCGGAGATTGTCTGAGAAGCCATTTTAAATTCGCGCCCAGTCGCTTTAGCTAGCCTCCCCAAAGATCGGCTCATGATCCATGCAATTGCATCGCCGCTCTTTGACTTTGAGGCCGGAACCTTATCAAGCAAGGGAAGCAGAACAATCGTCTTCACGGAGCTCGGAACGTCCTGCATCAACGCCTCAGCCAACTCGCTCCCCTTCTTCTTGTACTGTTCAAATTCGCATACTTGAAATTCTCCCAGCAGTTCGAATAGGAGCTCTCTGCCCTCGTGATCATGATAGTTGAAGAGCTCGATCATGTTTTCAAGTACTTCCATTGGAATCGAGCGGCTCTCCAGAATCTTTGTAAGCCTATCCAGATCTTCCACGTCGAGCATTCCGGCCCCCATGAGTTTGTCGCCTTAGCTTACAAGAAGTGAAAGCCAGTGCGCATCGCCCCACGCTCTTTCACAGACTAGGCATCAACGGAATTGAGCCAGTTTTTGGCACACAACTATGTTTTTCCATTGCAAGAAAAAGGCGGCCATTGGCCGCCCTTTCCCTGTGTCAACTAACTTACCAGATCAAACCCCAACAGGATTAGCCTTCTCCGGATCAATCTTGTACTGCTTGATCGCCCGGGCCACATCCTTCGCGGTCATCTTCCCTTCCTTCGCCAGCGCCGCAATCGCGGCATGCGCGATGTAGTAGCGATCCACCTCAAAGAACCGACGCAGGTTCGCACGCGTATCCGAGCGGCCGAAACCATCGGTACCCAGCACGGTGTAGCTCATCGGCACGAACGCACGGATCTGGTCCGCATACGCACGCACATAGTCGGTGGCGGCAATCGCCGGGCCCTGGCGGCCTTCCAGCAGCTCGGTCACGTAGGCCTTGCGCTGCTCACCTTCCGGATGCAGGCGGTTGGCACGTTCCACGTCGAAACCATCGCGACGCAGTTCGTTGAAGCTCGGGCAGCTCCAGATATCGGCGGTCACGCCGAAGTCCTTGTCCAGCAGCTCGGCCGCGGCAATGGCTTCGCGCAGGATGGTGCCCGAACCCAGCAGCTGCACGCGCAGCTCGCCCTTCTTCGGCTTGCCGGCGTCGGTCAACAGGTACATGCCCTTGACGATGCCTTCGGCCGCGCCTTCCGGCATTTCCGGGTGGGTGTAGTTCTCGTTCATCAGGGTGACGTAGTAATACTCGTCCACCTGGTCTTCCATCATGCGCTTGGTGCCGTGCTGCAGAACCACGGTCACTTCGAAGCCGAAGGTCGGGTCGTAGCTGCGCACGTTCGGAATGCCACCGGCCACCAGATGGCTGAAGCCATCTTCGTGCTGCAGGCCTTCACCGTTCAACGTGGTGCGGCCGGCGGTGCCACCCAGCAGGAAGCCGCGGGTACGCATATCCGCCGCCTGCCAGGCGATGTCGCCCACGCGCTGGAAGCCGAACATCGAGTAGTAGATGTAGAACGGCAGCATCGGCACGTTGCTGACCGAGTAGCTGGTACCGGCGGCCATCCACGAGCTGATTGCACCCGGCTCGCTGATGCCCTGCTGCAGCACCTGGCCGCTCTGGTCTTCGCGGTAGAACATCAGCTGGTCGGCGTCCACCGGCTTGTACTTCTGGCCGAACGGCGCGTAGATGCCGATCTGGCGGAACAGGCCTTCCATACCGAAGGTACGGGCTTCGTCGGCCACGATCGGCACGATGTGCGGGCCCAGTTCCTTGTCACGCAGGGTGATGTTCAGGCTCTGCACGAACGCCATGGTGGTGGAGTAGCTGCGCTCGCCGCTGCTCTTCAGCAGGCGGTCGTAGGCTTCAAGCTTCGGCGCCACGAAGGTCTTGTCGGCCTTGCGGCGGCGCTGCGGCAGGTAACCGCCCAGCGCGGCACGGCGTTCCTGCAGGTACTGCACTTCCGGCGAATCCGGGCCCGGGTGGTAGAACGGCACCTGGCCATCGGCCAGCTGCGCGTCGGTCACCGGAATGTTGAAGCGGTCGCGGAAGTGGCGCACCGCATCGTCGTCCAGCTTCTTGGTCTGGTGGGTCGGGTTCAGCGCTTCACCGGCGCTGCCCATGCCGTAACCCTTCACGGTCTTGGCCAGGATGACGGTCGGCATGCCCTTGGTGTTCACGGCCTGGTGGTAGGCGGCATACACCTTGTGCGGGTCGTGGCCGCCACGGTTCAGGCGCCAGATGTCGTCGTCGCTCAGGCCGGCCACCATCGCAGCGGTTTCCGGGTACTTGCCGAAGAAATGCTCGCGGGTATACGCGCCGCCGAAGGCCTTGCAGTTCTGGTATTCGCCGTCGACGGTTTCCATCATCAGCTTCTTCAGGACGCCGTCGGTGTCCTTGGCCAGCAGGGCATCCCAGTAACCGCCCCACAGCAGCTTGATCACGTTCCAGCCGCCGCCACGGAACACGCCTTCCAGTTCCTGGATGATCTTGCCGTTGCCGCGCACCGGGCCGTCCAGGCGCTGCAGGTTGCAGTTCACCACGAAGATCAGGTTGTCCAGGCCTTCACGGCCGGCCAGCGCGATAGCACCCAGGGTTTCCGGCTCGTCGCTCTCGCCGTCGCCGATGAAGCACCACACCTTGCGGTCGGACTTCTCGATCAGGCCACGGTTTTCCAGGTAGCGCATGAACTGCGCCTGGTAGATGGCGGCCAGCGGGCCCAGGCCCATCGACACGGTCGGGGTCTGCCAGTAATCGGGCATCAGCCACGGGTGCGGGTACGAGGACAGGCCACCGCCGTCCACTTCCATGCGGAACTTGTCCAGCTGCTCTTCGCTGATGCGGCCTTCCAGGAAGGAACGCGCGTAGATGCCCGGGGCGCTGTGGCCCTGGATGAACAGCAGGTCGCCCGGGTGGCTTTCGCTCGGGGCGCGCCAGAAGTGGTTGAAGCCCACGTCGTACAGGGTGGCGCCGGAGGCGAACGAGGCGATGTGGCCGCCCAGGTCACCCGGCTTGCGGTTGGCGCGGACCACGGTGGCCATCGCGTTCCAGCGGATGATCGAACGGATGCGCCATTCCAGCTCGGCATTGCCCGGGCTCTTGGCCTCGAGCTGCGGCTCGATGGTGTTGACGTACTCGGTGGTGGGAGAGAACGGCAGGTAGGCGCCCGAACGACGGGTCAGCTCCACCATGCCTTCCAGCAGCTGATGCGCGCGCTCGGAGCCCTCGACATCAATAACGGCCTTCAACGACTCGATCCACTCCTGGGTTTCCACAGGATTCGGGTCGTTGTTCAGCACCTCGTTCAACCAGTTCATTAGCGCTCCCATAACCGCACGCACGCGCGCGACTGTTGTATAGATTTCTAGACCGCAAAGTGTAGCGCACCAAGGGCTTTCGTCACTTGGCTACGCTGGCGTATGGACGCAAGCGGCCAGTGTCCGCAAGGGGCTTGCAAGCGCCCTTGATGTCCCTGCGGCGGGCCTTGGCGGCTGCGTGGGCTGTCGCTTACGGGCCGCTGCGCCCATGTGCAGGACGCAGTGTTACTGCTGCCGATGACGGTTGTGGGGCAACTCCGGCACCGCCGTAGGTGGGCGCCGGGCAGCGGTTCTGAACCGGCGACAACGTGTCGCACCTGCCTCTGGATTGCCGCTGGCCATGGGCCCAGGGTGGCCCGTGAGTGATGGGCCCGGTGGCCCTGCTCCCTTCCACAGCATCGCCGGGGCGCCTCGCAAGGGGCGCCCCTTTTACCGTGCGCGCCGTCGGCCGTGGCCCAAAACAGATCTGCTTGTGGCCGGATCGATGATTGCCGGCTTCGACATATCGATATATCGTTTGCACACTCGTTTACCGATATATCGAAATGAGCCGTTCCCCTTCTCCCCGAGCCCGTTCCACCGATTCGGCGGTGCCACGCCGCAACGGCCAGCCGCGGGTACTCAGCCGTGGTGACCTGCGCCTGCTGGTGCTGGCCCTGATCGGCGAGCAGCCGCGCCATGGCTACGAGCTGATGCAGCTGATCAGCAACCAGTTCATGCAGGCCTACACGCCCAGCGCCGGCACCATGTACCCGCTGCTGGCCAGCTTCGAGCAGGCCGGCTGGATCGAGGCCGAGGAAGTGGATGGCAAGCGGATCTTCCGCATCACCGCCGCCGGCGAGTTCGAGCTGAAGGTGCAGCGCACCCAGGTGCGGCTGGCGCAGCGACGCGCCTTCGACCGCGCCCGCGAGATCACCAAGGCCTCGCTGCCGCCGCCGCTGGCCAGCGCCCTGCGCGAGTTCAAGCGGGCGCTGGTGCACCACCACGGCCGCTGGGCCGAGGGTGAGGCCGACGAAGTGGCGGCGCTGCTGACCCGGGCCTCGGCCCTGCTCAACGGCACCGCCGGTAACGAGACACCCCCGCTTTCAACGACCCAGCCAGACTGATTCCAGCCAGGTCCTCCCCTACGCCGCGCACCACTGCGCGACACCTTTGCAGGTACCCCCAATGACCGAACACAACAACACGCGCCTGCGCCTGGATGTGCGCTTCCGTGAACTGACCGTGCTGCGCACTGAAGAAGTCACCCCGCACATGCGCCGCATCGTGCTGGGCGGCGACGACCTGGCCGGTTTCGATTCGCCCGGCGCCGACGACCACATCAAGCTGTTCTTCCCCAATGCCGCTGGCGAGATGGTGCTGCCGGTGCTGACCGCCGAAGGCCGCAGCTACCCGGAGGGCAAGGAGCCCTCGCCCGCCCGCGACTACACCCCGCGCTGGTGGGACCACCAGACTGGCAAGCTGGCCATCGACTTCGTGCTGCACGACCAGGGCATCGCCGGGCCGTGGGCCGAACGCGCGCAGCCGGGCGACCCGCTGGTGATCGGCGGCCCGCGCGGCTCGTTCGTGGTGGCCGACAGCTACGACGCCTATGTGCTGATTGGCGATGAGACCGCGCTGCCGGCCATCGCCCGCTGGCTGGACGTGCTGCCGGACGGCGCCGAAGTGCAGGCCTACATCGAAGTGAGCGATGAAGCCGAACGCCAGGACCTGCCGCAGTACGAGAACGTGCGCATCCACTGGCTGGAGCGCAACGGCTTCCCGGCCGCCAGCAGCACGTTGCTGGAGGACATGCTGACCGACTTCGAGGCCCCGGACGGCGATGCCTTCTACTGGATCGCCACCGAATCGCGCCGCGCGCGGATGATGCGCAAGTTCATCGAAGGCCACCTGGGCGTGCCGCGCGATTGGATCCGTTCGACCGGCTACTGGAAAGCCCACCCGGACGAAACCGACGGCGACTGACTGCATGCACCTGGGTAGGTGCGGACCGCTGGTCCGCACGCTCTCCGACAGGTAGTGCCGGCCGCTGGCCGGCAACCTCATGAACCTTCGGCAGGAACCTGCAGCTGCCGGCCAGCGGCCGGCACTACCACGCCGGCCGCCACCTTCCGCGTCCATCCGAACCGGTGCGCGGCCCAGATCTCCAGCGCCACCAGCAGCAGGATCAACAGCCACGGCAGCAGCAGCCCGAAGTACACACCGGGCATCATGCCGTTGATCTGCGCCTTCACCAGCCGCAGCACGCCGCGCGTGTGCAGCAGCTCATCCACGTGCATGGTCAGGGCCTCACGCACCACCTTCGGCTCCACGCCCAGTGCGCCCGCCTTGTCCACCAGCGTGTCTTCCACCAGGCCACGCAGCACGCCTTCGCGCACCTTGCCGATCACCCAGCCCGTGGCACGTGCCAGTATGCCGTCGCCCAGGCGGTCCAGTGCCGGCAGCGGATGCTCGCTGAGGTAGGCCGAGGCCACCGCATCGGCCACATCGCCCACCGTGCCCTGGCTGCGCAGCGCCTCGCGCATGCGCGGGTCGTCCAGCGAATCGGTGAAGCCGTGGCTCCATTCGGCCACCAGGGTCTGCAGGTGCGGCTGGAAATGGTCCAGCTGCTTGAACAGCGCGCGGTGCGCACCGGCGGTGAAGCCCAGCTGCAGACCGAAGAAGGCGGTGGCCAGCGGCAGCAGCACCATGTAGCTGGCCAGCAGCCAGTGATGCCAGCGCTTGCGCCGCTGCAGCCAGCCGCGGCGGCGCAGGCCATACCACACGGCCAGGCCGGCGATGAGCCCCAGCAACGTGCCCAGCACGCTGCCCAACGCCAGATCGAGCACGCTCAAGCCGGCCCAGAATTCGTTCAACCAGTACTGCGCGTCCTGCATGGGTCGTTCTTCCGTGAATGAAACAGCGGCCCATTGTAGAGCCGAGCCCACGCTCGGCTGCTCTCCCAGCCGCCATTGATCAGTTCCCCGCGCCACGCGCGATGAGCCGGGCATCGGCTCGGCTCTACAGGCGTGCCGCCCCGCCCCATCCAATGAAGGCCGAAAGTACCCCGGATCAACGCAGGGGCCGGCGAGCAATGCGACAATCGCGCTCCTTTCCTGCAGCAACGAGGCCCACATGGCCAAACTGACCCTGGCCAGCGTGGACGCGCTGCGTACCCGTTTCGCCGATGATGCCGCCTGCGACACGGCGCTGGCCGCGTTCACCGACACCGCCGCGCTGCGCGCGCCGCTGCGCGACCTGGTGGAGGCGCAGCACCGCTACCTGCAGGCCGAGTTCGAAGTGGCGCAGGTGGCCGATGTGCTGCGTCGCGACCAGAAGTACGCGCCGGTGGGCCGCCCGTCGGTGCACATCGTGCAGCTGCGCAAGCAGCAGGCCGCGACCAAGCAGGCGGCGTTGATCGCCCGTCAGGTGGTGGCGCAGGCGGCGCAGACCTTCGTGCGCGTGAGCGGGCTGACGGTGAAGGCCAAGCAGAGCCCCAGCGAGGCGTGCGTGGCGTGGATGGGCGCGCTGCGCTGAGGGATCGTGCGGACCAACGGTCCGCCCCCACCAGATGCAGGTCCGCACCTACCGGGTAGTGCCGGCCGCTGGCCGGCAACCCCATCAGCAGCGGGCACCTCGCATGCAGCCGGCCAGCGGCCGGCTCTACCGGAACCCAAAAAGAAGGCCCGCTTTTCAGCGGGCCTTCTGCCTTCTCACGACGAGTGAGCGGGGTGCATCAAGCCGCCGGCTTTTCGCCAGTGGCTTCGGTGGTGATGCGGATCTTCACTTCATCGCTGACGTTCGGAGCATAGGCGCCGACGCCGAAATCGCTGCGCTTCAGCGTGGTGGTGGCATCGAAGCCGGCGGCCGGAACCTTGGCCATCGGGTGCTCGCCGCCGCCGTTGACGGTGACGTCCAGGGTGACCGGCTTGGTGATGCCCTTGATGGTCAGGTCGCCGGTGACGGTCAGCTTGTTGGTGCCCGCCGCTTCCACCTTGGTGCTCTTGAAGGTGGCATCAGCAAACTTGGCGGCGTCGAAGAAGTCGGCGCTCTTCAGGTGCTCGTCGAACTTGGCGGTGAAGCTGTTCAGGCCGCTCAGCGGCAGCTTCACTTCCACGGTGGACTTGGTCACGTCTTCGGCGTTGTACACCAGGGTGCCTTCCACGTTGCCGAAGTGCGCGCTGGGGTTGGAGAAGCCGAAGTGGCTCCACTGGGCCAGCACGTCGGTGTGGCTCGGGTCCAGCTTGTAGGTGCCCGAGGCGATCTTGATCGCTTCGGCGGCCGGGGCGGCAGCGGCAGCATCGGCGGCCGCAGCAGCCGGGGCAGCGGCCTGTTCGGTGGTGGCCGGGGCGGCAGCATCAGCGGCCGGGGCAGCGGTATCGGCCGGCTTGGAGCAGGCGGCGATGGCCAGGGTCAGGGCCATCGGCAGCAGCAGTTTACGGGTGGCGCTCATCTGAGGAACTCTCCGGATCGTAGGGTGGGTACACGGTGCAGCAAGAGCCCGCCGAGCGACGGCGGGCCCGAAACCGATACAGCGACTTACGCGATGCGCGCCGCTTCGTCGAACGACAGGCGCGGCAGACGCGGGAACAGGCCCGCCGAGTCACCGTAACCCAGGTTGACCAGGAAATTCGACTTGATGGCGGTGCCGGCGAAGAACGCCTCGTCCACCTTGGCATTGTCGAAGCCGGACATCGGGCCGGCATCCAGGCCCAGCGCGCGCGCGGCCAGGATCAGGTAGGCGCCCTGCAGGCTGCCGTTGCGGATGGCGGCTTCGTGGCGGCCTTCACGCGGGCCCTCGAACCAGGCCTTGGCATCGGTGTGCGGGAACAGGTACGGCAGCTTCTCGTGGAAATCCAGGTCGAAACCGATGATGACGGTGACCGGGGCGGCCATGGTCTTGTCGTGGTTGCCTTCGGACAGGGCCGGGGCCAGCTTGGCCTTGGCCTCGGCCGACTTCACGAAGACGAAGCGGGCCGGGGTGGTGTTGGCTGCGGTCGGGCCCCACTTCACCAGCTCGTACAGTTCCTGCAGCAGGCTGTCGGACACCGGCTTGTCGAGGAAGGCGTTCTGGGTGCGGGCGGTACGGAACAGCTGGTCCAGGGCGGCAGCGTCAAGCGCGTGGGACATCGGTGGATCTCCAGGGCGGCTAAGGGAAGTCAGTGCCCGCGGGCGGCGCGGGGCGAATCGACGAGCCGCAGTGTAGAGTGTCGCGACTGTTGCAACACCCAGCAGGGCTGAAACGAATTAATGCCAATGGTGAAACGATCGAGCGCGCCCTGGACGGTCACCGACGGCCGCGCGGGCAATGTCCGCCAGGCGGTCGCGCTGGCCTCGGCGCTGCGCCAGGGCACCCATCGGCCGCTGCTCCTGCAGCCGCGTGCACCGTGGCGCTGGCTGTCACCTCGCCGCCTGCCCGGTGATGTGAATGGCTATGGCGAGGCATTGGCGACACTGGCTGCCGACCCGCCGGCATTGGCGATCGGCTGTGGCCGCCAGGCCGCCGGTGCCCTGCGCGTGCTGCGTGCACGCGGCAGCCAGGTGGTGCAGATCCTTGACCCGCGCCTGGGCGCGCGCCATTGGGATGTGGTGGTGGTGCCCGAGCACGACCGCCTGCGCGGCAGCAACGTGCTGACCCTGCTCGGCAGCCTCAACCCGGTGGACGACGACTGGCTGGCCTGGGGCCGCGCCGCGTTCGCCGGCTTCAGCACGCTGCCCGGCCCGCGCACCGCACTGCTGGTGGGCGGCCCTACGCCGCTGGCGCCGTGGGACGAGACCGCGATGGTCGGTGTGTTCCGCGCCCTGGCCGAGCAGATCCGCAGCGAAGGTGGCAGCCTGCTGGCGACCACCTCGCGACGCACGCCGCCGGCGCTGGCCGAGATCCTGCGCGCGACCTTCGCCGACCTGCCGCACGTGATCTGGGGCGACGGCGGCGACGGCGTGAATCCGTATGGCGGCCTGCTCGGCTGGGCCAACCGCGTGGTGGTATCGCCCGATTCGGTGAACCTGCTCTCTGAAGCCTGCGCCACGCGCATGCCGGTGATGGTGGCGCTGGCCGACACCGTGCAAGGGCGGCTGGCGCGCTTCCAGCAGCAGCTGCGCGAACGCGGGCGCTTGCAGCCGAAGTGGCTGGATTGGCAGTACGAGCGCATCGAACCACTGCGCGAAACCGCGCGGATTGCCGCCGAGGTAAAGCAGCGCCTGGCACTACGGTAGTGCCGGCTGCTGGCCGGCACCACCTGATCGCCCAGCGATTTTTGAACATCTCGATCGGGCCGCACGGTTAGAGTCCAGCTTCCCCCATCGGACCGGATGTCCCCATGCGTACCCTGCTTCTGCTGCCGCTGGCCCTGCTCGCCGCGTGCTCCACCGCGCCCACCGAGCTGGACCCGATTTCCTACCAGTGCCAGCAGCAGCTGGATGCGTACCGCGAGCAGCCGGCGCTGCGCAATCCGCGCGACGAGCGCCCGCCACTGCCGGTGGCACCGATCAGCGAGGCCTGCGACCGCGAGCTCAAGCGCAAGGGTGTGGACCGCCCGCTGCGCTGACCGGCGTATGATCAGCGCGCGGCCCTGACCGCCGTTGAAGGTACCGACATGGATCGTTTCTATCGCCTGCCCCGCGCCGCGCTGCTGTTCGCCAGCCTGCTGGCGACCACACCCGCCTGGGCCAACAGCACCGAGTGCCGCGAGCACTACCCCAGCGTGGCGTCGCAGGCGGCGATGCTGGACGTTGCCTGGACCACCGCCGAACGCCTGGACGCGCTGCCCGAGGTGGACGTGGTGGTGGCCGCGCGCGGTGGCCAGGACCTGAGCCGTTACGGCCTGCGCCACAGCCATCTGGCCTTCCTGCTGCGCGACGACGACGGCCGCTGGCGCGCGATGCACCTGCTCAACCGCTGCAAGACCGACAGCTCGCAGCTGTACCACGAGGGCCTGGGCAACTTCGTCGGTGAAAGCGCGGGGCATACCGATGTGCGCATCGGCATCCCTTCGCCGGCGTTGCGTGCGGCGCTGAAGGCGATGCTGGCCGCGCCGTCGATCCAGCCCAAGGCGCTGCACGAAACCCGGTACAACGTGGTGGCCTATCCGTTCGCCACCGATTACCAGAACTCCAACCAGTGGGTGCTGGAAGTGCTGGCCGCAGCAATGGCACAGGCCGACGGCGCGCCGGCCATCGTCAAGCGCGAACAGGCCCAGCAGTGGCTGCGGCAGCAGAAGTACCAGCCCAGCGTGCTGCATATCGGCCTGGGCAAGCGCGTGGGTGCGCGCCTGTTCGTGGCCAACGCCACCACCACCGATCATCCCGCCGGCGAACGCATCTCCGGCAACTACTCGGTGGTGACGGTGGAATCGGTGTTCGACTTCCTGCACCAGCGCAGCCAGCTGCAGCAGGAACTGGTGATCCCTCATGTGCCGGTGGCTGGTGCTGCCGCCGCCGCGCCCTGAATCCTTTCCATTTTCCTCGCTCCCTGGAGGTCTGCATGTTCCGTTGCCTGCGTGTTCCCGCGTCCGCCCTGCTGCTGTCCGCACTGCTGGTGCCCACCGTCCATGCCGGCGCTGCGCCGCAGTTGAACAGCAGCCAGGCCAGCGTGATCGTCACTTCGTTCGTGGTGCTGTCGTTGCCGCTGGCGGCCTCGATGGGCCTGTCCGAGCTGTCCAAGGCGCCGTTCGAAGCCAGCGAGCGCCACGGCAAGGCCACCCGCACCAAGGCGGTGCCGCTGCCGCCGATGGAGGTGAAGAAGGTGGAGACCACGCCGCAGGGCGAGCGCAAGGTGCAGTTGCAGGTGCCCGACAAGGCCGACCAGACTGCCACCCTGCACTGGCCGGTTACGCCGAAGGACCAGGACCCGACGGCGGCCTTTGTGGTCGGCCAGCAGGTGCGTTTCGAGCCGACCCCGGCCGGTGCCGGCTGGAACGTGAAGGGTGCCCAGGGCCAGACGCTTGCCTACGTGCCCACCGCCTACGCCGCCGGCGATGTGATGAGCGAAGCGCTGTAAAGCTGAACGGCCGGTTTTGGCTTTGCCGCGGGCCGGGCGGATAATGGGCGATTCCCCTTGTCCCCCTGGCTCGCCATGTCCGTGCGTCCTGCCCCTGTCTTTGCCCCGCTGACCCCGAGCGCCCTGGTGCTGGCGGTACTGGCGATGGGCGCGGTGGTGCTGCTGTCGAACGTGCTGGTGCAGTACCCGATCAACGACTGGCTGACCTGGGGTGCCTTCAGCTATCCGGTGGCGTTTCTGGTCAGCAACCTGATCAACCGCCGCTTCGGCCCGGGCCCCGCACGCCGCGTGGCGTGGATTGGTTTCCTGGTGGCGGTGGTGTTGTCGGTGTGGGTGGCCACGCCACGTATTGCCATTGCCTCGTGCTCGGCGTTCATCGTGGCGCAGCTGCTGGACATCACCGTGTTCGACCGCCTGCGCCGTGGCAGCTGGTGGCGCGCGCCGATGGTGGCCACCACCTGCAGCGCGACGGTGGACACCACGATCTTCTGGTCGATCGCGTTTGCCGGTTCGGCGCTGCCGTGGGTGAGCTGGGCCGCCGGCGACCTGGCGGTGAAGCTGGCGATCGGCGTGTGCCTGCTGGCCCCGTTCCGCGCGCTGTTGTGGAAGATGGCGCCGCTGCGCACCGCCGGCTGACCGCCATCGCTCTGGCAGGTGCCGACCGTTGGTCGGCACGCTCTCGCCGGGGTCATGAGCCCTGAGGGCCTGTGCCAACCGAGGTTGGCGCCTACCAGAAGCGGGCCATTGCCCAGCCATCGCTGCCGGTCAGGCGAACGGCAACTCCGCCTCAACGCACGCCGAAGTGATCGCCGCGCAGGCCTGTTCAATGGCCGGGGTGGTCGCTGCCAAACGTGGCCGCCGATCCAGCGTGCAGGCCAAACCCACCTCCAGCAGCGTGGCATGTGCGCTGTGCAGCGCCTGCGCAGTGCCATCGGGCAGGAAACCGGTAACGGCCAATGCATCGATCAATGATGGCGTATCACGCGGCTGCAGCAGCGCCGCATGCTGCGCGCTGCGCGCCAGCACGCCGGTCTGCAGCAGGAACTCCAGGTCCACCACGCCACCGGCGCCCTGCTTCAGGTCCAGCCGCGCGGCATCACTTCGGTCCAGCTCGGTGCGCATGCGGCCGCGCATCTTCAACACATCGGCATACAGCGTGGCCTGATCGCGTTCGCGACCCAACGTCTGCGCGCGCACCTGCTCGAAGTCGGCCAGCAGGCTGGCATCACCGGCCACACCACGCGCACGCACCAGCGCCTGGTGTTCCCAGGTCCAGGCGCGTTCGCGCTGATACTCGGTGTAGCTTGCCAGCGAAGACACCAGCGAACCCTTGCCGCCATCCGGGCGCAGGCGCACGTCGATGTCGTACAGGCGCCCGGCAGCGGTGACCGCACCGAGCAGGGCCATCACCTTCTGCGCCAGGCGCGCGTACCAGCGCCCCGGTTCCAGCGGGCGCGCGCCATCGCTGGCATCCACCCCGGCCGGATTGTCGTGCAGGAACACCAGGTCCAGATCGGAACCGAAGCCCAGTTCAAGACCACCCAGGCTGCCGTAGCCGATGATCGCGAAGCGGCCGCCGGGAATCTCGCCGTGCGCGGCGCGCATGTCCGCCTCGGCCATCGCCAGCACCGTGATGACGACGGCCTGTGCCAGCTCGGCCAGTTGCCGGGTGCTGTCCACCGCGCCCTGACGGCCGTCCAGCGTGGCCATCGCCATGCGGAAGCTGAGCGCCAGCCGCGTCTCGTTGAGCCAGCGCAGCGCGGATTCGGGATCCTCCACCGAGAGCACCTGCCGGCACTCGGCCAGCATGCCGTCCGCATCCGGCATCGGCCCGGACACGCGCACGTCCAGCAGTTCGTCCAGCAGCAGCGGATACGCCGCCAGCCGTTCGGCCAGCAATGCGCTGCGCGCCAGCACGTCCACCAGCCGCGCCAGCGCGCTCGGCTGTTCGTCCAGCAGCGCCAGATAACTGGTCCGGCGCAGCACCGCCTGCAGCAGGCCGAGCACGCGCTTGAGCGCCGCGTCCGGTTGCGGCGAGCGCGTGGCCGCATGCAGCAGCGCCGGCAGCACGCGGTCCAGGCGTGCGCGTGCGGCGTCGGACAGCGATTTCACGCCGGTGCCCTGGGCGAAATCGCGCAGTGACTGGTCGGCGCCGTTGGCATCGAGGAAACCGGCTTCGGCCAGCAGCGGTGCATCGCTGCCGTCGGGCAGGCTGCGCCAGTAGTTGGCCAGCGCGTCAGGCGCGGCCTGTCCTTTGCGCGGTGCCAGCAGCGCGGCGAATTCGGTACTGACCCGCTGCTGCTGCACGGCCAGCGCCGCGCGCAGCACGTCCCAGTCCGGGTAGCCGAGGCCGATGGCGATGCGCTCGCGGTCCAAGGCATCGCTGGGCAGCACGTGGGTCTGCGCGTCGCGCAGCATCTGCAGGCGGTTTTCCAGGCGGCGCAGGAACAGGTAGGCCTCGCGCAGCGCGGCGCCATCCTCCGCCGCGATCTGCCCGGCGGCCACCAGTGCCTCCAGCGCCACCAGCAGGCGGCGCTCACGCAGCGCCGGCTCGCGGCCGCCACGGATCAGCTGCAGCGCTTGGCACAGGAACTCGATCTCGCGGATGCCACCGGCACCACGCTTGATGTCTTCATGCAGTTCGCGGCGCGCGACCTCGGCGGTGATCGCCGCCTTCATCTCGCGCAGGCCATCGAGCGCGGTGAAATCGAGATAACGCCGGTACACGAACGGGCGCAGGGTCTGCAGCCATGCTTCACCGGCAGCGATATCACCGGCCACTGCACGCGCCTTCAACCAGGCATAGCGTTCCCAGTCGCGGCCCTCGCGCTGGAAATACTGGTCCATCGCCGCAAACGAAAGTGCGACGCGGCCAGCGCTGCCGAACGGGCGCAGGCGCAGGTCGACGCGGTGGCTGAAGCCATCGACCGTGGTTTCGTCCAGCAACTTGGCCAGGCGCTGGCCGAGGCGGGCGAAATACTCTTCGGCGGCCAGTGCGCGCGGGCCGTCGGATTCACCGCCGTGCGGGTAGGCGTAGACCAGGTCGATATCGGAACTGAAGTTCAGCTCGCCGCCGCCGAGCTTGCCAAGGCCGAACACCACCAGCTGCTGTGGGTGGCCCTCGGAATCACAGACCACGCCGTGGCGCTGCGCGAACTCCTGCTGCAGGGCCTCCAACGCCAGCCGCAGGCAGTCTTCGGCCAGGGTGGTGGCACCGGCCAGGGTCTGCGCCACGTCGTCCAGACCGGCCAGGTCGCGCCAGATCAGCCGCGTGGACATCGCCGCACGCCAACGCCGCAGCTGTGCCGGCCAGTCGCTGGGCTGCAGCGGGTCGAGCACCGGCGCCGGGATCGGCGGGCAACCGGGGGCAGCCAGCTGCGCCAGCAGGGCCGGCTGGCGCACCAGCGTATCGAGGGCGAAGTCGCTGGTCACAGCCAGCCGGATCAGCAGCGGCTGCAGCTCGACCGTGACGGGCTCGGGCAAAACCTGGGTCAATCGCGACAGCGCGCGGTCGACGAGCGGCTGCAGGGAGGCGGGCAGTTCAGCGGGGGCGAGGGTCATGGGCTGATTGTAGCGACCCGGTGCTGCCGGCCGCTGGCCGGCAAATCCGATGATCCTGCCGAAGGTTGCTGGGGTTGCCGGCCAACGGCCGGCACTACCGGTAATGGAGGTCGCGTATTCATTCTGGGCGACAGGCAATAAAAAAGCCCGCTTGCAGCGAACTGCCAGCGGGCTCTGCTCCCTCCCCCACGTCGGGATGCAGGGCCATCGTGCGGGCTGCGAAAGCACTTTGCACGCTGCACTGCAAAACAGAACCGGTGGGTATGGGTGAGCCCTGTGGGGAAAAGCCATTCCACGAAGGTAGAACCCCCCGTACGGATGAGGATGGCCGATAATCGGGTTTCCCCCCAGAAACACTGTCGTCATGTCTGTTGATCGCATCGCCAACGCGCGTCTCCGTGACCGCGTGGTCTCCGCCGAGGCCGCAGCCGCGCTGATCCAGCCCGGTGAAACCGTGGCCATGAGCGGCTTTACCGGCTCCGGGTATCCCAAGGCCGTTCCCGTCGAACTGGCCCGCCGCATCGAAGCGGTGCACGCCCAGGGCAACCCCTTCCAGATCAAACTGATGACCGGCGCCTCCACCGCGCCGGAACTCGATGGCGCGCTGGCCAAGGCCGATGGCATCGCCATGCGCATGCCGTTCCAGAGCGACCCGGATGCGCGAAACCGCATCAACGAGGGCAAGCTGGATTACATCGACATCCACCTCAGCCACGTGGCCCAGCACGTGTGGTTCGGCTTCTACGGCGAGATCGATACCGCGGTGATCGAAGTGTCGGCCATCCGCGAAGACGGTTCGCTGGTGCCCTCCACCTCGGTGGGCAACAACAAGACCTGGCTGGACCTGGCGAAGAAGGTGATCGTCGAGGTCAACGAGTGGCAGCCGGCCGGCGTCGATGGCATGCATGACATCTACTACGGCACCGCGCTGCCGCCGCACCGCAAGCCGATTCCGCTGGTGAACGCCAACGACCGCATCGGCGATACCGCGCTGCGCTGCGACCCGGACAAGATCGTGGCGGTGGTGCGCACCAACGGCCCGGATCGCAACAGCCCGTTCAGCCCGATCGATGCCACCAGCGAACAGATCGCCTCGCACCTGATCGAGTTCCTGCAGCACGAAGTGAAGAAGGGCCGCCTGCCGCCGAACCTGCTGCCGTTGCAGTCGGGCGTGGGCAATATTCCCAATGCGGTGCTGGCCGGCTTGGCCAAGAGTGGTTTCCGCGACCTGGCCGCGTTCACCGAAGTGATCCAGGACGGCATGCTCGACCTGCTGCGCGACGGCGTGCTGAGCTATGCCTCGTGCACGGGTTTTGCGCTGAGCCCGCAGGCCAACGAGACGTTCAAGGAGCACATCGATTTCTACCGCGAGCGCATCATCATGCGCACGCAGGAGATCTCCAACCATCCGGAACTGGTGCGCCGCCTGGGCTGCATCGGCATGAACGGCATGATCGAGGTGGACATCTACGGCAACGTCAATTCGACGCACGTGATGGGCACGCGGATCATGAACGGCATCGGCGGTTCGGGTGACTTTGCCCGCAACGGTTTCCTGTCGGCATTCCTGAGCCCGTCCACCGCCAAGAACGGCACCATCTCGGCAATCGTGCCGATGGCCAGCCACGTCGACCACACCGAGCACGACGTGTCGGTGATCGTCACCGAACAGGGCCTGGCCGATCTGCGCGGGCTGACCCCGCGCAAGCGCGCGCAGGTGCTGATCGACAACTGCGCGCACCCGGATTTCCGCGCGCAGCTGCAGGACTACTTCGACCGTGCCAGCCGCGAGAGCTACGGCAAGCACACCCCGCACCTGCTGCCCGAAGCGCTGTCGTGGCACCAGCGTTGGCTGGATACCGGCACGATGAAGGGCTGACGCCCGCTTCTGTAGAGTCGAGCCATGCTCGACTCTCCTTCCCCGTGCAGCCGAGCATGGCTCGGCTCTACAAAGGGGCAGCAGCATGACCCCAGGTACGGACATCGGGTAGAGCCGGCCGCTGGCCGGCTTCCGCAACAGCCGGCCAGCGGCCGGCTCTACCTTCAGGCGGTGCGCAGCGCCGCCAGCGATTCGGCCTGCAGCCGCTCGTAGATCTCGAACTCGTCATTCACCGCCACACCCAGCGCCTGTTCGAATGCCTCGCGGTTGGCATGCGCGGCATAGGCGCGCTGCTCCTCGCCGCCCAGGTTCGACTGGAAAATGCCCGCGGCACTGACCGGCAGGAAATCTTCGTAGACGATCGGGTCGGCCGTGGCCAGGCCCGCGGCCACCAGCACTTCGGCGGGCAGATCGGCCACGCGCTCCGGTGCGGCGCGGCCAGCGTCGGTCAGCTGGTAGCGGTAATAGCCCAGCCCTTCCTGGCGCAGGGTGTCGTGGTCATCCGGGAAACTGGCAAACACCGCCTGCAGGCGCTGGCCGTAGTCGCCACCGGTGCTGCCGGCTCCACCGGCATCGCGCGCCTGTGCCAGCAGCTGGTCGTACAGCGCGCGGCCCTTCGGGGTCAGGGCCAGGCCGCGCTGTTCGATCTCGCCGAAACGCGCGGTGTGGGTGCCGGCATCGCCGCCTTCGCTGTCCGGGAAGTGCACGGCCTCTTCCAGCGCCTTGAAGCTGGTCTGGCGCAGCAGGATCGGACAGTCACGGCGCGGCGGGCCTTCGATCACCGCCTTGGCCGCCATGCCATGCTCGATCATCGCAGTCTGCGCGGCATCGATGTCCAGCGTACGTGGGGTCAGGTGGTTGATGTGCGGGCCACGGAAGCTCACCACGTCGGCCACCAGGCGGTGCGCGTTGTGCAGGGCGTGGTAGGTCGGCAGGTCGACGGTGGCATCACCATGCCAGCGGAAGGTCTCCAGCGCCTGCTCGACAAAACGCTCGGCATCGGCCTGTGACAGGCCACCGTCACGCTCGGCCTGCTCGATCAGCGCCAGCGCGCCGTCGGTGAAGATGCGGCGGCGGGCAAGGATCGTTGCCGATTCGGCACGCAGCGCTTCGTCTTCGATCAGCTCCAGGCGCAGCAGCGAGGTGAACACGCGGAACGGGTTCTGCGCCAGCGCGGCGCCGGTGAGCGGGCGGAACGCGGTGGAATGCACCGGCACACCGGCCACCGACAGATCGTAGTAGCCCACCGGGTACATGCCCATCACCGCGAACAGGCGGCGCAGCGTGGCCAGTTCCTGCACGGTGCCAACGCGGATGGCGCCATGGCGCTCTTCATCCAGGCGCGCGCGCTCGTCGTTGCGCTGCAGCTGCGCGGCCAGCGCCGGGTCCTGGGCCAGCACCTGCGCGTTGATCCGCTCCACCAGTTCCACCAGCGTGCCGTACAGCGGCACTTCGGTGCGGTACATGCGGGACATGGCCTGTGCGAACAGGCGGCGGATCACATCAGGCGAAACGAAAGAGGCGCTCATCAGTCACTCGATTACGGGAACGGGGAACAGCTCGGGCCCGTATTGTCGCCGGAGCGCGGGGCGGCGGCGATATGCAGAGCAACATGAAGCAAACCGGTAGTGCCGGCCGCTGGCCGGCAACCCCCGGACTGCTCCTGGTAGGTGCGAACCCTGGTTCGCAGTGCTTCTGCACCGGCCCCTGGCAGTTCCGTGCGAACCAAGGTTCGCACCCACCGGACGCGGCCCGGCATTACCGGTTGAGCTGACGCTTCAGGGTGGCATCCAGGGTGATCGGCCGGTCCCAGTGCTGGTAGCTGGCCACGATGGCATGGCGTACGGCGCGCACATGCACGTTCTGCGGTTTCACCGGCATCCGCTTCACCACCGCCTCCCAGCCGCCCTCCGGGTTCTGGCTGAACGCACGCACGCTGTCGCGGCAGGTCTGGCCACTGGCCTTGGCCCAGAAACAGGCGAAATAGATGTCCCCGGCCTGCCAGCCATGCGTGGTGAACAGCGCGCTGATGTAGCCGCGTGGCACGCCCGCATAGCGCGACACTTCGTCAAGGAAGGCGTCGGGGTAGCGTTCGGCGTAATGGTTGATGTCCTGCAGCTGGTCATCCACCCAGCTGTCGCCGGTCTCCACCTCATACGCGGCCGAACGCTCGGCGGTCTGCTGGGCCAGCACGGTGGCCGGCGCCAGCAGCAGGGACAACAGCAGTGCGCGCAGTCGCAGGTTCATGGCCCGATTCTGCCGCAGCCGCCCGTTCCTGTCAGGCCGCAGCAGCGGCCTTGGCCTCGATCGCGGCCAGCGCGGCCGGCCAATCGTGGGCGCTGTCGGCGGTGACCATGCGCGGCTCGTCCTCGGCCACGCCGTGCTGGGTCTCGTGCGCCCAGGTCACCGCGTACGGCGTATGCACGCCCCAGCCACCGAGGGTGACCACCGGCTCGATATCCGAACGCAGCGAGTTGCCGACCATCACAAAGCGCTGCATCGGCAGGTCGAACTCGGACAGCACGCGGGCGTAGGTTTCCGGATCCTTCTCGGAGACGATCTCGATGCGCGGGAACAGCTCGGCCAGGTTGGCGACCTTGATCTTGGCTTCCTGATGGAACAGATCGCCCTTGGTGATCAGCACCACCGGGTAGTGCTCGGCGATGGCCGCCACCGCTTCGCGCACACCGTCGATCAACTCGACCGGATGCCCCAGGGTGGCATGGCCGATATCGAGGATGCGCTGGATGTCCTTGGCTTCGATGCGCTGGCCGGTGATGTCGATGGCCGCTTCGATCATCGACAGGGTCATGCTCTTCACGCCGTAGCCGAAGGTACCCAGGTGGCGCTGCTGCACTTCCAGCAGGTGGCGCGCGGTCTGGGTGTCATGCACGTCGACGTAGCGCGACAGCAGGTCAAGATAATCCTGCTCGGCCTTGCGGTAGTAGTCCTCGCTCTTCCACAGCGTATCGTCACCGTCAAAACCGACCAGGCCGATGGCGCGCGACGGCGCAGGCGTGGAGGTATTCATCGGCCAAGGATACAGGGGCCATGGTGACGAGAAAAACCCGGGCGGCCGCAGCCGCCCGGGTTCCCATACGCCCCGATGCAGGTGTTACCTGCCCTGCGCGCCCTGCGCAGCGCCGCCCGCACCCGCCTGCTGGGCGGCCACGTAGGCCTTGTACTCATCGGCGCTCAACTCGCCGTCCTTGTTGCTGTCGGCCTGGTCGAACACCTGTGCCAGACCCGCGTTCACCTGCGCCTCGGTCTTGCTGATGGTGCCGTTGCCATCGGTATCGATGCTGGCCCAGGTCTGGCCACCGCCATTGGCCTGCGCCGATGCCGCCGCGGCCGCATTGGTCGCCTGGTCAGCAGCCTGACCCGCCTGAGCCGCTGCCTGCTGGGCCTGCGCGGCCTCGTTCTGCGCCTGCGCGGCCTGCTGCTTGGCCGACTGCGCCATCGCCGGAATGGCCAGTACGCTGCCGGCGGCGACGATCAGGGCGATCAGGGGCTTGCGGTTGCGAATAGTCATCAGGGGTGTCTCCTACCTGTTGGATGGTGTTGCGCGGCCTGTTGTCTCCGCACGGCACCTACCCTGCCACCGCCTTTCTGAATCGATTTTGCGCTGCGACCGGCGCCCACACGCGCGATTAACCACTGGCCCGCGCGCATGCATTAGTGCGCTGGTTAGCGGCGGGTGAGTGGCTCATAAGATGCGCATTCAGTGCGCCCGGATTTAACCGGGTGCCAACGAAAAACCTGCGTCAGTCGACGGTTTTTTCCGATGACCGCGAACTGAACATCACCCATCCCAATGCCACACCGGCCAGCGCGCCGGCGATTTCCAGCACCACGCGGCTGCCCAGTTCGTTCGGATCGTGGATGGTGGACAGGAAGATGCGCGCGTACAGCGGTGATTCCAGGCGCACGATGCCCATGTAGAACAGCTTCCACGCATCGATGCCCGCCGAGATCACCACCGAGATGACGCAGGACCAGCCAATCGCATGGCCCATCGGCCAGTGCAGCAGCCGGCACAACCGCGACCACAGCAGGTACACCAGCAGGCCGGCCAGCAGAGCGATGGCGCCCGCTTCCAGGGTACCGAGCAGGCCGAAGTGCAGGGGAAGGTTCATCGGGTGGGCAGCGGTGGGAAGGCGGCCAGTGTAAGGGGTATCGCCCGGCACTACCGTGTCGCCCCTACCGCACGGGAACGTCGTAGGCGGTGCCGGGGTCCGGTTCGGGCTGGAACGTGTAGTGCCACCACTCCTGCGGATAGTTCACAAAGCCGCGCCGCGCCATCGCCCGCACCAGCTGCTGGCGGTTCGCCTGCTGTGCTTCACTCAGCCCGGTCGTCTGCGTATGCGCACGCGGGCCGAAGAAATCGAAGTCGGTGCCCATCTCCAGCACCGTACAACCACCGCTGCGGCAATCCAGCAACCCCAGATCTACGGTGGCACCGCGACTGTGACCGGAGCGCTCGGCGATATAGCCGTCGGCCAGCAGGCGCGGCTTCTCCAGGTCTGGATACTGCACCGCCTTGCGCGAGCGCTCGTTCGGATCGTTCACCCAGGCCATGAAAGCCTGCACCGAACGCACCGGTCGATAGCAGTCGTAAACACGCAGGCCGAAGCCCTGCGCGCGCAGGTCCTGCTCCACCTGGGCCAGTGCCTTCGCGACCGGCGCCAGCAGATAGCAGGACGGCGCCTCGTAGCCGGGGACGCGCGCACCGGTGAAGTTGTTCGCCGTCGCATAGCGGATATCCATCTCGATGTGCGGCGACAGCGTGCCGATCTCCACCAGCCCAGCCTCCGCCGCATCGGTGGCCGGCGAAACGCGGGGTGGCTCAGCGGCGTGGGCGGTCGCGGCCAGGGCAATCGCCAGTACGAGTGAAATGCAGGTCCTGGAAGTCATAGCTGAAGTCGATGTCCGGATCGATGGCGCGCAGGTCCAGCGTCGGCACCGGGCCTTCGCCCGGTTGCAGCCATGCCTGCGCTTCGTCTCCCAGCGTATCCCAGCGCAGCAGCCAGCGTCCTTGCTGTTGCAGCACGGCGCTCTGCAGCTTCGGCGACTTGTCCACGCTGAAACGCAGGCCGTCCTTGCCCGGGCACAGCGAGGCCGGCCCCAGCCAGGGATCGCGGTAACGGCCCTGCCAGCGCGGCAGATCGACCGCGCGCGCCGCCTGCGCCGGGGACGTCACAGGTCGCTGATGGCCCGATGCTGCCCGCGTGGCCTGCTCGGTCTTCAGTTCGGCCAGATAGGCCTCGGCCGGGCGCGCATCATGCGGAGCGGTGAAGCGCTTCAGCAGCGCCTGCATCAGCGCCGTGCGTGCGTCCTCGCCCTCGCCGTTGATCAGCATCACCACGCCCACCTTGCGGTCGGGCAGCAGGGCCAGCGACGAATACATGCCCGACAGCGTGCCGGTGTGCGCCACCTTCCACTGCCCGTCCATGTCCGACACCCGCCAGCCATAGCCGTAGCCGTAGAAGTGCGCGTTGTCCCAGCGCCGCTGGCGTTCGCCCAGCGGCATCGGCATGTGCAGGGTCCACAGCGTGCGGCGCTGCTCGGCATTGAGCCAATCAGGGACCAGGGAAGGCTCCAGCAGCACCTGCATCCAACGCGTCATGTCACGCAGGGAACAGCGGATGCCGCCGGCGGCCATCGACGTCAGGTCGGGGCTGGTTTCACCATCGGAGTTCACCACCACGTTGCGGCCCGCGCGCCAGGCATGCGGCTGGGCCACGTTGCCCACCTGCTTCACCGGCCATGCCCCGACCTGGCAACGGTCCATGCCGAGCGGCTCGAACACCTGCTCGCGCATCAGCTGGTCGTATGGCTTGCCACCGGCAGCGGCCGCCACTTCGCCGGCCACCACATACATCAGGTTGTCGTAGGCATAGCGGCTGCGGAAGCTGCTGACCGGTTTCAGGTGCGCCAGACCGGCAATGATGTCGGCGCGGGTGAATGCGTTCGGCTCCGGCCACAGCATCAGGTCACCCGCGCCCAGGCCGAGGCCGCTGTTGTGGATCAGCAGGTCGCGCACCTGCATCTGCTGGCCCACCCACGCGTCATGCATGCGGAAACCTGGCAGGTGCCGCTGCACCGGATCATCCCAGCGCAGCCGGCCCTGCTGCACCAGCCGCGCCAGCAGCGCGGCGGTCATCGCCTTGCTGTTGGAGGCGATCTTGAACAGCGTGTCCTGATCGATGTGGCCACCATCGCCGCGCATACCATCGGCGTGCTGGTAGACCACCTGCCCGTGGTCGACCACGGCCATGGCCAGCCCGGGCAGGTGCTCGTGCTGGACGATGGCCGCGACGTCGGCATCGATGGAGGCGGTCGTGGTCGTCTGCGCCGCGGCAATCGGGAACACCGCCCACGCCGCCACGCAGACGCAGCGTCGTGCATGCCGGACAGGTTTCAGTAGGCCCATGTCACGGTCAACTGCGCATAGCGCGGTGACTGGAAGCCGGTACCGTAGCGGTACAGCGGGTTGAGCGTACCGATGCTGTCCTGCGGTTCGTAGTCCTGGTCCACGGTCACCACGCGCTGCTGGTTGAGCACGTTGTACACCGCCAGCTTCAGGCGCAGGTCGGTGGGGGTCGGCACCTTGTACGACACGCTCACGTCCAGATCGTAGGTCCACGGCGTACGCCCGTCGCCACCGCGTGGGGAATGCACGAACACGCGCTGGGACGGAACCGTCGCCTGGCAGTTGGACACGCACACGTAGTAGCTGTGGAAATCGGTGTCGTCGAACGGGTTGCCGGCGCCAAAGCGCGTGATCGGGCTGCCCGACTGCACGCCCAGCGTAGCGGCTACACTCAGGTTCTCGGTCAAGGCATAACTGCCACGGAACTTGAACTGGTGGCGGCGGTCGTTGGCCAGATAGCCGTAGCCGCGGTAGTTCACCCACGGATTGTCGAAGTTCTCGGTACGCCCGGCATCGGCGAAGTCAGTATCGGAGTTGACCGGGCCTTCTGCATTGCCGCGACCGTATGCGAGCGTATAGGACGCGTTGAAACCCCACTTGCCGTCCCAGGCGCGGTCGACCTGCAGCTCCAGTGCCTTGTAGTCGCGCTTGGGCTTAACCCAGCCGCGCTGGCCGACGTAGTTGCCGTTGTCGTCGTACAGCGCCCAGCCTTCCTTCGAGGTGTCGATGCTGATCCAGCCGTCATTGCTGCCGTCACAGTCGGTGTCACCCCATACGGTATTGGTCCGGCCCGGATTGCCCATGATCCACACCCCGTCGATGGCACCACACTGCCCGGTCGCGGTGATGTTCATGTCATCGATGGCGTTGTGCAGCCGGCGGTAGGTCACGCTGGCACCGACCGACCAGGCCTCGTTGATCATCTGCTGGAAGCCCAGGATCGCCTCATCCTGGTACACCGGGTCCATGTCCCGGTTCACTTCCGCACGCAGGTCCGGCACGCTGCCGTCGCCCTGAGAATTGTCCACCGGGCCGATCTGCGCGCCCAGGTTCGGGATGTTGTTGGTCGCTCCGCTATAGCCAAGGAACTCATACCAGGTGCGTTCGTCGAGGAATCCACCGGCCTGCTTGATGTTGATGACGTTGGCCACCGGCAGGAAGTAGCGGCCCAGGTTGCCGAACACCTTGGTGGTGCCGTCGCCGCGCACGTCCCAGGAGAATCCCAGGCGTGGGGCCAGCATGTCGTCGATCTTGATGTAGCTGCTGCCGTCGCCGCCCTTGTTGTCGAAGGCTTCCAGGCGCAGGCCCATGTTCAGCAGCAGATTCGGCGTCACCTGCCAGTTGTCTTCCAGGTAGTAGGCCGAGTTGATCGTCTCGAAGGCACCCTCCACTTCATAACGACGGGTGCGCGCCACCAGGCCACTGGCCGGCACGACGCCGCCGTTGAGCGAACTACCGGGCGTGCGGGCGTAGATGTCATAGCGCAGGCCGCCGGGCCCGGGATAGGCGCGGCTGTAGTCGGACGTGTTCTCTTCCCGATCCAGGCCAAACCGCAGCAGATGGTTGCCCAGCGTCCATTCGAAATCGGCGCGCGCAGCCTTGCGGGTGTCCAGTGCGGATTCGAGCTGCGAACTGCTGGTGCAGCTGCGGTCACCCTGCAGCGAGGGCGGCACGCCCTGGCTGGCGGTGCGGTTGTCGAACACGCGGTTGCAGTTCTCGTCCATCAACGAGCTCTGCGCACGGTTGCGCTTGTTCTCGCCATACATCAGCTTCATGGTCAGGTCGTTGTTGACCTGCCAGCTGTAGGTGCCGGACCAGTTCTTGCCGCCCACCGTGTTGTAGATCTGGTTGCTGCGCTCGCCCACGGCCTGCCCCGTGGCGTAGTCGTAGGCGTAGACATCGGTGAGCGTCTTGCTTTTGTCCGAGAAACCGAACAGCGACAACATCTGGTTGTCCGTGATCTGCCAGTCGATCTTGCCGCCCCAGAACGGATCATCAGCCTTGCCCTGGCTCAGGCGCGTACCGGCGTCGTTGGTCGAGGTCGGGCGGTAATCGCGCGCTTCGTACATGCCGAAGAAGAAAAGTCGATCCTGCACCAGCGCACCGGAGGCGAACACGTTCAGCGCACTGCGGCTGTAGTCGTCGCGGCTGGCGGTGATGTAGCGGCTGCCATTGCCGTCGTAGCGGTCGCGTGCCTGCGACTGCCACGCGCGAGGCTCGAACACCAGCTCGGCACCCGCCTTGAAATCATTGCTGCCCGAACGCGTCACCGCATTGATGACACCGCCGGTGCTGCGCCCGAACTCCACCGAGTAGCCACCCGTCTTGACCTGGAATTCCTGGTAGAACGAGAACGGTACCGACGAGAAGCCGACCCGGTTGTAGAAGTCGGTGACGTTCAGGCCATTGATGTAGACCGTGTTCTCGGCCACCGACGAACCGCCGAAGGAAATGCCCTGGCCACCCAGCGACCCTTTGCCCTTCACCGCACCCGGCGCCAGCAGCGCCACCGCAGTGATGTCACGGTCCACCGGCAGGCGCGAAAGTTCTTCGCGGGTGATGTTGGTGGCCGACTCGGTGGACTTCACATCCACCATCGACACCACCTGCGGTGCCCGCACTTCAACCGTGCCCAGCGTGCTGACCGCGCCGAGCGGCACGTTCACCGTGGTCGCGCTGCCCAGACCGACCGTCACCTGGCCAACACGGCTGGCACCTCCGCCGGGCAGGCTCACCTCCATGTCATAAGTACCGACCGGCAACAGCGGAATACGGTAGCTGCCGTTGGCCTCGGCCTGCACGGAGCGGACGAACCCCGTTGCGGGATTGCGTACGGTCACCGTGGCACCGGCCGGTACCTGTCCGGCATCGCTGACCAATCGGCCGACCACCGAACCATCCTGTGCGAATGCGCTGGGCGCGATCACGCCCAGACACGCCCCAAGGGCGACGCACAACGCCGCCCGCTTGATGCTGTAAGCCTTCATCCCCTGCTCTCTCCTGCAAGAATTGAATGGTGTGGAATGCGAGGTGTCGCGCTAGCGTTGCCTGGCTGGCAGTACCCGCCACTGGAAGTCGTAGCTCCATTGGTCGAAGTACAGGTTGCCGCCTGCCCACTCGGCCTCGCCGCGCTGCGAGTCGACCGTTTCCGAGCGGTAGTGCTGTTTGGCCGGCACGAAGGGCTGGCCGAAATCATCGTTGAAGGCGATGCGGTAGCCATCGAGGCCACCCAGGTAGAAATCGCGCAGGGCCGGCACATCGCTGGCCAGCGCGCCGGTGGTTACATCCATCGGCAGCCAACCGTACGGCGCCAGATAGACCTGCCCCCAGTCATGCAGGTTGTTGTAACCACTGCCATCGTCGGAGAACACCATGCCCGACTGCCAGCGCGCGGGAATGCCGTTCAGGCGCAGCAGCGCGATCAGCAGCAGGGTCTGCTGCCCGCAGTCGGCATGGCCAGCGCGCAAGGCGTAATCGCTGATGTTGCTGATCGTGGAGTATTCGCGTGCACCGGCCCAGGGAATGCGGTCGACCGCCGCGAACAGCTTGCGCACCACTTCATGGGGGCGCGTCTCGCCCTGCAGCACCTGGTCGGAGAACAGCTTCAGCGCCGGGGTGAAGCGCACATGTGGCAGCTGCTCGGCCAGATAGGGCTTCAAGGCCTGATCGGCCGGGGTCGGTTGCACCTTGGCCGGATCGATCGCGGTATGCCGGGCGAAGATCGTCGCTGCGTAGCGGATCTCGAAGCGGGTCGGCTTGCCGGCTACGGCCTTGGCTTCCAGGTAGGCGGTGCGCTGCAAGGTACTGGCCGGAGCCACGCGTGCCTTGCCCGGCGTGCTGCCCAGCCACTGCACCTGCTCCTGCTGGCCGGGGATCTCGCGCGGGTAGGGAATCCAGGCGCGTACGGTCTCGCCGGCCGGCACGGCATCGGCCTTCACCGTGAGCGATTGGGTGAACTCGATGCGCTGCGGCAGCACCGCCACCCGGCCACTGTGTTCGGCCGCAGCAAGCACGCGCGCGTGGTGCGCATTGAGCACTTCGTTGGGCCCCGGAGGCGGCATCGGTGCATCTGCGCGGCGCCGCGCGCGTGCTTCGTCGCTGAGCAGGAACAGGTTCGACGGAGCGCGCTTGAAGTACCCGCGCGTGCCATCGATATCGAGGTGTTCGATCAGGCCGAGCTGGTCCCAGCGCGCGAATTCTTCGTCGCTCAGATCGGGAATCCAGCGCCGCACAGCGGCCTTGGCGGCGGTTTCGTCGAGGCTGAAATCCAGGCGGATGCGGCGCATGCGTTCGCGCTGGAAGGCGCCTTCGGCAGCATCGGCCGCCGTTGCCAGCAGGGCTTGGGCATCGTTGAAGCGACCGCTGCCGATCAGGTCGATCACCTGCGTCTGCCGCGCCCGCTGCTGGCTGCTGCGCCCATCGGCCGCCTGCGTGGCCGACGCCCACAGCAGCAGCGCGGCACACAGGCCGGCAGCAGCAAGCAGACGCGGTTTGCGAACGGCAGGATCCACAGCGACACTTCCCCAGCGCGGGTGGTAATGGCTGTGTAACACGGGCCGGGACGCCGGTCAATAATTTATTCTTGCTTTCTGTGCCGAAAGGAATAAATATTCCAATAGGCATTCGAGGAGGGTGTGCTGCGCATGATCCTGGCTTCCCGCGAACCACTGCGGCAGTGGCGATGGCCGCGCCGGTTGACCCTGGCCGTGTGCCTGCTGGCCGCACCGGCCTTTGCACCGGCCGCACCGGCCGCACCGGCACCCGATCCCGGCGCGCCGCTGCCGTATGTGATCGGCCTGCATGAGGCCTACCTGACGCCGCAGTACTGGGCGGCCCGGCTGGACAACGCCGATGCGCCGATCATGGACCGCGCGCAGATCGATGCGCAGAACGCGCGGATGCGCGCGCAGGACAGCCACATCCAGGACATCGCCGCGCTGCCCGCACAGCTTGATGCCGCGCAGGTACGCGCCAGCATCAGCGCGTTGTCGCGCTGGCCCGGGCGTGCACTGTTCAACGAGCGGGGCCAGGCCATCGCGCCTGCGCTGCGCAGTGGCATCGAAGCCAACCTCGGCCTCGATGCGATTCCCGCACACGTCGCACCCGCCTACGGCCTGGTGGTGAAGCGCGCGGCGTTGCGCACCTTCCCCACCCGCGAGCGCGTCTTCAGCACCGTCGGTGACACCGACATCGACCGCTTCCAGGAGTCGGCTCTGTTCCCCGGCGACAAGGTGGCGGTGGTCCATCGCAGCGCCGATGGCCGCTGGCTGTTCGTGCACAGCGAGCGCTACAGCGCGTGGATCGAAGCCGATGCGATCGCTGGCGGCGACAAGGCCACGGTGCTCGGCTACGGCACGAAGGGCCCGTACCGCGTTGTCACCGGCGCCACCGCGCAGACCGCCTACACCCCGGAGGAACCGCGCGTCTCGCGCCTGCAGCTGGAGATGGGCGTGCGACTGCCGGTGCTGGCCGACTGGCCCGCCGCCGAAGCGGTGAACGGCCAGCAGGCGCATGCCTCGTGGGTGGTGCAGCTGCCGGTACGCGAGGCCGACGGGCGCCTGAAGCTGGTGCCGGCCCTGCTGCCGCGCTCGCAGGACACCGCAGCCGATTACCTGCCGCTGACCCCGCGCCTGCTGCTGCAGCAGGCCTTCAAGTTCCTCGGCGAGCGTTACGGTTGGGGCCACGACTACGACACCCGCGACTGCAGCGGTTTCGTTTCCGAGATCTACCGCAGCTTCGGCGTGCTGCTGCCGCGCAATACCAGCGCCCAGGCCGTCAGCCCGGCACTGGACCGCCTGCCGTTCACCGACAAGGACACAAAGGCCGCGCGCGACCGTGCTGTGACCGACCTTCAGGTGGGCGATCTGGTCTACATACCCGGCCACGTGATGATGGCCATCGGCCACGTCGACGGCCGTACCTGGGTCATCCACGATACGGCAGGCGGCAGCTGGTCCGGTGCCGACGGCAAACGCGTGCAGGCCCACCTCAATGGTGTTTCGGTGACGCCGCTGGAGCCGATGATGGCCAGCGATACCGTCCGCTACATCGACCGCATCACCAACATCCAGCGCCTGCGCGCCAAGACTCCTGAATGAAGATCACTGCCATCGAACTGGGCATGCTGCGCGTGCCGCTGAAGACACCGTTCAAGACCGCCCTGCGCACGGTGGAAACCGTGGAAGACGTGGTGGTGCTGATCCGCACCGATAGTGGCCACACCGGCTATGGCGAAGCCCCGGCCACGGCGGTGATCACCGGCGATACGCACGGCTCGATCATCGAAGCGATCCGCCATTTCATCGCCCCGCGCCTGATCGGCCAGGACGTGGTCAACCTCAACCGCCTGTGCGGCCTGGTGCAGGGCGCGATGGAGCGCAACACCAGCGCCAAGGCCGCGGTGGAGATCGCGCTGTACGATCTGTGGGCGCAGCTGCATGGTGCGCCGTTGTACCAGATGCTCGGCGGCGGCGACCCGGTGATCACCACTGACATCACCATCAGCGTGGACTACATCGACAAGATGGTGGCCGATTCGCTGTCGGCGATCGACCGCGGTTTCGAGTCGCTGAAGATCAAGGTCGGCAAGGACATCGGCCTGGACATCGAACGGGTCAAGGCGATCCATGCCGCCGTCGAGGGCCGCGCCCTGCTGCGCCTGGACGCCAATCAGGGCTGGACCGCCAAGCAGGCGGTGCATGCCATGCGCACTCTGGAAGAAGCCGGCGTGGTGCTGGAGCTGCTGGAGCAGCCGGTGAAGGCGGCCGACATCAGCGGCCTGAAGTACGTCACCGACCGGGTCAATACACCGGTGATGGCTGACGAAAGCGTGTTCAGCCCGAGCCAGGTGATGGACCTGATCCAGCAGCGCGCCGCCGACATCATCAACATCAAGCTGATGAAGACCGGCGGCCTGTCCAACGCGATCCGCATTGCCGACATCGCCGGCATCTACGGTGTGCCGTGCATGATCGGCTGCATGATCGAATCGAGCATCAGCGTCGCCGCTGCCGTGCACCTGGCGGTGGCCAAGAGCGATGTGATCACCAAGGTCGATCTGGACGGCCCGTCGCTGGGCCAGTTCGATCCAGTCAGCGGCGGCGTGCACTTCAACGAATCGGAGATCAGCGTCAGCGATGTGCCGGGGCTGGGCATCACCGAAGTGCGCGGGCTGGAGATGCTGGGTTGATCTCTGCCTTGCGGCTGACCTGGCATGCAACTGACATTGGGTCGGGCGTTACTTTTCTTTTCGCGAAAAGAAAAGTAACCAAAAGAAACGCTCCGCCGGCCGCGAGCCGACGTGCTACGCACGCCGGTGCCCTGCGGTGCTCGGCTCGCTACAAGGCGGACTCAACAGCAGCTCCGGGTAGATCCACGCCATGCGTGGATGCTCCTGCTTCTGCCCTACCCCGTATCCTCTTCGCGGCTGGCACGCGCGCGATCTGTCCGGGGTCGGGCGGGTGGGATTTGCAGGGGTGTCCGCGCCATGGATGGCGCGGCCAAGCCTCCATGGATGGATTCACGGCGTCCCCTGCACATCCCACCCGCCCGACCCATTCCATGACACGCCCTACGCTGCCAACCGCAACGCGCCTATCCATGTCCGGACGCCCCGCATGCCGCCCTTGCTGAAGATCCGTTCCGAGCGCGGGCAGATGTCGGCCATCGAACGCCGCATTGCCGATTTCATCCTCGACAACGCCCACCTGCTGCGCGACTACTCTTCGCAGCAGCTGGCCAGCGCGCTGGGCATCAGCCAGTCCAGCGTGGTGAAGTTCAGCCAGAAGCTCGGCTTCAAGGGCTACCCGGACCTGAAGTACTCGATCGGCCAGGATGTGGCCCGCGCCGGTGCCGATCCGCAGCAGGCGCCCAGCGAACCCGACAGCGGCGATGACTACCTTCGCCTGGGCGAGGCCCTGCGCCGCAGCAAGGCACAGGCTGAGGAAGAGACCCGACAGGCCAATCCGCGCGAAGAGATCGAACGCATCGTGCAGCTGCTCGACGACGCGCCCAAGCTGTTCGTGTACGGCCTGGGTGACGATGGCCTGTATGCCCGCGAGTTCGCCATGCGGCTGTCGCTGCTCGGCCTGCTGGTGGTGCCGCATACCGACCCGATCCTGATGCTGGCCAACCTGTCGGCCGCACGCCCCGGCGATGTGCTGCTGGTGTTCTCCGAATTCGGCAACCTGCCCCAGCTTTCGCAGCTGTCGCGCCAGTTCCAGGACATGGGCGGCAAGGTGATTTCCATCACCCGCCACACCGCCAACCCGCTGCGCGCGCATGCGGATGCAGCACTGGTGGTGTGCGCACACGATCGCACGCCGCAGGTGGCGCAGCTGCTGTACCGTAGCGCCATGCACGCCCTGCTCGATTTCCTGTTCGTGCTGCTCTGCCACACCAATCCGGACCGCCAGCAGCAGCTGGCGGTGAACCTGGAGCGGATCGACCACCTGCTGGATTCCTGACCGGAGCACCTGTTGATGAAATCGCTGGTCCGCCTCGCTACCGCTGCGCTGCTGCTTGCTGCGGCGGTGTCCGTCCATGCTGCGCCGCTGGATGGGGCGCGCCAGCTGATCGTGGTCACCAGCGAAGGCTGGGACAGCCCCCAGGGGCAGCTGCAGGCCTATGTGCGCGACGGCAAGGGCTGGCACGCGCATGGCCAGGCGTTCCCGGTGGCCCTCGGCCGCACCGGCAGCGCCTGGGGGCTGGGCCTGCATCCGGCGCAGGCCGACGGCCCGCAGAAGCAGGAAGGCGATGGCCGCAGCCCTGCGGGCGTGTTCGCGCTCGGCAGCGCGTTCGGCTATGCCGTCACACGCCCAGGCACGGCCATGGCCTACCAGCCGATGCTTGAAAGCAGCTACTGCATGGACGTACCCGGCTCGCCGTTCTACAACCGCATCGTCGACGCGAAGAAGGTGGGCAAGGCGGCCGTGGAAGGCTCCACCGAACCGATGCGGCTGGACCTGCACACCAAGGGCGACGTGCGTTACCAGGAAGGCTTCGTGATCGCCCACAATCCCGACAACCAGCCCGGCAAGGGCAGCTGCATCTTCGCCCACCTGTGGCGCCAGCCCGGCGAAGCCACTGCCGGCTGCACCGCCATGCCGCAGGCGCGCATGCAGGCCCTGCTGGACTGGTTGCGGCCGCAGGATACGCCGCGCTTCGTGCTGCTGCCACGCGCCGAGTACAAGCGGCTGCAGGCGCAGTGGCAGCTGCCCGCACTGAGCGGAGACGCCCGTTGAGCGCGCCAGACGAACCGCAGCTGCAGCGCGCGGTCAGCCGCTGGCAGATCGTCGGCCTGTCGATCAACGATGTGATCGGCAGCGGTATCTACCTGCTGCCGGCCGCCACCGTCGCCCTGCTCGGCCCGTTCAGCCTGTGGGGCGTGGTTGCCGCAGGCATCGTCGTGGCCCTGCTGGTGCTGTGCTACGCGCAGGCCGCCAGCTACTTCGATGAGCCCGGCGGCAGCTACCTGTATGCCCGCGAGGCGTTCGGGCGCTTCGCCGGGTTCGAGATCGGCTGGATGATCTGGCTGACCCGCATCAGCTCGGCCGCTGCGCTCAGCAACGCGCTGGCCGATGCAGTTGCGCGTTTCTGGCCGTGGGCCGGTGCTGGCCTGGGCCGCATCGCGGTGATCGTGGTGTCGCTGGGCTTCCTCACCGGCATCAACATCATCGGCGTGCGTTCGGCCGCGCGTACCGGCGTGGTGCTGGTGATCGGCAAGATGCTGCCGCTGCTGCTGTTCGTGGCCATCGGCGCGTTCTACATCGACCCGCAGCTGGCCTTCTCCGGCCAGCGCCCGGACCCGCATGACCTGCAGCGCATGGGCGAGGCCGCGCTGCTGTTGCTGTACGCCTACGCCGGTTTCGAGAACATCCCCGCGGCCGCCGGCGAATACCGCAACCCGCGTCGCGATATTCCGTTCGCGCTGATCACCATGATCATCACCGTCACCGTCATCTACGGCGCGGTACAGGTGGTGGCACAGGGTACGCTGGCCGGCCTGGCCAGCTCGGCCACGCCGCTGGCCGATGCCGCCGCCGGCTTCGGTGGCGAAGCATTGGCGCTGATCCTGACGGTCGGTGCCACCATCTCCATCCTCGGCACCAACAGCAACACGATGATGATGGGCCCGCGCTTCCTGTTCGCGCTGGCACGCGATGGCTACGGCCCGAAGATCCTGGCGCAGGTACATCCGCGCTTCCACACCCCGGCCGCATCGATCCTGTGCCAGGGCCTGATTGCACTCGGGCTGGCGCTGTCCGGCTCGTTCGTGCAGCTGGCACTGCTGTCGATGACCACGCGCCTGTTTGCCTACATCGGTACCGCCGCTGCGGTGCTGGTGCTGGCCAAGCGCTACGCCGACCGCCCGGGCGCATTGAAGCTGCCCGGTGGGCCGCTGATTCCGGTGCTGGCACTGCTGCTGTGCGTGGCGCTGTTCGCCAGTGCCAGCTGGCAGAACATCGCCGCTGCGCTGGTGGCATTTGCCATCGGCGCGGTGATCTACAAGCTGCCGCGCAAGGATGCCGACGCCGGGTAACTGGTAGCGCCGGGCCATGCCCGGCGGATTGATCTGGTGATCACACTGCCGGACCGGGCCGTTAACCGCCACCCAGGCACGATCAGGCTTCGTACACAACGGA
The DNA here is from genome assembly GCF_023518235.1 of Stenotrophomonas maltophilia. Taxonomy (NCBI): domain Bacteria; kingdom Pseudomonadati; phylum Pseudomonadota; class Gammaproteobacteria; order Lysobacterales; family Lysobacteraceae; genus Stenotrophomonas; species Stenotrophomonas maltophilia. Next base: position 2,925,277 of record NZ_CP090423.1, read on the forward strand.
GCCTTCCATGACCGAGTACCAGATCCCTGGCCGCGTACCGGATGACAGCACGTCGCGTGATGCGGTCAGCAATTACTGGCGCGAGCGCTACAGCGCCGAGCCGTACTACGACGACCAGCTGTTCTTCGAGGACTACGAACCGGCCTACCGCATCGGCCACGCGGCCCGCGCGCAGGACATGATCCGCGCCTACGAACAGGTGGAAGCCGAGCTGGAATCGCGCTGGGCCGGCGAACGTGGCCGCAGCCGGCTGGAATGGGCACAGGCACGCAATGCGGTGCGCCGTGGCTGGGAAGACGCGCAGCTGGCGGACCCGCGGTTGAAGCGATAACGCCATGCTCGTGTAGAGCCGAGCCCATGCTCGGCTGGGAGTCGAGCATGACTCGGCGCTACAGATGCGGCAGGAGAGCCGAGCATGGGCTCGGCTCTGCGGAGTCACTCCTGTTCCGGCAGCGGCGGCACGACCGCGCTGCGCTTGCTCTCACCACCACCTGCGGCGATGAGGTCGCGGGTGTTCTTCTGCACGGCCACCGCACCGAACAGCGACAGCGCATACGCCATGCCGTAGAAGCCCTTCTCGCTCGATGCCAGGGTGGCATTCCACAGGCCAACCAGCAGCAGCATCAGCGCCGACAGCAACGCGAACCAGCACAGTGCGTAGTACAGCGCGCTCACCGGAATACCCTCGACGCGGTCGCGCACGCTCTTCTGCAGCGATACCGCTGCGAACAGGCCGAACAGCAGCAGGGTCAGGTAGTAGCCCTTTTCGTTGAGCGCCATGGTGGCGGCGTTGAACAGGCCGATCAGGTAGGCCGCCGCTCCCAGCAGCAGGGCAACCCAGGAGGCGGCGATGAAGGCGGTGGACGGCTTGTGCGGCATGGCAGTGTTCATTGCGGATCCTTGCAGGCAGGCGGGCATGCTTTGCCCGGGCGTGCCCACCCTAGTCGATCCGGCCGTCGTCGCACAGGGGGCGCAGGACCTTCGGGCCACGACGGTCACACGCCGGGTGGTGTACAAGGGACAGCCCGGCCATCCGCATCCCCGCCCTGGAGATACCCATGACCCGCACCTCCCTGCTGCTCGCCCTCGGCCTGGTGCCGATCCTCGCCACCTCCGCCTGCAACGCCGCCGACCCGGCCGCCAACGGCGCCCAGGCCGTCGCACCGGCAGCCTCCGCCGCCACCGACCAGCGCCCGTTCACCGCCACCGAAGTCAGCCGTTTCGACCAGCCGTGGGCGATGACCTTCCTGCCTGACGGCAGCCTGCTGGTCACCGAGAAGCGCGGCAAGCTGCAGCACCTGGACCTGGCCAGCGGCCAGAAGCACGAGATCACCGGCGTTCCCAAGGTGGCCTACGGTGGCCAGGGGGGCTTTGGCGACATCATCCTGCACCCCGATTTCGCCCGGAATCATGTTGTTTACCTCAGCTATGCCGAGGAAGGCACGCTGGACACCCGCGGTGCCGCCGTGGCCCGTGCGACGTTGACGCTGGACGCAAGCGGCGCTGGCCAGCTCAAGGACCTGAAGGTGATCTGGCGGCAGAGCCCCAAGGTCAGTGGCGAAGGCCACTACGGCCACCGCCTCGCCTTCGGCCCGGACGGCAAGCTGTGGATCAGCTCCAGCGAGCGGCAGAAGTTCGATCCGGCGCAGGACATGGGCGGCAACCTCGGCAAGATCGTGCGCCTCAACGACGATGGCAGCCTGCCAGCCGACAACCCGTTCGCCTCGCAGGGCGGCGTGGCCGCGCAGGTCTGGTCGCTGGGCCACCGCAACATCCTCGGCATGGCCTTCGATGCCAACGGCAAGCTGTGGGCGCATGAGATGGGCCCGGCCGGCGGCGACGAACTGAACCTGATCGTGCGCGGTGCCAACTACGGCTACCCGGTGGTTTCCAATGGCGACCACTACGACGGCCGCCCGATTCCCGACCACAGCACCCGCCCGGAATTTGCTGCACCGAAGGTGACCTGGACACCGGTGATCTCGCCGGCCGGCTTCGTGATCTACAGCGGCACGCTGTTCCCGCAATGGAAGGGCAGCGGCTTCATCGGCGGCCTGTCGTCGACCTCGCTGGTGCGCGTGACCTTCGACGGCGACAGCGCGCGCGAAGCCGAACGCTTCAACATGGGCGAGCGCATCCGCGAAGTGGAACAGGGCCCGGATGGCGCGTTGTGGCTGCTGGAAGACGGCAGCAAGGCACGCCTGCTGAAGCTGACGCCGAAAGCCTGATCGGAACTTTTTCCCGGAACGGCCCCGCATGCGGGGCCGTTTCCGTTTACTGGATGGTGATGACCTTCACCTCGGTCTTCGTGCAGGCCGGGTCCAGGCACTGCCCGTTCAACCACACCTGTCCATTGCCAATCATCACGCCCTGCTGGTTGACGAAGACCTTGCCGAAGTCCTGTTCGGACACTGCCTTGACCACCGCCGGGGTGATGATCTTCTCGTAGTTGCGCTGGAACTCACCCGGACCGGTGATCTTCTTCCCATCGGCGATGTTCAGCGGGAAGTGCACTTCCTCGACCACGGCAGCGCGATCACCGCCAACCACGGCCGTCTTGAACGCATTGAACACCTTTTCGTATTGCGCCGCGTCGCCCAGCACGCTGTCGATGCGGGCACGCGCGTCATCGGCAGGCGCCTGCGTTGCGGGCACAGCCGGCGCAGTGGCGGCTGGCTCAGTCGCAGGTGCAGCCGGCGTTGCCGCGGCACTGGCATGCATCGGCGGCGGTGCGTCGGCCGCGGGTTCGGCCGGCGCGGGTGGCTGCGAACAGGCCGCCAGCAGCAGGGCCGTCATCAGGAAAGCAATCTTGCGCATGCGCGGACTCCATCGGATCGAAAGCCCGATGGTAGCGCCGGGCTACGCCTGGCGTGTTCGCGCATCGTGAGCAAGGCAACGCCGGGCATGGCCCGGCGCTACCCATCGCGATCAGGCATTCAACAACTCGAACTGTACCGCTTCACCGGCCGCCGACGAGGCGCATACCCACACGTCGAACACGCCCGGTTCGGCACGCAGCACGCCGTCACGGCCGGTGAAGGCCAGCTGCTCGCGGGTCAGGGTGAACACCACCTCGGTGGATTCGCCCGGCTGCAGGGCCACCTTGCGGAAGTCCTTCAACTCGCGCACCGGACGCACGCGGCTGGCCACGCGGTCGTGGATGTACAGCTGCACCACTTCCTCGCCGGCCACATCGCCGCGGTTGGTCAGCGTGGTGGTGAGGGTCAGGGTGTCATCCCAGCCGAGCTGGGCCGAACTCAGCTGCGGCACGCCGTAGGCAAACGTGGTGTAGCCGATGCCATGACCGAACGGGTACAGCGGCTCGTTCGGGATCTCGCGCCAGCGTGCCTTGAACTCCGACATGGTCGGCAGTTCCGGGCGACCGGTGCGCGGGTGGTTGTAGAAGTACGGCTGCTGGCCGGACACCTGCGGGAAGCTGACCGGCAGGCGGCCGGACGGGCTGTAATCGCCGAACAGCACATCGGCCACGGCATGACCGGTCTGCGTGCCCAGGTACCAGGTGACCGCCACGGCGTGTGCGTTGCGCACCGCGCCCTGCAGCGCCAGCGCGCGACCATTGCGCAGCAGCACCACCAGCGGCTTGCCGGTCATCGCCACCGCCTCGGCCAGCGCCTGCTGCGCCGGCGGCAGGGTGATCTCCACGCGCGACTGCGCCTCACCGCTGTAGCGCTGCGGCTCGCCCAGCGCCAGCACCACCACGTCGGCGCGCAGCGCGGCAGCCACGGCCGCTTCGGTGCCGCCCGCAATGGCGGTTTCCAGTTCGCAGCCCGGCACGATCTCCAGCAGCGCTTGGTCGCCGATGGCAGCGCGCACGCCGGTTTCCAGGTCCACATAGCGCTGCTTGTCGCCGAACAGCGTCCAGCAGCCTTCGATGTTCTCGCGGTCCTGCACGAACGGGCCGATCAGCGCGATCTTCTGCCCGCTCTTCTGCAGCGGCAGCACGTTGTCGCGGTTGTTCAGCAGCACGATCGAACGGCGTGCAGCATCGCGCGACAGTGCGTCATGCGCGGCGAGGTGCGAGGTATCGGCTTCGCGCGCCGGGTCCAGCGAACGGTACGGGTCGTCGAACAGGCCGATGGTTTCCTTCAGCCACAGGATGCGGCGCACGCCTTCATCCAGCACCGCCATCGGCACTTCGCCGCTCTCGACCAGGCCCGGCAGGTGCTCGGCATAGAAGCCGCTCTGCATGCTCAGGTCCAGGCCGGCGGTGAACGCCTTGGCGGTGGCATCGCGATCGTCAGCGGCATAGCCGTGCGCAACCAGTTCCATGTCGGCGGTGTAATCGGAGATCACCACGCCCGGGAACTTCCACTCACCGCGCAGGATGTCGGTCAGCAGTTCGGCATTGGCGCTGGCCGGCACGCCGTTGATGTCGTTGAACGAGGACATCACGGTGATCGCGCCGGCGTCGAAGGCGGCCTTGAACGGCGGCAGGTGCACGTCGCGCAGGGTCTGCGGCGAGATGTCCACCATGTTGTATTCCATGCCGGCCATCACCGCGCCATAGGCAGCGAAATGCTTGGGCGTGGCCAGCAGCGAATCGGCGGCGCGCAGGTCGCTGCCCTGGAAGCCACGCACGCGGGCGGCGGCGAAGGCACAGCCCAGCACCACGTCCTCACCGGCACCTTCGGCGCCACGGCCCCAGCGCTGGTCACGGGCGATGTCCACGGCCGGCGCATAGGTCCAGTGCAGGCCGGCGGCGGTGGCTTCGACGGCGGTGGCACGCGCGGTGCGCTCGGCCAGGTCCGGTTCGAAGCTGGCGGCCTCGCCCAGCGGAATCGGGAACACGGTGCGCATGCCGTGGATGACGTCGGCGGCCAGGATCACCGGGATGCCCAGCCGGCTTTCCTCGGTGGCGACCTGCTGGATGCGGCGGCCCAGCTCGGCGCCGACACCGTTGAACAGCGAGCCGACCTTGCCCTCGCGCACCTGCTGCAGCACCTGGTCGGCATTGCGCACGTTGGCTTCCGGGTTCACGTCCGGGGCGAACGGGCGGACCATGTCCGCGAAGACACCCAGCTGGCCGACCTTTTCCTCGACGGTCATCTGGGTAATGAGGGATTCGATGCGATCGGAGGCCACCAGCAGTCCTTGATGAAAACGTTTACAAGCCCGGCATTCTAGCGATCCGGAGCCATTTGGCGAGAGGTTTCGTCGTTCAGTTTCAACCTCCAGCCGGATCCGTACGGTCCGGCCGGAGGCCTCGCAGCTTACTCCGAGCCGGCCAACTGGCGCTGCCCGGCCATCAACATGGCGTCGCTGGAGGCCTGGAACACCCGCAGCCCGAAGGCCGGCAGGATCGCCAGCAGGTGGTCGAAGATGTCCGACTGCACCGCCTCGTACTCGCCCCAGGCGGTGCTGCGGGTGAAGCAGTACAGCTCCAGCGGCAGGCCCTCGGTGGTCGGCTGCAGCTGCCGTACCAGCAGGGTCATGTCGGTGTGGATACCCGGATGGCTGCGCAGGTAGCGCTCCACGTAGGCGCGGAAGGTGCCCAGGTTGGTCACCCGGCGGCTGTTGACCTCGGCCACGCCCTGCTCGCGCAGGCGCCCGTTCCACTGTCCCAGCTCCTGTTCCTTCTCACGCAGGTAGTCGCCCAGCAGCGCGAACTGGCCAAGGAAGGCCAGGTCGCCCTCGTCCAGGAAGCCCACGCTGTGCTGGTCCAGATACAGCGCGCGCTTGATGCGGCGGCCCCCGGCCTCCTGCATGCCGCGCCAGTTCTTGAACGACTCGGTCACCAGCTTCTTGGTCGGGATGGTGGTGATGGTCTTGTCGAAGTTCTGCACGGTGACGGTGTGCAGCGCGATGTCGATGACATCGCCATCGGCATTCTGGCTGGGCATCTCGATCCAGTCGCCGATGCGCACGCGGCCATCGCCGCTGATCTGCACGCTGGCCACCAGCGACAGGATGGTGTCCTGGAAAATCAGCATCAGCACCGCGGTGGCGGCGCCCAGGCCGGTGACCAGATAGCGCAGGTCGACACCGGCCAGGGTGGCAACGATCGACAGGCCGGCAATCACGAAGATGACGATCTTGGCGACCTGCAGGTAGCCCTTGATCGGCTTGTTGCGGGCTTCGGGGCGACGTTCGTACAGGTCGTTGGCCGCATCCAGCGCATGCGAGATCGCCAGCACCACCGTCAGGATCGCCCAGGCCTGGCAGGCGCCGATGATGAAGCTGACCAGACCCGGTGGCAGGTCCGGCACGATGCGGATACCCGAGGCGATCACCTGGCTGGGCACCACATTGGACAGGCGCGAGATCACCCGCATCAGATGGCTGCCGCGGCCAGTGTCGGCGCCCGGCAGGCGGCTGAGCAGGCGCCGCAGCCCACGCAGCAGGATGCGCTTGGTCACCCAGTTGGCCAGGCCGGCGGCGATCAACAGCGCCGTGATCATCAACGCCAGGTAGGCGCCAGGATAGGGTTCCAGTGTGTTCTGCAGCTTTTCCAGCCACTGTACCGCCACCACCGCGTCCACCATCGGTTGTCTCCTTGTTTTACTGCTGATGAGGTTGCCGGCCGGCGGCCGGCACTACCGGATTGCCGGCCGGCGGCCGGGTTCACCGGGTCAGTCGCGCGTGCGTTCGATGATCACACCCACCGCGCGCGCGCCACGCACTGCACCGGGCTTGCTCAGCTTCAGGCGCAGCCACTTCACCTCGAACTCGTCCAGCACGATCTGCGCGCAACGCTCGGCCAGGGTTTCCACCAGGCCGAACTCCGATTCACGCACGAACTGCTCCAGGCGCTTGCTCACTGCCTTGTAGTTCAGGGTGTGGGCGATGTCGTCGGTCGCCGCAGGGCGACGGTTGTCGAAGCCCATTTCCAGGTCGAACACCAGGTCCTGGCGGATCCGTCGTTCCCAATCGTAGATACCGATCAGGGCGTCGATCGTCAGCCCCTCGATGAAAACCTTGTCCATTGCGGTTACCAGCGACAATACAGGCGGCCATGGTAACGGCACGGCGGTGACCCTGCCCGGAACGGGCGGTGGGCGTCCCGCATGGGGCGGGCCCGGAAAAGACAAAGGGCCCTGCTAGCGGGGCCCTTTGGTACTACCGTTTGTCCCCGGGGGGAGCTTTCTCAAGCCGCGAGTCCCGGTGGCGCAGGTGCCCAGACTAGTCAGTGACCAACCGGCGGGTCAAGGCCAATCACGACAACGCAGATCCGTGTTCCCGCCCTGGCTGAAACGCGGGAAACAGCCCACGTACACAAGGATGTTTCCTGATGGTGGCCGGCTCGTCCCCTCGGCAACATCCCGCTTCCCTCCCTCACCACACATCACCATGGCTGCATACGATGCATTGAGGCGCGCGTTGTCGGCGGAGCGACTGTCGACCTACGAGAGAATCGCATCAACCTGCAGCGCTGACGTCACTGCCCAATGCCTGTACGTGTGGAACATGCAGATGTGCGGTGCACTGATGATGCCGGTGCATCTGTGCGAAGTGGTCATTCGCAACGCAGCGGCGTCGGTCCTGGCCCGACAGCACGGCCCGCGATGGCCGTGGAATGAAGCCTTGCGGCGCAGGCTGCCCGCCGCTTCATCCACCTCGGCGAGAATCGCGCTGGAGCAGGTCGCCAGCCGCGCAACAGAGGCCTCCGAAGTCGTCGCCAACCTGCCGATGGTCTTCTGGCAGCAGCTCTTCACCTGCCGCTTCGACGCCACATTGTGGATACCTGCACTCGGCGGGGTTCTACGTCATGCGCCTTCGGCCCATCCCAGTGTCATCAGGAAAGCCATCCACGCAGACATTGGACGCATCCGCCACCTGCGCAACCGCATCGCCCACCACGAACCCATCCTGGAGCGCGACATCGGCGCTGACCTGGCCGCGATCGGGCGGCTGATCCATGCGCGCTGCCCGCATACGCTGGGGTGGCTGCAGCGGCACGAGCGGGCGACGACGGTGTTGGCCGCATCGCCGTTGGCCGCCCGCCCGTAGAGTCGAGCTTGCTCGACTGCCTCACCGCCTTTGTAGTCGTTGCCTGGAACAGTCGAGCAAGCTCGACGCTACAGACAGCGGTTCACACCGCCGGCAGGGTCGCCATGTCCCAGCGCGGGGTCACATCCACCTTCGGCGGGCTGTGCTGGCCGGCCTGCAGGCGCAGCGCGCCGGCGAAGGCGATCATCGCGCCGTTGTCGGTGCACAGCGCCGGCCGCGGGAAGCAGGCACGGCCGCCTAGACGCTCGGCCATCTGCTGCAGGCGCGCGCGCAGGCGCTTGTTGGCGCCGACACCGCCGGCCACCACGATCACATTGGTCCCGGCCGCTTCCAGCGCGCGCTCGCACTTGATCGACAGGGTCTCGACCACCGCATCTTCAAAGCCACGCGCGATGTCGGCGCGGGTCTGTTCGCTCTGGTCGCTGTCGCGCCAGGCCATCAGGACCTGGGTCTTCAGGCCGGAGAAGCTGAAATCCAGCCCCGGGCGGTCGGTCATCGGCCGCGCGAAGCGGTACGCGCCCGGCGTGCCCTGCTCGGCCAGCCTGGCCAGCTGCGGGCCGCCCGGGTACGGCAGGCCCATCAGCTTGGCGGTCTTGTCGAAGGCCTCGCCGGCCGCGTCGTCCAGGGTTTCGCCCAGCAGGCGGTACTGCCCGATGGCATCGACCGCCACCAGCTGGGTATGGCCGCCGGAGACCAGCAGTGCCACGAACGGCGCCTGCGGCGGGTCATCTTCCATCAGCGGGGCCAGCAGATGGCCTTCCATATGGTGGACCCCCACCGCCGGCACCTCCAGCGCCCAGGCCAGCGAACGGGCCACGCCGGCACCCACCAGCAGAGCGCCGACCAGGCCGGGGCCGGCCGTGTAGGCCACACCGTCGATGTCGCCCACACCCAGGCCCGCTTCGGCCAGGGTCTGGCGCACCAGCGGCAGCAGCTTGCGGACGTGGTCGCGGCTGGCCAGTTCGGGCACCACACCGCCGTACTCGGCGTGCAGCGCGATCTGGCTGTAGACCGCATGGGCGCGCAGGGCCGCGCTGCCGGACAGGTCGGTGTCATACACCGCCACGCCGGTCTCATCACAGGAAGATTCGATGCCAAGGACTCGCATGCCTGCTATTATGACGCCCCTGCCGCCCCCTCGGGGGATGTGCAGATCTCACTGCTTTCGAACTTCCGGCCCGTATTCAGGGTTGGCCGCTTGCAGTTTGTCTATTCGCCGCTATAATGTGCGGCTCGCCGGGCGTGACCCGGTTCTACTGTGTCCCGGAGATTCCATGCCCAGCGTCAAAGTCCGCGAGAACGAGCCCTTCGAGTTTGCTCTTCGCCGCTTCAAGCGCACTTGCGAAAAGGCCGGTGTGCTGGCCGAAACCCGCAAGCGCGAGTTCTACGAAAAGCCGACCCAGGAGCGCAAGCGCAAGGCCGCCGCTGCTGTGAAGCGTCAGCTGCGCCGCTCGTCGCGCGACGTCACCAAGCGTCAGCGCCTGTACTGATCGGACGCATCTTCATTGCGGCAGGCTTGTCCTTCCGCGGTGAAGCCGAAGCCGGCACGCGCGAGCGTCGCCGGCTTTTTGCGTTTCCGGGCCCGGGCATCCGCCCCGCCCCTCCACCACCACGAGGTTCCTCATGAGCATGAAGCAGCAGCTCACCGACGACATGAAGGCCGCCATGAAGGCGGGCGAGAAGCACAAGCTGGGCGTGATCCGCCTGATCAACGCCGCCATCAAGCAGCGCGAAGTGGACGAGCGCATCGAGCTGGATGACACCGCGGTGATCGCCGTGCTCGACAAGATGGTCAAGCAGCGCAAGGACTCGGTCAGCCAGTACGAAGCGGCCCAGCGCGAAGACCTGGCCGAGATCGAACGTGCCGAGATCGTGGTCATCGAAGCCTACCTGCCGGCCAAGATGGGCGAAGCCGAGATCGTGGCCGCCATCCAGGCGGCCATCGCCGAGACCGGCGCCTCCGGCGCGGCCGACATGGGCAAGCTGATGGGCGCACTGAAGCCCAAGCTGGCCGGCCAGGCCGACATGGGCCTGGTGTCCAAGCTGGTCAAGCAGGCCCTGGCCGGCTGATCACCGCACCGCCCGCTGCATACGACAAGGCCCGCGCTATGCGGGCCTTGTCATTGCTGCAGGCAGGGGCGCTGCCGCTTACGCCTGGCGGCAGTTGCGCAGCGTCATCGAGCTGCCTTCGATCGAACTGACCTCACCTTCCAGCTTGGCCCAGTCACGCTCACGCAGCACGCTGAAGTTGGCCGCCTGGTCCGGCGCGAACTCGCAGCGGATGGTGTAGTTGTTGTTGTTGAAGGCGTCGTTCTGGCGGATCCGCAGCAGGCCGCGTTCCGGCGTCACCAGGTAGTTGATCGATCCCACCTCGCCCGGACGGGTGGAGTAGCTGTTCCGGTTGACGGTATAGATCTGCCCGTCGATGCGGTACCGGCGGCCGATGTACTTCGCGTACAGCGGCAGGAAGGTGGCCGACCGATCGCCCAGGTCTTCCTTGTTGGTGGTGGTCCCCAGCATCAGGTCCTTGAAGCTGCCAGCGGCATTGTAAGCGGCCATCGTGGAGCGCACTTCCTTGCCCATCCTCTTGGACAGGTCCGGTGCGGCCACGTCTTCAAGCGCAGGCATCGGCTGCTTCGCGCGCGCCGCGGCGGCAAGCGCCTCACCCTGGCTGCCGCCCTTCAGCTTGTCCAGCATCGCGCACATCGACTGCCGCGCCTCGTCCTGCCCGATCGTCTGGCCACGCGCCAGCTTGGTCGCCAAGGTCACCCGGCCGGTGTGGTCGGCGGTACCGATCAGCACCAGCGGCGTACGCAGGCCCTTGGTCTGGATCAGGTACTGGTTGCCGGTGTTGCCTTCCACCAGCTGGCCGCCGATCTCGAACTGGTCCTCGGCACCGATCTGCCGCAGCTGGTCCAGTGCGCTCTGCACCTTCAGCCCCGGCACCGTCACATCGGCCATGTACATCGCGCCGTTGCGCGGATCGCCTACCGTCTTGAATGCCTTCTCGCAGGCAGCTGAGGCGGCGGCCGCCGAGCCACTCACCGTCGCCAGCAACACCATCGTGGTGTAGACCATCCCTTTCATAACGCGTCCTTTTGCAGAGAAATTGGAATGTCGCGGCCCTGCGCAGCGGCAGCCGGCCCCGGATACCGTGGCGGCAGCCCCCCTGCGCACCCACGGTCGGGCAGAAGGATAGCGCGGACGCTGCACGGCACAACGTCTGAATAGGCACTTCACCCAACCCAACGCCCTGATTTGCTAGAAAAAGCATCATCCACCTGCCTTCTCCTGCTTCGATGCCGCATCCCCACGCCTTTCTGCCTGCCGTCCGATCTCGCCTGGGAAAGCTGCAGGACAGCTTCCCGATGGCCGTGGCCAAGCGCTTCGTCGAGATCGACGTGCTGACCCAGGCCGCCTCGGTCTCCTTCTACGCCCTGCTGTCGATGGCCCCGCTGCTGGTGCTGCTGCTGTGGCTGACCGCTTCGCTGTACCCGCCGGCACAGCAGGCACTGATCGGCCAGATCGGTTCGGTGGCCGGCAGCAGCGTGGCCAGCGTCGCTGACACCGTGCTGCACAACGCCAACAGCCAGCCCAGCATGGGCTCGCTGGCCGGGCTGTGGAGCACGCTGCTGCTGTTTGTCGGTGCCACCGCGGTGTTCGCCCAGCTGCAGAACGCGCTGAACCGCATCTTCCACACCAGCGGCCAGCGCCTGGATGGCATCAAGGCCTGGCTGCGCAAGCGCGTGTTCTCCTTCGGCGTGGTGCTGGCGCTGGGCTTCCTGCTGATCCTGTCGATGACCGCTACCACCGCGCTGCAGGTGGTGTTCGCGCAGCTGCCGTCGGTGCTGCCGGCCATCGGCTACCTCACCTCGCTGCTGCTGTACACGCTGGCCTTCGCCTTCCTCTACCACTACCTGCCCGACCGCCGCGTGGCCTGGCGCCAGGCCTTCATCGGCGGCGCCATCACCTCGGCGCTGTTCGCGCTGGGCCGCTATGGCATCGGCGTCTACATCGCCACCGTGGCCCCGGGCAGCGCCTACGGCTCGATGGGCGCGCTGGTGATCTCGCTGGTCTGGATCTACTACGCCACTGCGGTGTTCTTCGTCGGCGCGCTGATGACCGCGGTGATCGACGAACGCCTGTATGCCCGGACGCAGCTGGCCAAGGGCGGGGACACCACCGAAGAAGCGGGCCCGGCGGCCACCAGCGAGTAGACTAGGGAACCTGCCTTCCCTTCTGCGCGGCCTGCCGGCTGCGCCCTGCCCTGTTGCCCATGGCCCGTATCCCCGACGCTTTCATCGACGACCTGCTGGCCCGCACCGACATCGTCGAGGTGGTGGGCAGCCGAGTGCCGTTGAAGCGCCAGGGCAAGGAGTACGCGGCGCGCTGCCCGTTTCACGACGAGCGCTCGGCCTCGTTCACGGTCTCGCCCACCAAGCAGTTCTATCACTGCTTCGGTTGCGGCGCACACGGCACCGCGATCAGCTTCCTGATGAACTACGACCGCCTCGAGTTCCTCGATGCGGTGGATGAGCTGGCCAAGCGCGCCGGCATGGAAGTACCGCGCAACGAGAACCCGCGCAGCCCGCAGCAGCAGGACGACAGCCGCGAGCTGTACTCGGCGCTGGATGCGGCCGCCAGGTTCTTCCAGAAGAACCTGGAAGGCAGCGACAAGGCACGCAGCTATCTCGATGGTCGTGGCGTTGACGAGGACAACCGCGCGCGCTTCCAGATCGGCTATGCACCGGATGGCTACAGCGGCCTGCGCGATGCCCTGGGCAAGGACGAGCGGCGCATGAAGCTGCTCGACCGCGCCGGCCTGTTCTCCAAGAACGATCGCGGCCACGTCTACGACAAGTTCCGCGACCGGGTGATGTTCCCGATCTTCGACCGCCGGGGCCGGGTGATCGCCTTCGGTGGCCGCGTGTTCGAGAAGGACGACGGCCCCAAGTACCTCAACTCGCCCGAGACCGCGCTGTTCCACAAGGGCCGCGAACTGTACGGCCTGTGGCAGGTGCGCCAGGCCAACCAGAAGATCGAGCGCTTGATCGTGGTCGAGGGCTACATGGACGTGGTCTCGCTGTTCCAGTTCGGCGTCACCCAGGCGGTGGCGACGCTGGGCACCGCGACCACGCCGGACCATGCCGAGCTGCTGTTCCGCAACGCGCCGGACGTGTTCTTCTGTTTCGACGGCGACGCCGCCGGCCGCCGCGCCGGCTGGAAGGCATTGGAATCGGTGCTGCCGCGCATGAAGGATGGCCGCCAGGCGTTCTTCCTGTTCCTGCCCGATGGCGAAGACCCGGACACCATTGTGCGCAAGGAAGGCGCCGAGGCGTTCAACGAGCGCCTGAAGCAGGCCACGCCGCTGTCGCAGTTCTTCTTCGACGAGCTGACCCGCGAGATCAACCTGGGCACGCTGGACGGCAAGGCCCGCCTGGCCGAACGCGCAAAGCCGATGCTGGCGCAGATTCCCGATGGCGCCTTCGGCGATCTGATGAAGCAGCAGCTGGGGCAGCTGACCGGCCTCGGCGGCAATGCCCAGGCGGCACGTTCGCCGATGCCGCAACGGCCGCCGGCGCGTTCGATCCAACCGGTGGCCAAGCGCAGCCTGGTGCGTGGTGCGATTGCCGTACTGCTGCAGCAGCCTTCGCTGGCGCTGACCCTGGGCGGCAAGCACCACTTCCAGGGCCTGCGCCTGCCGGGGGTAGAGCTGTTGCTGGAACTGCTGGGGCTGGTCGAACAGCGCCCGGACATCAGCACCGGCGCGCTGCTGGAGCATTTCGACGGCCGCGAAGAACAGGCCTCCCTGCATACCCTGGCCGCGCAGACGATGCCGGGCGACGAGGCAATGTGGACCCAGGAACTGCACGATGCCGTGGCCCAGCTGGAGAAACAGCTGCTGGTGCAACGTCTGGAGGAGTTGTTGGCAAAGCAGCGCCAGCAGGGCCTGGACGATACTGACAAGTACGAACTGCGCGAGCTGCTCAAGGCCCGCGCCGGACTGCGCCTGTAGCGGCAGGACGCTTTCACGGAGAAGACCATGCTGCTGCGCCTGACCTGCCTGCTGTTGTTGTCGCTCTGCCTGCCGCTGGCCGCGCTGGCCGAAGACGCGGCGCTCAACCAAGTCCGCCCTGGCCTGTATGCCGGCGGCCAGCCCAGCGCCGCGCAGCTGCGCGAGCTTGCCGCGAAGGGCGTGCGCACCGTGATCGATCTGCGCCAGCCCGGCGAGGACCGCGGTTTCGATGAAACCCGCCAGGCCGAATCATTGGGCCTGCGCTACGTGCGCATTCCGGTGGCCGGTGCCGAGGGCCTGGACGCGGCCAACGTGCGTGCCGTGCACCAGGCCCTGCAGCAGAGCCAGGGGCCGGTGCTGCTGCACTGCGCCTCCGGCAACCGCGCCGGCGCCGTGCTCAGCCTGGTCAATGCACGCTACGAACAGGCCAGCCCCGATCAGGCGCTGCAACTGGGCCAGCGTGCCGGCCTGAAGTCGCTGGAGGCCGCCACCCGCCAGCGCCTGGCCACGCCGGTCACCTCGCCCTGAATCACCCGCACCAAGGAGTCCGCCCCCCATGACCCGCTGGTGGTCGCGCCTGCGACCGGACAACTTCACCCTCGCCCTGCTGTGCACCGTCGGGCTGGCCTCGCTGCTGCCGATGAAGGGCGCTGCCGCCATCGTCCTCGACGACGTCACCACGGTGGCCATCGCCGCGCTGTTCTTCCTGCACGGCGCGCGCCTGCCGCGCGAATCGATCATCGGCGGCATGCTGCACTGGCGGCTGCACCTGACCATCCTGGCCTGCACCTTCATCCTGTTCCCGCTGCTGGGGCTGCTGTTCAAGCCGCTGTCGGGCTGGCTGCTGACCCCGGAGCTGTACCTGGGCGTGTTGTTCCTGTGCACGCTGCCGTCCACCGTGCAGTCGTCCATCGCCTTCACCTCGATGGCGCGCGGCAACGTGCCTGCGGCCGTCTGCAGCGCCTCGCTGTCGAGCATCCTCGGCGTGTTCCTCACGCCCCTGCTGCTGACCGCGCTGGCCGGTACCTCCGGCGGCGTGCACGACCCGCTGCATGCCATCGGCGGCATCATGCTGCAGCTGCTGGTGCCGTTCGTGGCCGGCCACCTGCTGCGGCCGTGGATCGCCGGCTGGGTGGAGAAGCAGCGCGCGCTGCTGCGCTACACCGATCAGGCCACCATTCTGCTGGTGGTGTATTCGGCGTTCGGCGAAGCGGTCACTGAAGGGCTGTGGAGCAAGACGCCGTTGTTGTCGCTGTTCGCGGTGGCGATCGTGGCCGCGGTGCTGCTGGGCATCGCCATGCCGCTGATCACCTTCATCGCCCGCCGCCTGCGCTTCAACCGCGAGGACGAGATCGCCATCGTGTTCTGCGGCTCGAAGAAGAGCCTGGCCACCGGCGTGCCGATCGCCAAGGTGCTGTTCGCCGGCGGCAGCCTCGGCGCGATCGTGCTGCCGGTGATGATCTACCACCAGATCCAGCTGATTGTCTGCGGCGTGATTGCTCAGCGGTATGCGCGGCGCAAGCCCTGATCCGACCTGGAAAACATCCACGGATGGCGTGAATCTGCAGTAGATCCACGCCATGCGTGGATGGGTTGCGTTGTGCTACGGGTCCACCAGGGTGCCGACGCTCAGCTGCGGCATCCACACCCACAGGTCGTACTCGCGCCCGGCATGGGTGTTGACCTGCGCCGCACGCGCCGGCCGTTCGAGCAGAGCCAGTGCCTTGCAACGGTCCATGCATCCCCAGAAGTGCCCACGCAGCGCTTCCAGCCGCACGCTGTAGATATCCAGGTCACGCAGCGCCGATGCCATCGGCCGGGTCTGCATCTCCGGCGGCGCATCGGCCGGACGTTGCAGCATGGCGTGCACATTGCCGGTCAGCACGACCATGCGTGCGCTGTCGGGCAGGCGCCGGTACAGGCGCCGCAGCTCGGCGGCCATGCGGTCATCGCGATCCTGGTTGCCGCCGCCGCTGCTGTTCACGTCGTAGCCCACCACCTCGATCGCACGGCCCTGCGCCTTCAGCGCGCGCAGTGCTTCGATCATCGCCAGCATGTCGCGGCTGCGGCGGCCGTCGTGCTGGTCATCGCGCACGGTCCAGAACGCACGGTTGTCCAGGCGCTGGCGTGCCGCCGTCCCGCCATCGGAATCCAGATAGTCGTGCAGCGTGGGGTTCTCAGCACGGGGCAGTTCCAGCGCCACCAGCACCGGGGTACCTTCGCGGCTGTAGTCATCCACCAGCTGGCGCACCAGCAGTGGTACCTCGCGGGTGCCGTGGAATTCGCCCAGCACCAGCATGCGATGCTCGGCGGCGTGCTGGCGGATCTGCGCGGCAGTGTCGTTGGCATGCGCGCCGAACGCCATGCCCAGCGCCAGGAGCAGCGCGGTGGTCCAGCGGAAGATCGAATGCATCCTTGCTCGCTCCTTTCCTTGGGGTCAGGAACAGCAATGGCGACGCCGCTGGAAGGGATCAAGTGTAGAGCCGAGCCCACGCTCGGCTGCTCTCCCCCCCCTCAGCCGAGCATGGGCTCGGCTCTACAGGTGGCGCCTTACAACCAGGGCAGGATCCAGTGGTCGACCAGCAGGAAGGCAAACAGCGCCATCAGGTAGACGATGGAGTAGTGGAACATCTTCATCGAGAACAGTTCGTCCGGCGGGTCCAGCATGCGCCAGGCGTACCAGAGGAACACGGCGTTGAGCACGATCGCGCCGCCCAGGTAGAACGCGCCGCTCATGCCCACCAGGTACGGCAGCAGGCAGACCAGCGCCAGCACCACCGAATACACCATGATCTGCTTGCGGGTGTGCACCACGCCATGGGTCACCGGCAGCATCGGGATCTTCGCCTTGGCATAGTCCTCGCGGCGGAAGATCGCCAGCGCCCAGAAGTGCGGCGGCGTCCAGATGAAGATGATCAGCACCAGCAGCGACGAGTACGCCCAGTCCGACGGGCCCTGCATGCCGGTGACCGCGGCCCAGCCCAGCATCGGCGGCATCGCCCCGGCCAGGCCACCGATGACGATGTTCTGCGAGGTCGCGCGCTTCAGGTACACGGTGTAGATCACCGCGTAGCCGATCAGCGAGGCGAAGGTCAGCACGGCGGTGATCAGGTTCACCCACAGCACCAGGATGACCATCGACAGCACGATCAGCACGCCGGCAAACACCAGCACCTGCCATGGCTTGACCTTGCCCACCACCAACGGACGCCACGAGGTGCGCGCCATCTGCGCGTCGATGTGCGCATCCAGCAGTTGGTTGATGGCGGCGGCGGCCGAAGCGGCCAGCCAGATGCCGAGGAAGCCGAGCAGGCCGGCGCGTATCTGTTCCCAGCTGGGCACGCCCGGAATGGCCAGGACCATGCCGACCAGGGCGGTGAACACGATCAGGGCGACGACCTTGGGCTTGGTCAGGTCCCAGTACTGGCGGTAATTGGCAAACATGGAATCAGTCCGGGGCACGCAGGCGGGCCAGCAGGCTGACCAGCACGAACAGCAGCGCAACGGCCACGCCGTTGTGGGCAACGGCCACTTCCAGTGGCAGCGCCAGCTTTACATTGAGGATACCGAGGGTGACCTGCAGCACCAGCAGCGCGATCAGCGCGCTGGCCCAGCCACGCATGCTCGGCAGGCGGAACAGACGCGCGCCCAGCCACAGCAGGTAGACCGCCACCACCATCGCGAACAGGCGGTGCGCCATCTGGATCGCGATGCGCGACGCGCCATCCAGCACGCCGCCTTCGTAATCCACGCCGATGCCACGCCACAGGGTGAAGCCTTCGGCGAAGTTGTGCTGCGGCCACCACTGGTTGGCGCAGCGCGGGAAGTTGTCCATCGACAGGCTGCCACCGCCACAGGCCAGTGCGGCATAGTTGGCACTGACCCAGCCGCCCAGCGCGATCTGGGTGACCAGCACCGCCACGCCGATGCGCAGCAGCCATTTCAGCTTCGGTGCTTCGGCCAGGGTGATCGGCATATGCGTGGCACGCCAGGCCATCCACACCAGCAGGCCGAACATCAGCATGCCGCCCAGCAGATGGCCCATCACCACGATGGGTTTGAGCAACAACGTCACCGTCCACATGCCCAGCAGGGCCTGGAAGATCACCACCGCCAGGGTCAGCAGGGCAGCGCGCGCCAGGTCGATGTTGCTCCAGCGCAGCGCGGCGATCAGCAGGATCGCCTCGCCGATCAATGCCAGGGCGCTGGCGGTGCCATGCCAGCCCATCATGTACAACGGTATGCCGGTGGCCACCAGTACGCAGGCGGTCACCACCGCCGTGCTTCCGAAGCGTCGCTTGCGCGTGGCCAGCAGGGCCAGGGTCAGGATCTCGATGCCCAGCGCGCCGGCCAGGAAGCGGTGCACCTGCTCACGCCAGGCCTTGTGGGTCTCCAGCGGGCGGATCTCCGCGGCCGGGTGGCCGACGGTCTCCTCGATGTGCTGAGGCCAGGTGGCGCGGCCGTAGCAGGTCGGCCAGTCCGGGCAGCTCAGGCCGGCATCGGACAGGCGCACGAAGGCGCCGAACATGATCGTGCTCGCGGTCATGATCATGGCGAACCACGCCAGGCGGTGGAAATTGCGGTGCAGCGCCGGACGCGCGGAAAGGCTCATCAAACGGGACTCACTTCAGTTTCAGCAACGTGGCCATGTCCTTGCGCAGGCCACCGAGGTCGGAACCCGGGGCATGGCGCATGATCACGAAGCCGTTCGGATCGATCACGTAGACCGGCAGTCCCGCCGGATCATCGACGCCCGGCAACGCCGCGCGCAGGGCGGGCGACGGAGCCAGCGGCCGCAGCGCGGGCAGCGAGGCGATCGACGCCGGTGGCGTTCCCAGCCACAGGATCTCGACATTATCGGCGTTATGGCCGAACAGCTGCCACACCTTGCCCAGTCCCTGCGACAAAGTGACGCACTGCGCGTCGCAGCCCCCGGACGGCGCCACCAGCAGGCGCCAGGTGCGTGCCTCAGGGTTCCACGGGTAGGCCTGGCCATTGGCCAGGGTCGGTGCCTGCTGGCGCAGGTCCACCGGCGGCTTCAGCAACTGGCCGGCATTACGGTGCCCGGTCGGCTGCCAACCGGAGAAGCGCAGCACGGCGGCCAGCGCCATCGCGCCGAAGAACACGGCAAACAGCAGCACCAGGGTCCGGCGGCCGGAGCCGCGCGCCTGCGGGGACGTAGCAGTGTTCATGCGGGGCATTTTCTCATGGTTGGATGGGGGATGCGGGTGTGATGCCGCGGTAGTGCCGGCCGCCGGCCGGCATCCAGGAATCCGGGGGCGTGCCGGCCAGCGGCCGGTACTACCGGGCGATGGGCCGTCTCCTGCGCCATTCCAGCACCAGCGCCACCACCAGCACGGTCAAGGCCAGCCCGAACCACTGCACGGCATAGCCCAGATGGCGCTGCGGCGGCAGCGTGTTGGGCAGCAGGTCCAGGTCGCGCTCGTCGCCGTACGGGAGTGCCGGGTCCAGCCGCAGCACCCGCTCTGGCAGCTCTCGCAGTCCCAGCGCGCGGGCCAGGCCTTCGGCCGGCAGACGACTGGCCAGCCAGCGGCCCGGTTCCCCGGTGGCGGAGAATGCGAGACCCAGTGCCAACCCGGCCGCCGGCGGCGGTGCCAGCAGCCCGCGCACCGCCACCGGCGAGGGCGGCGGCGGCACCTGCGGCAACGTGCGCTCCGGCGGCAGCGCGCGCCATCCCAGGTCGACCAGCAGCACGCTGCCATCGTCACTGCGGAACGGGCGATAGATTTTCACGCCGGCGCGGCCATGCCGGGTCTGGTTGTCCAGCAGCACCACGCCGGGCAGGAAGCGGCCATGATCGGCCACACCGTGCAACGCACCGGGTGCTGCCAGGGCCTGTGCCAGCGACAGTACCTGCGCTGCGGCTGGACCTTGTGCATCCAACATCGCCTGCTTGGCATGCATGCGCTGCAGCTGCCACAGCCCCAATGCGGTGAAAGCGGCCATCGCCAGCAAGGCCAGCAGCCATCCAATCACGCGTGTGTGCTTCCGCATCATGACAAGTCCGCGCAAACGCGGTCAGATAGGCGCATCCACCCTGCCCTCGAGCCGCGCATGAGTGATTCGCTGAAGACCCTGCTGGTAATCGCGTTTCTGATCGTCATCGTCTGGAATCTGGGCGCCGGCCTGTACTACCTGCTGGTCGACCGTGGCCAGACCAAACGCACGGTCAACGCACTGACCCGCCGCATCGCGGTGTCGGTCGCACTGATCGCACTGGTGATCGTGAGCATCTACATGGGCTGGATCAAGCCGCACGGCATCGGCGGCTGAGGCCACCGATGCGTGCGTGATCAAAGCACGTAGACAAACAGGAACAGCATCAGCCACACCACGTCGACGAAGTGCCAGTACCACGCGGCAGCTTCAAAGCCGAAATGGTTGTCGCGGGTGAAGTGCCCCTTGGCCGAGCGCAGCCACATCACGATCAGCATGATCGTACCCAGCAGCACGTGCGCGCCGTGGAAACCGGTCAGCATGAAGAACGTCGAACCGTAGATGCCCGAGCCGAGGGTCAGGTTCAGTTCCTTGTAGGCGTGGATGTACTCCTCCGCCTGCAGGGTCAGGAAGCCCAGGCCCAGCACCACGGTCAAGCCCAGCCAGATCAGCAGCTGGCGGCGATTGCCGGCCTTCAGTGCGTGATGGGCGATGGTCAGGGTCACGCCGGAGGTCAGCAGGATCAGCGTATTGATCAGCGGCAGGCCCCAGGCCGGGATGGTCTGGAACGCACCGCCGATCGCGGCCGGGCCGTTGGTTGGCCAGCCGGCCGAATAGCCCTGCCAGAGCAGCTCGTTGGTCATCACCCCACGGCCTTCGCCGCTGAGCCAGGACAGGCCCAGGTTGCGGGTGTAGAACAACGCGCCGAAGAAGGCACCGAAGAACATCACCTCGGAGAAGATGAACCAGACCATGCCCATCCGGAACGAGCCATCCACCTGGCGGTTGTAGTGGCCCGCCTGCGATTCGCGCACCACGTCGCTGAACCACCAGAACAGGGTCAGCACCAGCATCGCGATGCCGATATAGAAGGTCCAGCGTCCCCAGCTGGCATCGTTGAGCCAGCTGGCCACGCCGACCATGGTCACCATCATCGCGATGGAACCCACGAACGGCCATTTGCTCTGGGCCGGAACGAAGTACACGTTGGCGTCGGTCGGTGTCTGGGCCATGTCGGTATCCGGGTCAGGGTGCGGCGTGCGCGCCTTCCGAGGTGGCGGCCGGGGCCAGCCGATCGGACAGCGCGTCGTTGCGGTAGAAGGTGTAGGACAAGGTGATCGTCTTGATTTCCGGCGGCAGGTCCGGATCGACGATGAAGCGCACCGGCATGTCGCGCTTCTCGCCGGCCTGCAGCGTCTGCGCGGTGAAACAGAAGCATTCGGTCTTGCTGAAGAAGCCCGACGCACGCGCCGGCGCCACCGATGGCACCGCGCTGCCGACCACCGCAGCGGCGCTGTCGTTGCGGGCGAAGTACAGCGCCTCGTTGAGTTCGCCCGGCACCACGTCCATGGTCAGCTGTTCGGGATGGAACGACCACGGCAGGCGCGAATTCACCCCGCCATCGAATTCCACCCGCACGGTGCGCCTGCCCGCGGCGGCGCCGGTGCTGGCTTCACTGCCCGGGCCACGCTCCAGGCGCACGCCGAACACCTTCTCGCAGGCGATACGGTACAGCGGCACCAGCGAGAAGGTCAGCAGGAACACCGCCACCGCCACGCCGATCAGGCGCGGCAGCCCGGCGCTGGGTGACGGCGTGCTGGGCGGTGCCTCGCTCATCGGCCGATCACTCCGCTGAGAATGAAGCCGACGTAGACCAGCACCGCGATCGCGCCGACCCAGGCGGCGGTGCGCCGGGCGCGCTGCCGCTGCTGTTCGATGCCGTTGCTCTCACCCTGGTAGCGCCGACCGCTGGTCGGCTGCTTCTCGTCAGCCGAGCATGGCTCGGCTCTACACGGGGCAAGCGGGTTCTCGTTATGCATGCCCCACCTCAATGGGTGATGTCGTCATGCGCCAGGTCCCCCGGGCGGATGGTCGGTGGCGTGGTGAAGGTATGTGCCGGTGCCGGCGACGGCAGCGTCCATTCCAGGCCCCGCGCGCCTTCCCAGCTTCGGGCCTCGGCCTTCTCGCCGTTGCGCAGCGACGACAGCAGGATCGCGGCCATCATGAACGGGGTGGCGAACATGCCGAACGCACCGATCGAGCTGATCAGGTTCCAGTCGGCAAACGCCACGCTGTAATCAGGAATACGGCGCGGCATGCCGGCCAGGCCGAGGAAGTGCTGCGGGAAGAACAGCAGGTTGACGAACACGATCGACCACCAGAAGTGCACCTTGGCCCACTTCTCGCTGTACATGCGCCCGGTCCACTTCGGCCACCAGTAGTACACCGCGGCGATCAGCGCAAACACCGCACCGGTCACCAGCACGTAGTGGAAGTGGGCGACCACGAAGTAGGTGTCGTGGTACTGGAAGTCGGCAGCCACGATCGCCAGCATCAGCCCGGAGAAACCGCCGATGGTGAACAGGATGACGAAGGCCACCGACCACAGCATCGGCGCTTCGAAGGTCAACGAGCCGCGCCACATCGTGCTGACCCAGTTGAACACCTTCACCCCGGTCGGGATCGAGATCAGCATGGTGGCGAACATGAAGTAGATCTCGCCACCCAGCGGCATGCCCACGGTGAACATGTGGTGGGCCCAGACGATGAACGACAGGAAGGCGATCGCGGCGGTGGCGTACACCATCGCCTGGTAGCCGAACAGCGGCTTGCGGCTGAAGGTCGGGATGATCTCGCTGACCACACCGAAGGCGGGCAGGATCATGATGTAGACCTCGGGGTGCCCGAAGAACCAGAAGATGTGCTGGTACATCACCGGGTCACCGCCACCGGCGGCGTTGAAGAAGCTGGTACCGAAGAACTTGTCGGTCAGCAGCATGGTCACCGCGCCGGCCAGCACCGGCATCACCGCAATCAGCAGGAACGCGGTGATCAGCCAGGCCCAGCAGAAGATCGGCATCTTCAGCAGGTCGATGCCCGGCGCGCGCATGTTCAGCACGGTGGCGATGATGTTGATCGCGCCCATGATCGAGCTGATGCCGGCCACGTGGATGGCGAACACGCTGAAGGCCACGTTGTAGCCGCCCTGCAGCGACAGCGGCGGGTAAAGCGTCCAGCCACCGGCCGGTGCACCACCGGGCAGGAACAGGGTCAGCAGCAGCAGGCTGAAGGCCACCGGCAGCAGCCAGAACGACCAGTTGTTCATGCGCGGCAGCGCCATGTCCGGCGCGCCGATCTGCAGCGGGATCATCCAGTTGGCCAGGCCCACGAAGGCCGGCATCACGCCGCCGAAGATCATCACCAGCGCATGCACGGTGGTCATCTGGTTGAAGAACTCGGGCTTGACGAACTGCAGGCCCGGCTGCGCCAGCTCGGCACGGATCACCACGCTCATCGCCGCGCCGATGATGAACATGATGAAGCTGAAACCCAGGTACAGCGTGCCGATGTCCTTGTGGTTGGTCGAGAAGAACCAACGCTCGAAGAAACCCGGATGGTGATGGTGATCGTCGTGCCCAACTGCCGAGTGCGCCATTGCAAAACACCTCTCAGAATCGGTTGTCACCGCGGCCGCAGGCGGCCACGGGCTTTACATCACGCGCCGCTGGCCGCGGCGGCAGGTGCGTTGCCGGCTTCAGCCGCCGCCGGGGCGGCCGGTGCCTCAGCGGCCGGTGCAGCAGGTTCTGCCGGTGCCACAGGGGCCGCCGGTGCTGCGGGCGGTGCCGGCTTGCGCTGCGCCAGCCACCGCTTGAAGTCTTCCTTGGATACCGCCTCGACCACGATCGGCATGAAGCCGTGGTCCTTGCCGCACAGTTCGGCGCACTGCCCACGGTACACGCCGGGCTGCTCGATGCTGGTCCAGGCCTCGTTGATGAAACCGGGGATGGCGTCCTGCTTCCAGCCCAGCGCCGGCACCCACCAGGCGTGGATCACGTCGTCGGAGGTGATGACGAAGCGCACCTTGGTATCCACCGGCAGCACCAGCCGGTTGTCCACGTCCAGCAGATAGTGCGGATGGCTCTCGCGGGTGGGCACCACGCCACTCTGCCGCACGCGGTCGGACTCGCGGTCCAGGCGGCTGGTGAAAGTAACGTTCTCGCCGAGGTACTCGTACTTCCACATCCACTGGTAGCCGGTGACCTTCACCGTCATCTCGGCATCGCGGGTGTCGTACATCTTGATCAGGTTGGCCGTGGCCGGCCATGCCATCACGATCAGGATGATCACCGGGATCACCGTCCAGATGACCTCGGCCTTGGTGTTGTGGCTGAAGGTGGCCGCCACTGCGCCCTTGGACTTGCGGAACTTGAACATCGCATAGGCCATCGCGCCGAACACGATGACGCCGATGACCGTGCAGACGATCAGCGAGAGATTGTTCGATTCCCAGGCCAGGCGCGAGGTCTGGGTCACCCCCTTGCCCATGTTCAGCTGCCACGGCTTGGGATCGGCCGCCTGGGCCCAGGCCAACGCCGGCATCAGTCCCCCGGTCGCCAGCACTGCGGCGACCGCATTCACGCACTTCGTGCCCCACCTGCTGCTTTGCTTCATTGCCTAGACCCTTAGCGTCGTCGGTTGCCGCCATCGCTGGCGGCGAGCAAGCTTTCAAGTGTCTCTGCGAGCGTCTGACGTTCGGCCGGCGCGAGGAAACTCCCCACCTCCACCTGCCGGCCGCTGGATGCCAGCCGGACCCTCTCATCGTCGGTGAGCAGACGCACCCAGTGGGGGTGAGCCCGGAACACCGGCAATCCACCGGGTACGGGGATGACCTCCACGTACGCCGGCACTACCCGGATCTCCTCCTGCCGTTCACCACTGCGCCACAAGGCACGCAGCGCCGCCGCCAGCACCAGGCTGTACAGCAGCGCGAACAGGGGGGCGAATGCATTGCCGGCCAACCACCCGAGGGCGGACACCAGCCACATCGCACCGGCCAACACGGTGAACAACAGGACGAACTGCCGGGCATCGAGCGCCCGTGGGGGACGCAGCCGCAGCTGCGTACCTGACCCATCCGGAGCTGGAAGCACCTCGATCATGTCGCAACCGCGTTCCTGCCGCGGGAAACGTCTCGATGGTAGCCCCGCCCTCTCGCCGGTAGCAAGGGTGCATTCACACTTTTTCCGATGCTGCAACACAGCATGAGGTCGGCGGCACGAATGACGAATTCAGCACAAATATGGCCGGGATTGCTGAACACGCCGAATCCACCACCGTTAGGGGCTATCAGCCCTTCATGAAGGTGTCTGCGGGGCACTTCCGAAGGGCGCAAAAATGATTAAAATCGCCAAGTTTTCCACTGGCCGGACCGGCATGAACGCACCCTCCTCCTCCCCTGCCGCCAGCGACGCTCCGCGTCCCGGCGCGCTGCTGTCGCCGGAACTGCCGGCGTCCCCCAACCCGTTCCGCCAGGCCATCACCGATGCCTGGTTGAAGGACGAGGCCAGCCACGTCCGCGAGCTGCTGACGCAGGCCCGCCTGCCCGCCGAGGAACAGGCCCGGGTGCAGGCGCTGGCCGCCGACCTGGTCGGCCGCGTGCGCGTGCGTGCCAAGGACCAGGGCGCGATCGAAGCCTTCATGCGCCAGTACGACCTGGGCAGCGAGGAAGGCGTGCTGCTGATGTGCGTGGCCGAGGCGCTGCTGCGCATTCCCGACCAGGACACCGCCGACAAGCTGATCCGCGACAAGCTGGCAGATGCCGACTGGGAAAAGCACCTGGGCGGCAGCGACTCGGTGCTGGTCAACGCCTCCACCTGGGGCCTGATGCTGACCGGCAAGCTGGTGCAGATGAACGATGCCACCCGCGCCGATGCGCCCAGCGCGTTCAAGCGCCTGGTCGGCCGCGTCGGTGAGCCGGTGGTACGCCTGGCCGTGCGCCAGGCGATGAAGATCATGGGCCACCAGTTCGTGATGGGGCGCACCATCAGCGAAGCGCTGTCCCGCTCGCACAAGGGCGACAACGCCAGCTACCGCTACTCCTTCGACATGCTGGGCGAAGGCGCGCTGACCATGAAAGACGCGCTGCGCTACCTGGAAGACTACCGTCGTGCGATCCACGCCATCGGCGGCGATCACAAGGCACGCGGTGGCCGCCCCGACGGCGACGTCAACAACGCCCCGGGCATCTCGATCAAGCTGTCGGCGCTGTACCCGCGCTACGAGCATGCCAAGCGCGAGCGCGTACTGAAGGATCTGGTGCCGGGCGTGCTGGAACTGGCACAGCTGGCCAAGAGCTACGGCATCGGCTGCACCGTCGACGCCGAAGAGTCCGACCGCCTGGAACTGTCGCTGGACATCATCGAGCAGGTGTTCTCCGACGCGTCGCTGGCCGGCTGGGATGGCTTCGGCGTGGTCGTGCAGGCCTACCAGAAGCGCACCCCGTACACGATCGATCATCTGGCCGACATGGCTCGCCGCGCCGGTCGCCGCCTGCAGGTGCGCCTGGTCAAGGGCGCCTATTGGGATGCCGAGATCAAGCGCGCGCAGATCGAAGGCTATCCGGGCTACCCGGTGTTCACCCGCAAGCAGAACACCGACGTGTCCTACCTGGCCTGCGCCAAGCGTCTGTTCACCCATGCCGATGCGATCTACCCGATGTTCGCCACGCACAACGCGCACACCATTGCCGCAGTGCGCAGCATCGCCAACGGCGGCGTGTACGAACACCAGAAGCTGCACGGCATGGGCGATGACCTGTACGCCGAAGTGGTGCCGGCCGACCGCCTCGGCCTGCCCTGCCGCGTATACGCACCGGTCGGCTCGCACGAAGACCTGCTGCCGTACCTGGTGCGCCGCCTGCTGGAAAACGGCGCCAACTCCAGCTTCGTCAACCGCATCACCGACGAGCGCGTGCCGATCGCCGACCTGATCCGCGATCCGGTCGAGATGGTGTCCTCTTTCGCCTCGATCCCCCACCCGAAGATCCCGCTGCCGGTTGACCTGCTGCGCAGCCAGAACCACGACAGGAAGAACTCCATGGGCGCCAACCTCGCCAACGACAACGAACTGCGCGCCCTGGCCGAGCAGATCAACGCGGCTGTGCCCGCGTCTGGCAAGAGCGGCTGGCAGGCCGCCCCGCTGGTGCCGGGTGCCAACCCGGCCGGCGCCGCGTTGCCGGTGACCAACCCGGCCGACACCCGCGAAGTGGTCGGCCAGTGGCTGGCCGCCGATGCCGCCACCGTGCAGAAGGCGCTGGCCAATGCCGTGGCCGCGCAGCCGGCCTGGAACCGCACCCCGGCCGCCAGCCGCGCCGCCATCCTCGAACACGCCGCCGACCAGCTGGAAGCGCGCATGCCCGAGTTCATGGCGCTGTGCGTGAAGGAAGCCGGCAAGAGCCTGCCCGACAGCATCGCAGAAGTGCGCGAAGCGGTGGACTTCCTGCGCTACTACGCCAAGCAGGCGCGCGAGCAGTTCAGCCACGCCGAGAAGCTGCCCAGCCCGACCGGTGAATCCAACGAACTGCAGCTGCACGGCCGCGGCGTGTTCGTCTGCATCAGCCCGTGGAACTTCCCGCTGGCGATCTTCCTGGGCCAATTGGCCGCTGCACTGGCCGCCGGCAACAGCGTCATTGCCAAGCCGGCCGAGCAGACCAACCTGATCGGCTACTACGCGGTGAAGCTGCTGCACGATGCCGGCGTGCCGGCCGAGGTGGTGCAGTACCTGCCGGGCGACGGTGCCACCGTCGGCGCCGCACTGACCGCCGACCCGCGTGTGGCCGGCGTCGCCTTCACCGGCTCCACCGACACCGCCCGTGCGATCAACCGCGCGATGGCCGCACGTGACGCCGCCATCGGCGTGCTGATCGCCGAGACCGGTGGCCAGAACGCCTTCATCGCCGACTCCTCGGCGCTGCCGGAACAGCTGGTCAAGGATGCCATCGGTTCGGCCTTCACCTCCGCCGGCCAGCGCTGCTCGGCCGCGCGCGTGCTGTTCGTGCAGGACGACATCGCCGACAAGGTGATGACCATGCTGGCCGGCGCGATGAAGGAACTGAAGGTCGGCAACCCCGGCCTGCTGTCCACCGACGTCGGCCCGGTGATCGACGCCGACGCGCTGAAGATCCTGCAGGACCACGCCGCGCGCATGGACCGCGAAGCACGCCTGATCGCCGCCGCCGAGCTGTCCCCCGAAGCCGCCAACGGCACCTTCTTCGCGCCGCGTGCGTACGAGCTGAAGGACCTGGGCCAGCTGCACAAGGAAATCTTCGGGCCGGTCCTGCACGTGATCCGCTGGAAGGGCGACCAGCTCGATGCGGTGATCGAGCAGATCAACGCCACCGGCTACGGCCTGACCCTGGGCGTGCATTCGCGCATCGACGAGACCGTTGACCGCATCAGCAACGGCGTCCACGTCGGCAACGTCTACGTCAACCGCAACCAGATCGGTGCGGTGGTCGGCGTGCAGCCGTTCGGCGGCCAGGGTCTGTCCGGCACCGGCCCGAAGGCCGGCGGCCCGCACTACCTGCTGCGTTTCGCCACCGAAAAGACGGTGACGGTGAACACCACCGCCGCCGGCGGCAACGCCTCGCTGCTGACCCTGGGCGACTGATCCCAGGCGTCATGCGGCAAGCGAAAAACCCCGCGAACGCGGGGTTTTTTGTGCCTTGTTTCCTGTAGAACCGAGCCCATGCTCGGCTTGAACGGTAGGGCTCGGCTCTACGCCCGCATCAGCTTGCGCCAATGGCGCAGCGCCACCAGCGCATTGATCCAGAAGCCGACGTACAGGATCGAGGTCAGATGCAGGCCGCGGCTGTAATACAGCGGCACCGCAATGGAGTTGACCAGCAGCCACACCCACCACGACTCCAGCTTGCGCCGCATCATCAGGATCTGCGCGATCACGCTCAGCACCAGCACCGCCGAATCGATGTACGGCGCATAGGCATGGGTCAGGCGGGTCAGCATCCAGCCGTAGCCGAAGGTGGCCACCACCGCCAACGGTGCCAGCCAGGCCCACGCGCGCGGACGCAGCGCGGTGATCGGCAGCGGCGCACCGTGGTCGCCCCGCAGCCACTGCCACCAGCCCAGCACGCTGATGGCGATGAAGAAGAACTGCAGCACCATGTCCGCGTACAGGTGCGAACGCTCGAACACCGCAGCGAACAGCGCGCAGCCGACGATGCCCAGCCACCAGGTGTGCACGTTGTTGCGTCCGGCCAGCAGGATCGAGCCGGCGACGGCGATGTTGGCGGCCAGCTCCAGCTGGAAGTTCGGGTCGGACAGGTTCATCGCCCTATTGTCATGGATCCGCGCCTGGAAAACGAAAGGCCCCGCTTGCGCGGGGCCCTCCGTGTCCTGCGTCAGGCAATCGCCCGGATCAGAACTTGTACTGCATCGAAGCCGCCAGCACGTCGCCACTGACCTTGTACTTGCCGGTCACGGTGTTGGCCGTGGCCGAGGTCGAGTTGACGTTCGGGTCCTTGGTGAACAGGTGGGTGTAACCCACGCTGTATTCCATCTTGTCCGAAGCGGCGTAGGTCATGCCGAGCGACAGCCACTTGCGGGTGGTGTCCGGCACAAGCACGTCGCGGTGGGCATCGGTGGTCGGGGTCTGGTCGTAGGCAAGGCCGCCGCGCAGGGTCAGCTTGTCGTTCACGCGGAAATCGGTACCGATCGACGCGAAGGTGGTGTCGCGGTAGTGGAACGGCAGCACGCTGTCCGGCTGGTTGGAGTCGTAATCGACAACGACCTGGTCGAACTTGCTCCACGCGGTGCGCGTCACCTCGGCCATGATCTGCCACTGGTCATTCACGCGGTGGGTGAAGCCCACGGTAGCGCTGGCCGGCAGGGTGATCGAGGCACGGCCGTTGCTGTCGATGAAGGTACCCGGCGCGGTCGAGGCCAGGAAGGCCTGGGCGTTACCCGGAATGGTGAAGTCGGCGGTGCCGTCGTTGATCTTGTGCTTGACCTGCGAGCGGTAGCTGAAGGCGATGTTGGTGCCTTCCACCGGGGTGACGGTCATGCCCAGGGTGTAACCCACCGACACTTCATCGCCCTTGATGCGCAGGAAGCCATCGGCGGTACCCGGCGAGAAGCCAAGCTGGGCCATCTGGCGGGCAGCGGCCTGCGAGGCGGCAGCCGCCTGGGCAGGCGTGCCGCCCGCATCAAGCACGCGCTTGGCAGCCGTGCGCTGGGCGGTGGCGTTGATGGCGGTGCCGGTATCGACCGCGCTGGTCAGGTCGACGTTCAGACGCTCGGCGAACACCGACGCACCGAACGACAGGTACGGGTTGACGTCATAGGAGAACGCCACGCCCAGATCGATCGCCTGCAGCTCGGTCTTGACGCCGTTGTAGCGGCCGACCCAGTCGCGGTCGTATTCGGTCTTGAAGCCGAACGGCACGGTCAGCGACGCACCGAAGTGCATGTTGTCGTTCTCGCCGAACGGAATGTGGAAGTAGGCGGCCGGAACCGGGGCGATCATGCCGGCGTCGCCGCCGTTGCCACCCGAGATCGGCGCGCCGTTGCCGTACTGGCCCTGGCCGCGGAACTTGGCGCCGAAGCTGATGGCGCTGACGTCGCCCTGCAGCATGGTGCCATCGAGCAGGCGCATCGAAGCCGGGTTGGTGGCGATGACCGAGGCGTCACCTTCGGTCGAGGTGGAGCCGGCGAACGCACGGCCCAGGCCCTTGGCGCTGTTTTCCTTCAGCTGGAAGGCGGCAGCGTTGGCGTCAGCAGCGGCCAGCGCACCGGCAACGCCGACGGCCAGCAGGGTCAGACGGGCAATGGTGGAAGCGGTTTGCATCGTAGTTCTCTCTCCGGTAAGCGGTGATGTTGCTCTGAGTGCGCCTGCGCCCGACCAGCCCCGGAGGGCCCTTCGAAGCGCGCCGGATTCCCCTCCCGACATACGACGCCGTATGCGAGTATTACCCAGAGCTGTTAATGAAACAATAACAGCGCCGGCGCTTTTTCCGCCTCAAAAGCTGAACAGGACAATCCCCGCCCCAGGCGCCGTCACGCTAGGCTACTGCCCATGTTCGTCTCCCTCCCGTCGCGCAAGAAGACGGCCCTGCGCTGGGCCACGCCCGTGCTTTTTGCGTCACTGTGGCTGGCGTTCCTGTGGTCGATCTCGCGCCCGGACGATGCCCGCAGCAGTCTCTGGCTGGACTGGGGCGCGCTGTCCACCGGCCTGACCCACCCGCTGGACTGGTGGGCGACCCTGCAGGACGGCAGCGTGCTGCGCCTGTTCACCGCCCTGTTCCTGCACGCGGACTGGTCGCACCTGCTGGGCAACCTGGTGTTCCTGTTGATCTTCGGCCTGCCGGCCGAACGCGTACTGGGGCCGTGGCGGTTGTTGCTGCTGTTCCTGGTCGGCGGCGCGGTGTCCAACCTGGTGGCGATCTACACCATGGGCAGCCCGGACCAGATCATCATCGGCGCCAGCGGCGCCGTCTCGGCGTTGATTGGCGCCTATCTGGCCCTGTTCCCGGGCGCTCGGCTGGGCGTGGTCATTCCGCTCGGCCTGTTCCTGGAGTTCGTGCGCGCCCCGGCCTACCTGTTGATCGGCGTGTGGGCCGCGCTGCAGGTGGTGTTTGCCCATATCGGCCCCAGCTTCGGCATGGTGGCCTGGTGGGCGCACATCGGCGGCTTCGTGTTCGGCGTGGTGTATGGGGTCTACGTGCGGGCAGCGATCGCCCGCCGGCTGCGCAAGCGGCACGGGTTCTGACCGCCCCGGTAGTGCCGGCCGCTGGCCGTCTCCACGCTGACCCGCCCGTTCGTAGAGTCGAGCTTGCTCGGCTCGGGCCTCGTCCGCCGGGTATGGCCCGGCGCTACCGTCAGGGCTTGGCCGGCGTCGGAACGGGCTTGGCTTCCGGCTTGGCTTCCGGCTTGGCTTCCGGCTTGGCTTCCGGCTTGGCTTCCGGCTTCGCCGCTGCGGCCTTTGCGGCCTTGGCCGCGTCCGCCTTGGCCGCTTCGGCCTTCAACCGCGCAGCCACCGAACCCGGGTTCTTCAGTTCGGCCAGCGCGTCGTTGATCGGACCATCGCCCGGCAGCACCGCGCCGGCGCGATAGCCCTCGGTGCCTTCGTCGTCACCGCGCAGGTGGCCCGGCAGGGTCGCTTCGCTGTAGTCGCTGAGGCTGGCCGGCAACGCATCGTCGGCTGGCGTGGCGGCCGGCTTCAATTCAACATCCGGCACGATGCCGGTAGCCTGGATCGACTTGCCGCTCGGCGTGTAATAACGCGCCGTGGTCAACTTCACCGAATCCCCGTTGTCCAGCGGCAGCACGGTCTGCACCGAGCCCTTGCCGAAGGTGCGGCTGCCAACCACGCGCGCGCGCTTGTTGTCGCGCAGCGCGCCGGCCAGCACTTCCGAGGCACTGGCCGAACCCGCATCGGCCAGCACCACCACCGGTGCGCCCTTCAACAGGTCGCCCGGGGTCGCATCGAAGCGCGCATCGCTGATGCTGATACGACCACGGGTGCTGACAATGTTGCCCTTCTCGAGCAGATCGTCGGCCACCTGCACGGCGGCAGTCAGCAGCCCGCCCGGGTTGCTGCGCAGATCGAGCACCAGGCCCTTGAGCTGGCCACCGGACTGCTTCTGCAACTGCTGCACGTGCTTCTGGAAATCCGAGCCGGTGTCAGCCTGGAAGGTGCTCAGGCGGATGTAGCCATAGCCCGGTTCCAGCAGGCGGCTGCGCACGCTGGTCACGCGGATGGTCTGGCGGGTCAGGCTGACATCGAACGGTTTGGGCTTGCCATCGCGCACGATGGTCAGCACCACCTTGCTGCCGGCCGGGCCGCGCAGCGGTTCACTGGCATCGATGGCGCTGATCGGCTTGCCGTCGATGGCGATGATCAGGTCGCCGGCAAGAATGCCGGCCTTGGCCGCCGGCGTGTCGTCGATCGGCGAGATCACCTTCATGCTGGCGTTGTCCGGCTGCTGCTGCAGCTCCACGCCAATGCCTTCATAGGCGCCGTTGGCCTGCTCGTCGAAGGCCTGCGCATCTTCCTTGTTGAAATAGGTGCTGTGCGGATCGAGGTCGAGCAGCAGGCCGCGCACCGCCGACTGCATCAGTTTCTTGTCATCGACCGGATCGACATAGGCCGCGCGCACGGCGTTGTACACAGCCACGAAGCGGCGGATCTCTTCCAGCGGCACCTTCGAGGTCACCGCCTCCTCGCTGTTCGCCGCCTGCCCACTGGTTTCCTGGGCTGGGGCGGGCGCGGTCTGCTGCGCCCAGGACAGCGCCGGCAACAGGGCCAGCAAAAGGGTGGCGGTACGGGCTGCGCGCATGGATCACTCCTGTCGACGGTGGCATCGTGCCCAAGGCACATGCCGCGATTATGCGCGAAGCACAGCTAAATTCCCGTTGAATCCGCGGCGCTGGCAGCGAGGCCAGGTTCAGCGCCGCTGCAGCCAGCTGTCCGGGTTGACCGGCTGCCCGCCGCGACGCAGCTCGAAGTAGAGCGCCGTGACGCCCTGCCCGCCGGAATTGCCCACCTTGGCCACGGCATCGCCGCGGCTGACCCGGGCCCCGGCATCCTTCAGCAGCGTGTCGTTGTGCGCGTACAGGCTCATGTAGCCATTGCCGTGGTCAACGATCAGGATCATGCCGTAGCCGGTCATCCAGTCGGAGAACACCACGGTGCCATCGGCCACCGCCGTGACGGTGCTGCCGGCCGGTGCCCCGATCAGCACACCGCTGCTGGTACGGCCATCGGGCAGCTTGCCACCGTAGCGGGCCAACAGATTGCCCGACAGCGGCCAGCCCAGGCCCCCGACCTTCGGCGCCGGGGCCGAAGCCACCGCAGGCGGCACCTTGGTCGGCGGTGGTGGACGCCCTTCCGCCTTCGCCTGCCGCGCGGCCTTCTCGGCAGCCGCCTTCTCCGCTGCCGCGCGACGGGCCGCAGCACGGCGTTCGGCTTCTGCGCGGGCCGCAGCGGCACGCAGATTGGCCAGCAACGTTTCCAGCGCCTTGGCATCCTGGCCCAGCGCCTGTTCCTTCTCGCGCCGGTCCTTGAAGCGCTCGTCCAGCGAGGCCACGGTCTGCGCGCGATCGCGACGATCGGCCGCCAGCGTCGCCGCCTGCTGCTTCTGGTCGCGCTGGGTGCTCTGCAGTTTCTGCTGGTGCTCGGCAATCTGCGTCTGCAGCCCTTCCAGTTCCTTCAGGTCGGCGGTCAGCGTGGTGATGCGCTGCGCCCGCTCGCGCTGCAGATAGCGGTGATAGGCCAGCGCACGGTTGGCATCGGCCACGGTGTCCTGTGACAGCAACAGCTTCAGCGGTGCATGGCTGCCCAGCTGGTAGGCCGCACGCAGCAGGCCGGCCAGCTCGCGATGCTGCTGGGCCAGATTGGCCTGCAGGCTGCTGCGGCGGCGCTCGGCCTCAACCAGTGCCTGGTTCTGCTCGCGCAGTGCCGTTTCGGTCTGTGCCAGTGCCCGGCCACTGCGCGCCACCTTCTCGTCGGCCTCGCGCAGTTGCCGCGACGCCTGCCCACGCTGCCCTTCGATCTGCCGCCGTTCCTGCGCGACATCCTTCAGCTCGTTGCGCAGCTTCTGCAGCTTGCGCTCGGTCTCACGGGTGGTCTGTGCGGCACCGGGAAGCGGCACGGCCAGCATCAGGGCCAGCCCCAACAGCAGCCAGCGCCCGCCACGTGCCGCGGCGATGTGAGGTTGGCGTGATGGGAAGACGTTGTCGCGCAAGGGCTTTCCAGTGACTTCAGGCAGTTGCAGGGGGTACTGGGGAATGGTGACATCTCCGCACGCGGCCTGCCAGCCGCACTTCCATCGAGGGCGCCATGAACACTCTTTCCATTCCGTTGCTGTTGGGCGTATTGCTGGTCGCCGCGCCGGTGGCGGCGCAGGACAACATCAGCAAGGTCAACGGCAGCATCAGCGTCGAACCCGGCCAGCGCTACGGCAAGCTGGACACCGTCAACGGCGGCATCCGGGTCGGCGAAGGCGTCGAGACCGGCAGCATTGACACCGTCAACGGCGGGGTGAAGGTCGCCGACCGCGCCCGCACCGGCAAGATCGAGACCGTCAACGGCGGCGTGCGGCTGGGCCGTGAGGTGATCGCCAACGGCAGTGTCAGCACCGTCAACGGCAGCATCTTCGCCGACCGCGGCAGCCAGATCGAAGGCGGTGTCGAGACCGTCAACGGCGGTATCGGCCTGGTCGAGAGCCGCATCGGCAAGGACGTGGAGACCGTCAACGGTGACATCACCGTCGGCATCGGCTCACAGGTCAACGGCGGTGTGCATGTGCGCAAGCCGAACTTCAGCGTCTCGCTGACCGCCAGCCGCAAGCCGCGCGTGATTGTCGGCCCCAATGCCGTGGTCAACGGTCCCCTGCAGTTCGAGCGTGATGTGGTGCTGTACGTACACCGCACCGCACGGATCGGGCCGGTCACCGGCGCCGAACCGATCCCGTTCGACACCGAAACCGCCCCGGCGGACTGAGCGCACCGGCCCTCCCAGGTTCGGTGATACTCGCTGACACCGGTCGCGCAAGGCGTGCGGCCGCCCTTTGTTTCCCAGGAATCGACGATGCCCCGCAAACTCCTCCTGTGCCTGGCCGCTGCGGCCGCGCTCAGTGCCTGCAAAGGCGAAGACACTCCGGCACCTGCGCCGGCCACCGACGCCGCTGCCACCACCACCACGCCGACGGCCCATTCGTTCTCGCCGGAGATCAACGCCGGCGACTTCGCCGAGATGGTCAAGACCCTGGCCTCGGATGAGTTCGAGGGCCGCTCGCCGGGCAGCAAGGGCGAGGAACTGACGGTCAATTACATCCGCGACCAGATGCAGCGCATCGGCCTGCAGCCCGGCAACGGCGACAGCTGGTTCCAGGATGTCCCGATGACCGAGACCACGGCCGATGCCTCGACCGTGCTGAAGATCACCCAGGGTGGCAAGACCACCGAGCTGAAGTTCGGCACCGACATGGTGGTCGGCACCCGCACCGGCCAGGCCGAAGTCAAGGTCGACGCCAGTGACCTGGTGTTCGTCGGCTATGGCGTCGACGCGCCGGAACAGAAGTGGAACGACTACGCCGGCCAGGACTGGAAGGGCAAGACGGTGGTCATGTTCGTCAACGACCCGGGCTTCCACGTCGATGACGCCAAGCTGTTCGACGGCAAGCGCATGACCTACTACGGGCGCTGGACCTACAAGTTCGAGGAAGCCGCGCGCAAGGGTGCTGCCGCCGCACTGATCGTGCACGACACTGCCGGCGCGTCCTATGGCTGGGACGTGGTGAAGAATTCCTGGGCCGGCCCGCAGTACGACCTGCCGGCCAAGGACGATCCGGATGCGCGCATCCCGGTGCAGGGCTGGCTGAGTGCCGACGCGGCCAAGGCGCTGTTTGCCGGTGCAGGCCTGGACCTGGCGCAGGCCTACAAGGACGCCAGCAAGCGTGGCTTCAAGCCGGTGCCGCTGAAGGCTACCGCTGCGGTTGATCTGAAGAGCCAGATTGCACAGAAGCAGTCGCGCAACGTGGTGGGCGTGCTGCCGGGCAGCAAGCGCGCCGATGAGGCCGTGCTGTACATGGCCCATTGGGATCACCTGGGCAAGCACGAGGGTGAGACCGGCGACAACATCTACAACGGCGCCGTCGACAATGCGACCGGCGTGGCCGGCATTCTCGAGGTGGCCGAGGCCATGGCCCACCAGGATCCGAAGCCGGAGCGTTCGGTGGTGTTCCTGGCCGTGACCCTGGAAGAGTCGGGCCTGCTGGGTTCGAAGTACTACGTCGCCCACCCGACCTTCCCGCTGGACAAGATTGCCGGCGTGATCAACATCGATGCGATGTCGGTGGCCGGCCGTGCCAAGGACGTGACGGTGACCGGTTTCGGCAGCTCGGAGCTGGAAGACATCCTCAAGCCGCTGGCCGCCGCACAGGACCGCACCCTGCACGGCGAGACCTCGGTGCAGAGCGGCTTCTACTTCCGTTCGGACCACTTCAACTTCGCCAAGGCCGGCGTGCCGGCGCTGTACGCCGATGGTGGCGAAGACCTGCGCGAGGGTGGCGTGGAGGCAGGTCGCAAGGCTGCTGCCGATTACGGTGCCAACCGTTACCACGGCCCGAAGGATGAGTTCGACGCTGCCACCTGGAAGCTGGACGGCACCGTGGAAGACCTGCAGCTGATGTATGGCGTCGGCAAGGAGCTGGCCGGCGGCGATCGTTGGCCGAACTGGTACGAGGGCAACCCGTTCAAGGCGGCCCGCGACGCCATGATGAAAGACAAGACCGCAGCCCCGTAGCGTCGAGCTTGCTCGACTGAACGTGGTTCAAGTCCAGGCGGCGCCCCACGGGGCGCCGCTTCTTTTTTGCGCGCTCCGCCATGGGAGGGTGCCAACCTTGGTTGGCACCTTTTTCCATCCACGCATGGCGTGGATCTACCGACAACCACTGCCGGCTGCATTGCATGGCCCCATCACCGGTATCGCCTCACGGGTTGTGCCGGCCGCTGGCCGGCAACCACGATCGTTCCTGCGCACAAAGAAAAACCCCGCTGCATGAGCAGCGGGGTTTTGGGTGTAGACCCTGGCGATGACCTACTCTCGCATGGCTTGAGCCACACTACCATCGGCGCAGCTGCGTTTCACTTCCGAGTTCGGGATGGGATCGGGTGGTTCCACAGCGCTAATTTCACCAGGGAGACGGTTGCAGCAGCGCTTGCAGCGCCAGCTCGCGATCTTGCCCTTGGGGCGGAAGGTACCCGGAAAAGCAGTGCCTTCACTTAATAAGAAAAAACCCCGCTGCATGTGCAGCGGGGTTTTTGGGTATAAACCCTGGCGATGACCTACTCTCGCATGGCTTGAGCCACACTACCATCGGCGCAGCTGCGTTTCACTTCCGAGTTCGGGATGGGATCGGGTGGTTCCACAGCGCTAATTTCACCAGGGAGGCTTTTGGAGAGTCGCCCTCGTCCCGATGGGACAAGGCGCCAGCCTCGCATAGTTCTTGTGACGTAGCGTGCACTTGGATGCTCTTACGACGCTGTCGTAAAGCCAAGGCAACTTGAGGTTATATGGTCAAGCCGCACGGATCATTAGTATCAGTTAGCTCAATACATTGCTGTACTTACACACCTGACCTATCAACCACGTAGTCTACATGGTTCCTTCAGGGGGCTTGTGCCCCGGGAGATCTCATCTTGAGGCGCGCTTCCCGCTTAGATGCTTTCAGCGGTTATCGCTTCCGAACATAGCTACCCGGCAATGCCACTGGCGTGACAACCGGAACACCAGAGGTTCGTCCACTCCGGTCCTCTCGTACTAGGAGCAGCCCCTCTCAAATCTCCAACGCCCATGGCAGATAGGGACCGAACTGTCTCACGACGTTCTGAACCCAGCTCGCGTACCACTTTAAATGGCGAACAGCCATACCCTTGGGACCGACTACAGCCCCAGGATGTGATGAGCCGACATCGAGGTGCCAAACACCGCCGTCGATATGAACTCTTGGGCGGTATCAGCCTGTTATCCCCGGAGTACCTTTTATCCGTTGAGCGATGGCCCTTCCATACAGAACCACCGGATCACTAAGTCCTAGTTTCCTACCTGCTTGATCCGTCGATCTTGCAGTCAAGCACGCTTATGCCTTTGCACACAGTGCGCGATGTCCGACCGCGCTGAGCGTACCTTCGAGCTCCTCCGTTACTCTTTAGGAGGAGACCGCCCCAGTCAAACTACCCACCATACACGGTCCCCGACCCAGATAATGGGCCCAGGTTAGAACGTCAAGCACGACAGGGTGGTATTTCAAGGATGGCTCCGCTGCAGCTAGCGCCACAGTTTCATAGCCTCCCACCTATCCTACACAGACGAACTCAACGTTCAGTGTAAAGCTATAGTAAAGGTTCACGGGGTCTTTCCGTCTTGCCACGGGAACGCTGCATCTTCACAGCGATTTCAATTTCACTGAGTCTCGGGTGGAGACAGCGCCGCTGTCGTTACGCCATTCGTGCAGGTCGGAACTTACCCGACAAGGAATTTCGCTACCTTAGGACCGTTATAGTTACGGCCGCCGTTTACTGGGGCTTCGATCAAGAGCTTCGCCTTGCGGCTGACCCCATCAATTAACCTTCCAGCACCGGGCAGGCGTCACACCCTATACGTCCACTTTCGTGTTTGCAGAGTGCTGTGTTTTTGATAAACAGTCGCAGCGGCCTGGTTACTGCGACCCTCTTCAGCTATAGCTCGCACGAGCCACCAAAAAGGGTGCACCTTCTCCCGAAGTTACGGTGCCATGTTGCCTAGTTCCTTCACCCGAGTTCTCTCAAGCGCCTGAGAATTCTCATCCTACCCACCTGTGTCGGTTTACGGTACGGTCTGCGTAAGCTGAAGCTTAGGAGCTTTTCCTGGAAGCGTGGTATCAGTGACTTCGCCATAAAGGCTCGTCTCGGTGCTCGGTCTTAGAGGATCCCGGATTTGCCAAAGATCCAAACCTACCGCCTTTCCCCAGGACAACCAACGCCTGGTACACCTAACCTTCTCCGTCCCTCCATCGCACTTACGCGAGGTGCAGGAATATTAACCTGCTTCCCATCGACTACGACTTTCGTCCTCGCCTTAGGGGCCGACTCACCCTGCGCCGATTAACGTTGCGCAAGGAAACCTTGGGCTTTCGGCGTGCGGGTTTTTCACCCGCATTATCGTTACTCATGTCAGCATTCGCACTTCCGATACCTCCAGCGGACTTCTCAATCCACCTTCGCA